>JAWODD010000033.1:0-59419 GCA_046483445.1 Bacillota bacterium | reverse complement strand
CGTCGCCGCCCGCCTGACATCGTTCGCCCCAGCCTGAGGCACCGGGACATCGCCCCCGGTGACCAGGTGCCCACCAGAGATGTGCGCGGCCGGGGGGGGCGAGTTCAGGCGCGGAAGTATATGTATTGAAGAAAGAAGAAGGCGGTCGCCACACTCCGTTTTTCCAGGGGTATCGCCCGCAGTTTTATTTCCGCACCACCGATGTTACCGGGACCATAAGTTTGCCGGAAGGCATGGAGATGGTTATGCCCGGCGACAACGTGAATATGGATATTGAACTGATTACCCCGATTGCCATTGAAGAAGGAGTGCGCTTCGCTATCCGCGAAGGTGGGCGCACCGTCGGCGCCGGTGTAGTCACTTCGATTGCAGAATAAGCCAGTTTACAGATTATTAGTTTGCGAACAGCGATGAAGTAAAAGGTTGCCGGAATTTAAACCGGGTAATTTTTACGGAGCAGCTTTGATTTAATCAGGCGACAAGGAGGATATTTGTCCATGACCAACCAAAAAATCAGGATCAGGCTGAGAGCTTTTGATCACCAATTATTGGACCAGTCTGCCGGTAAGATAGTTGAGACGGCGCGCCGTACGGGAGCTGATGTTTCCGGTCCGGTACCCTTACCGACAGAGAGAAGCCTTTACACGGTTATTAAGGCGCCGCACAAATATAAAGACTCCCGGGAGCAATTCGAAATGCGCACTCATAAGCGTCTGATTGATATACTAGAACCTGCACCGAAGACAATCGATGCTTTAATGAGGCTTGATTTGCCTGCCGGTGTTGACATTGAGATTAAGCTCTAGCTAAAGTGGCGGGAGGTGCCTCACGATAATGGATAAAGCAATTTTGGCGCGAAAAGTAGGAATGACACAGGTTTATGATGACCAGGGCCGGGTTATTCCGGTTACAGTTTTGGAAGCCGGGCCTTGCCGGGTAGTTCAGGTTAAGAGCATGGACAAAGACGGATACAATAGCATTCAGCTCGGTTATAAAGGTAAAAAGGAAAACCGGGTGAACAAACCTTTAAAGGGACACTTTCAACGTGCAAAGCTTAAGCCGATGCAGTACTTGCGCGAGTTCAGGATTAATAACCCGGAGAGCTACAGTCCGGGCCAGGAAATTAAAGCTGACTGCTTTGCTGTTGGCGATAATGTCGATGTCAGCGCAACCTCCAAGGGCAAAGGATTTGCCGGGGCGATTAAAAAATTGAACTTTGGCAGAGGTCCTAAAACCCATGGTTCTCATTATCACCGCGGTCCCGGTTCCCTGGGATCGATGGGGGTTGCCAGGGTTTTTAAAGGACGCCCGCTCCCCGGGCGCATGGGCGCCCGGAGGCGCACAGTTCAGAAACTGAATGTCGTAGACGTTGATGCAGAAAAAAATATTTTACTGGTAAAGGGTTCCGTGCCCGGCCCCAGGGGCGGCCTGGTGGAAATCAAAGAATCGGTGAAAAGCAAATAAAACGGATAGCCCGGAGAAAGGAGATGCCCTTGAATATGCCTAAAATATCGCTATATAACAAAGACGGTGAACAGGTGGAAGAAATTGAGGTCCAGGCCGGTCTTTTTGGGGCGCCGTTAAATAAAGGAGCTCTCTATCAGACAGCTGTTTCGCAGGCTGCAAAACGCCGGCAGGGAACGGCTTCATCCAAGGACCGTAGCGAAGTGAGAGGAAGCGGCGCCAAGCCGTGGCCGCAAAAAGGAACCGGACGTGCCCGGGCTGGATCGGTCCGTTCACCAATCTGGGTTGGCGGTGGCGTAATCTTCGGCCCCAGGCCGCTGGATTATACAAGCAAGGTGCCGAAAAAAATGCGGCGCAAAGCCCTTAAATCTGCCCTGAGCGACAAGGTTAATGAAGGAAAATTAATTGTAGTCGATGATTTTGCCATTGATGAACCTAAAACCAAAAAAATGGTCAACCTTCTAAGCCGGTTGAATGCAAGCGGGGGAGCTTTGATTGTAAATGCTCAAACCGACCATAATGTAATGATGTCGGCGCGCAACCTGCCCAGGGTAAAAACAATATTAGCCCGCCAGCTTAATGTGCTCGATATTTTGAATTATGATTACCTGGTGATGAGCAAAGATGCCCTCCAGCAGGTTGAGGAGGTGTTCGGCGGATGAAGGAAGCAAGGGATATAATTATCCGTCCCCTGATTAGCGAAAAAGCTACAGATCTCATGGTAGAGAACAAGTATACATTTATTGTAGACAGCGATGCCAACAAAATTGAAATTAAGCGGGCTCTTGAAGAAATCTTTGGTGTTCAAGTAAACTCGGTTAACACCGCTAACTTCAAAGGCAAAAGGAAACGCCTGGGCCGTTTTCCCGAAGGGAAAACAGCTTCATGGAAAAAGGCGATTATAACTCTGGCCGAAGGCAGCAAACCAATAGAGCTGTTTGAAAGCCGCTAGAAGAAGGAGGGACAGGTAATGGCTGTAAAACGTTTTAAACCTACTTCGCCGGGGCGGCGGTTTGTCACCGTATCGACTTTTGACGAAATTACCAAAAAGGAGCCTGAAAAAACTCTTTTAGCTCCTTTGAGAAAGAAAGCCGGACGAAATGTTTACGGAAGAATGACTGTACGTCACCGGGGCGGCGGGCATAAGCGCAGCTATCGAATCATTGATTTTAAACGGGATAAAGATGATATTCCGGCAAAAGTGGCCGGGATTGAATACGATCCAAACCGTTCGGCCAATATTGCTTTGTTGAATTATGCAGACGGGGAAAAGCGGTACATTCTTGCCCCGATGGGTTTACGACCCGGCCAGAAGGTTGTCTCCGGAAAGAAAGTCGAGGTAAGACCCGGCAATGCCATGCCGCTTCGCTCAATCCCGGTGGGCACTTTTATTCACAATATTGAAATGAAGCAAGGTTATGGAGGCCAACTGGCTCGTTCGGCCGGGACTGCCGCACAGCTGGCGGCTAAGGAAGGCAAGATGGGTCATTTGCGATTGCCTTCAGGCGAAGTAAGGCTGGTGCACCTGGACTGCCGGGCAACAATCGGACAGCTTGGCAATGTTGAGCATGAGAACTTAACCATCGGCAAAGCCGGCCGCGGCCGCTGGATGGGTAGACGCCCGACAGTACGCGGTTCGGTGATGAATCCCAGCGATCACCCGCACGGCGGCGGTGAAGGCAGGGCGCCGATTGGACTTGAGAGCCCGGTTACTCCGTGGGGCAAGCCGACCATTGGGTATAAAACCCGCAGGAAGAAAAAGGACTCGGACAAGTATATTATCCGCCGCCGGAAAAAGTAGCCATAAGACGGGAGCGCTGTTTTTAATATGCGCTTTCTGCTACCGGTTGAAAGGGAGGTTGTAAATAGATGGCTCGTTCACTAAAAAAGGGCCCTTATGTAGAAGAGAGTTTGATCAAAAAAGTTCGCCAGATGAGCGAAAAGGGAGAAAAAAAGGTTGCAAAAACCTGGTCCCGCCGCTCGACGGTATTTCCGGAAATGGTCGGACACACCATTGCTGTATATGACGGCCGCCGACATGTCCCGGTTTTTATCAGTGAAGATATGGTGGGACATAAATTGGGGGAATTTGCTCCGACCCGCACATTCCGTGGGCACGGGCACCATACCGAGCGGACTACGACCATTAAGTAGGGCAGAGGAGGCAGAATAACCAATGGAAGCTAAAGCAAAGGCTCGCTATGTACGCCTGGCGCCGCGTAAAGCGAGGACCGTAGTTGATCTAATACGAAATAAAGATTTGGATGAAGCCCTGGGCATATTACGTTATACTTCAAGGGGCGCTGCTCCGACCGTAGCCAAAGTGGTTAATTCCGCGGCCGCAAACGCTGAGTATAATCAGGAAATGAACCGCGGTGCTCTCTATATTGATCAGGTCTACGTTGATGAAGGCCCCACTATAAAGCGGGTTCAACCGCGAGCCAGGGGAAGGCGAAACCTAATTTTTAAACGCACCAGCCATATTACGGTCATACTCAAAGAAAGAAAGGGGGTCTAGACTTGGGACAAAAGGTTAATCCCGTCGGTTTCCGGATTGGAGTTATTCGTGATTGGGATGCACGGTGGTATTCCGGAAAAAATTACAAGGAACAGCTGCATGAAGACTTGCGGATCAGGGATTTTATTCAAAACACCCTTGAGGGTGCTTCAGTATCCCGGATAGAGGTTGAAAGGGCAGCCAACAATGTCCGGATCAATATTCACACTGCCAAACCGGGAATGGTTATCGGCCGGGGCGGAGCCGGGGTTGAAGGATTGCGTAAGCAACTGGAAAAGGTAACCGATAAGAAAGTGCACATAAATATAATTGAAATTAAAAAGCCCGAGATGGATGCTCAGCTGGTAGCTGAAAATGTCGCTTCTCAGCTGGAAAGGCGAATTGCATTCAGAAGGGCGATGAAACAGGCTGTTTTCCGGACCATGCGCAATGGAGCCAAAGGGGTAAGAATTGCCTGCAGTGGCCGGCTTGGAGGCTCAGAGATGGCTCGTAACGAAAGTTACCACGAAGGCACGGTGCCGCTGCAGACATTACGCGCTGACATTGATTATGGATTTGTGGAAGCCAAAACTGCCTATGGAAGAATTGGCGTAAAGGTTTGGATCTACAAAGGCGAAATATTACCCCCTAAACCTGGCGAGGAAAAGCCTGCGGAGGAGGTTGAAGCAAATGTTAATGCCTAAGCGGGTTAAATTTCGCCGTCACCAACGCGGCCGTTTAAAGGGGCGTTCCAAGGGCGGCACTACAGTACAGTTTGGCGAATATGGCTTGCAGGCCCTGGAACCTTCCTGGATTACCAGCAGGCAGATTGAAGCGGCTCGTATTGCCATGACCAGGTCGATTAAGCGGGGAGGCAAGGTATGGATCTGTATCTTTCCCGACAAGCCGGTGACGGAAAAGCCTGCCGAAACCCGCATGGGTAAAGGCAAAGGCAATCCAGAATACTGGGTGGCCGTAGTTAAACCGGGCCGAGTCATGTTTGAATTGGCCGGGGTAAGTGATGAAGTGGCCAAAGAGGCTCTGCGCCTGGCAGCGAACAAGCTGCCGATCAAAACCAAGTTCGTCAGTAGAACTGAAGCGGGTGGTGTATCTGAATGAAAATGAAAGAAGTCCATGAATTAAATGAAGAGGAACTGGATAAGAAAGTGAAAGAGCTGAAAGAAGAACTATTTAACCTTCGGTTCCAGCAAGCCACCGGTCAGTTGGATAATATGATGCGCATTAAAGAGGTCCGCCGCAACATTGCTCGTGTAAAAACAGTGCTCAGGGAACGGGCCCTTAGCTGAGCTTAAAGGAGAAGGGAGGCCCATTAGTTTGGAAACAAGCAAAACTAAAGTCCGTAGCGGACGGGTGGTCAGTGATAAAATGAATAAAACAAGGGTTGTGGCGGTGGAAAGATTAACTCACCATTCTTTGTATGGCAAGACCGTCCGCCGCACCAAGAGGTATAAGATTCATGACGAAAATAATGAATCCCGGGTAGGCGATATAGTAAAAATTGTGGAGACCAGGCCTTTGAGTAAGGATAAAAACTGGCGCCTGGTTGAAGTTACAAGGAAGTCGAAGCTGTAGGGTTCTCTTTTCGAAAAGCCTGTCGGGAAGAGGGTGAAAGGAGAGGCAACGATGATACAAACTGAGAGCGTTTTAAAAGTAGCTGATAACTCGGGAGCGAAAAAGATCCTGTGTATAAGGGTCCTGGGCGGCTCGAGGCGTGAAACCGGTCGTATTGGCGATATTTTCGTTGGTTCGGTTAAGGAAGCTACTCCCGGAGGCGGAGTAAAAAAGGGCGATGTGGTCCGGGCTGTAATAGTGCGGACAAAAAGCCGGCTAAACCGCAGGGATGGTTCGCATATTAATTTCGACGAGAATGCGGCAGTTTTAATTAACGAATTAAATAACCCGCGGGGAACCCGCATTTTCGGTCCGGTTGCCCGTGAGCTCAGGGAGAAAGAATTTATGAAAATTGTTTCCCTGGCGCCGGAAGTAATTTAGTTCTTTAAGTATGGAGGAGGCGAATAACCGGTGGTAGTGAAAAAAATGCCTGTTCGCCGGGGGGATAAAGTTTTAGTCCTTTCCGGCAAAGATAAAGGGAAGAAAGGTAAAGTTATATCCACTAAGCCCGGCCAGGGCAGGGTAAAAGTGGAAGGAGTAAATATTATTAAAAAACATGCCAAGCCGACCCAGAGGGTTCCCCAGGGGGGAATCAGGGAGATGGAAGCCGATTTTCCGGCTTCAAGAGTTATGGTTATTTGCCCGGCCTGCAGTAAGCCGACCCGGGTAACGAAAAAAACTCTTTCTAATGACAGCCGGGTTAGAGCTTGTAAAAAGTGCGGCGAATCGCTGGATAAGTAAGGAGGGTTAAGGCGCGAATATGTCACGGTTAAAGCAGAAGTACCTGGAAGAAGTACGGCCCGTTCTCGTTGAACGGTTTGCCTACAGAAATAAGCTGCAGGCGCCGCGCATCGAAAAGATAGTAATCAATATGGGCCTGGGAGAAGGTAAAGAAAACCCGAAAATACTGGATGCAGCGGTAAATGACCTCTCGATTATCACCGGCCAGAAGCCGGTTGTAACCAGGGCACGCCGCTCGGTGGCCAGCTTTAAAGTCCGTGAGGGCAATCCCATCGGCTGTAAACTGACCCTGCGTGGTATCCGAATGTATGATTTTTTGGATAAACTTTTTAGTATTGCATTGCCCAGGGTCAGGGATTTCCGGGGGATATCACCCCATTCTTTTGACGGGCGAGGCAACTTTACCATTGGTATAAAAGAACAGTTAATTTTCCCCGAGATTGAGTACAGTCAAGTGGAGAGAGTCCTTGGTATGGATATCACAATTGTGACCACCGCCGAGACTGATGAAGAAGCACGCGAACTTTTAACGCTTTTAGGCATGCCCTTCAGGGCGGCCTCGTAAAAAAAGCTTCGCGTTAGTTTAAGGAGGGAAAGGATGGCCAAGAAATCGTTAATAGCTAAGGCCAAGAGAAAGCCTAAGTTCAAAGTCCGCGGTTACAACCGCTGTAGTATATGCGGCCGCTCAAGGGCTTACTTGCGCAAATTCGGCCTGTGCCGCCTTTGCTTTCGTCATCTGGCCAACGAAGGGAAAATTCCGGGGATTAAGAAAGCCAGCTGGTAGATGATGAAAGAATGAGAGGAGGTTATTACTGCCAATGATGACAGATCCAATTGCCGATATGCTGACGCGTGTGCGTAATGCCAACGACGTCCGGCATAAAACAGTGGAGGTCCCTGCTTCGAATGTAAAGCAATCGATTGCCTCTATTTTAAAGCAGGAAGGTTTTATCAGGGACTACGAGTTTATTAAAGACGATAAACAGGGTATTTTGCGGGTTTATCTGAAATACGGGCCCAATCAGGAAAAAATTATCAGCGGTTTAAAGCGGATTAGCAAACCTGGTTTAAGGGTATATGTTAAAAAGGATGAACTGCCCAAGGTTCTGGGCGGATTGGGAATAGCGGTTATTTCCACCTCCCAGGGGTTGATGAGTGATCGCCAGGCCCGGGAAACCGAAACCGGCGGCGAAGTTTTGTGCTATATCTGGTAGCATAGCGAGGAGGGTTACCGATGTCTCGAACCGGTAAAAAACCCATTGCTGTACCGGAAAGTGTCCAGGTACAATTAAAAGGGAACAATATTACTGTAAAAGGTCCTAAAGGCGAGCTCTCCAGAGAGCTGCACAGGGACATAATTGTTGAGCAGGAAGAAGAAGGACGGCTTTATGTCAAGCGTCCTACTGATAAGCCCGAGCATCGGTCTTTACATGGCCTGACCCGGACTTTGATTGCCAACATGGTTACGGGGGTAACTGAAGGTTACACCCAAAGCCTGCAATTGGTAGGGGTGGGCTATAGGGCCGCAATGCAGGGGGATAACCTGGTTTTAAACATGGGTTTTGCCCATTCTGTGGTTTTCGAACCCAGGGAAAAAATTGAAATTGAAGTGCCCAGTCCCACTAAAGTTGTGATCAAGGGCATTGATAAGCAGCAGGTAAATAACCTGGCTGCGGTAATCCGCAGAGTATACCCGCCTGAACCGTACAAAGGAAAGGGAATCAGGTATGAAAATGAAAACGTGCGCCAGAAAGCGGGTAAAGCTGGTAAATAGTCGCCTGGAGGTGTAGGATAGTGCTTAGTGCAAAATCACGTCAAGTAAGTCGGAAACGGCGTCATCGGAGAGTTCGGAATAAAGTATATGGTACGCCGGAGCGCCCCCGGCTAAATGTATTCCGCAGCAGCAAACATATTTATGCCCAGGTGATTGATGATCAATCTGGAACGACCATTGTTGCCGCTTCTACGGTGGATTCGCAGCTGCGTTCTGAGCTGGATCACGGCGGCAATCGTGAAGCTGCCCGCAAAGTTGGGTATTCTGTGGCCAGCCGCGCTGTGGATCAGGGAATTAAGGATGTAGTTTTCGACCGGGGTGGTTACCTCTACCACGGGAGAATAAAAGAGCTGGCCGATGGAGCCCGCGAAGCCGGGTTAAATCTTTAGAAAGGGGGAATTGCACGGGTGTCAAAGATCGAACCGTCACAGGAGTTGCAAGAAAAGGTAGTTAAGGTAAACCGCGTGGCCAAGGTGGTTAAAGGCGGACGCCGCTTTAGTTTTAGCGCTTTGGTTGTAGTCGGTGACGAAAACGGTGTTGTCGGCACAGGTATGGGCAAAGCCGGTGAGGTACCTGAAGCAATCCGCAAGGGTATTGAAAATGCCAAGAAAAATTTAATCCGGGTGCCGCTAGCTGAGACTACGATTACCCATGAAGTCACGGGCAGATTTGGAGCAGGAAAAGTTTTGCTTAAGCCGGCTTCCGAAGGTACCGGCGTTATCGCCGGTGGGCCGGTGCGTGCGGTCTTGGAATTGGCCGGGGTTAGAGATGTTTTAACCAAATCTCTTGGCTCCGATAATGCGATAAATATTGTTAATGCCACCATGGAAGGTTTGAAATCGCTCAAGCAGGCTGAAAAAGTAAGTTCTTTGCGCGGTATAGAAGTAGAGAAACTGCTCAGCTAAGGAGAGTTGAAAGCAATGGCAAAGAAAAAGTTGCTGGTTACCCTGGTGCGTAGTCCATTGGGGTGTTACAAAAAGCATCGCCGTACGGTGAAAGCGCTTGGCCTGAAAAAGATTGGTCAAACCGTTGAACACAAGGACAAGGCGGAAATCAGGGGTATGGTTAATTCGGTTAACCATCTGATCAGTGTTGAAAAAAGTTCGTAAAAAGAGAAGTGTTTTAAAGGGAGGTGTAAGCTGTTGCGTTTACACGAATTAAGGCCTCCTGAGGGAGCCAGGAAAGCGGCTAAACGTAAAGGCAGAGGTATGTCTTCGGGAATGGGTAAAACCACCGGCAGAGGGCAAAAAGGCCAGAAAGCACGCTCAGGTTCCGGCATAAAGCCCGGGTTCGAAGGCGGCCAAATGCCTTACTTTCAGCGTCTGCCAAAACGCGGTTTTAAGAATATATTTAAGAAAAAATGGAATATCGTTAATATAAGCGATCTGCATATATTTGCAGAAGGTACTACGGTAACTCCGGAACTTTTATTGGAAGCGGGAATTCTAAAGAGCCTGCGCGATCCCCTGAAAGTGCTTGGCGATGGCGAGCTTGATCGCAAGCTGGAAGTGCATGCGCACTGTTTCAGCAGCCAGGCCCAGGCTAAAATAGAAGCAGCCGGCGGGAAGGCAGAGGTGATTTAAGTGCTGGAAACAATTCGTACAGCTTGGCGGATAAAAGAATTAAGAGAACGGATCCTATTTACCCTGGCAATGTTTGTTGTTTTCAGAGCTGGTTCGGCTATACCTGTACCGGGTGTGGAAGCAGAAATGCTGGCTGAATTTTTCCAGGATGACACCATTTTCGGTTTCGTTAACATAATCGGCGGTGGAAACCTGGCTAACTTTACCATTTTTGCTCTGGGGATCATGCCCTATATTAATGCCTCCATTATAATGAACCTTTTGACGATAGTAATTCCCAAGTTAAAAGAATGGAGCCAGGAAGGGCCGGAAGGGAAAAAGAAAATGACCCAGATCACCCGCTACGGGACTATCTTGATTGCCCTTATCCAGGCCCTGGGCTTGTCTACTGTAATTGCCGGTGAAGCAGTGGTTGACAGGACTTTGCTCTCTTATATAACTATAATCATTTCGCTTACAACAGGAACTGCGTTTCTGATGTGGATGGGCGAGTTGATGACTGAAAAAGGGATTGGTAACGGAATTTCTCTATTGATTTTCGCCGGGATTGTAGCCGGTTTCCCCATGGGCATTGCTATGGTGGCCGAACAATACCGCTTTGGCGAAATAGGGATGCCGGTGATTGTAATTGTGGCAGCTATTTTGCTCTTGCTTATCCTTGGCATTATTGGCCTGGACCAGGGAAGACGTAAAATTAATGTGCAATACAGTAAGCGTGTGGTTGGCCGAAAAATGTACGGCGGCCAGGCCACGCATATCCCGATGAAAGTAAATCAGGCCGGAGTGATCCCGGTTATTTTCGCCTCGGTTATTCTAAGTTTTCCCCAGACAATGGTGAGCTTTATTCAGCATCCGATTGCGCAAAGCATCGCCCAGAGCTTAAGCTGGGGTACTAACTTAAACATAGTATTATATATGCTCTTGATTATTTTGTTTACCTTCTTTTATACTGCGGTTCAGTTTGATCCCTTTACAGTGGCCGGTAATATTAAAAAATACGGTGGTTTTATCCCCGGGTTGCGTCCGGGAAGACCGACTGCCGATTACCTGGCCCGGGTGACATCAAGGTTGACCACGGTAGGAGCATTTTCCCTGGCGTTTGTAGCTGTTTCCCCGATTGTCCTGGAACGTTTAACCGGTATGAGCATTATATTTGGCGGAACCGGTTTAATCATTGTGGTAGGGGTGTCGCTGGAAACATTCAAGCAGATTGAAAGCCACATGCTGATGCGCAGTTATCGAGGCTTTATGAGGTAGTAAATCTGTTAAACAGCAAAGGTCGATATGATAAAACTTAAATCAAAACGGGAAATTAATTTAATGAAAGAAGCGGGCAAGGTAGTTGCCGAAGCGCTTTATGAAATGAAAGAAGCCATTGATGCCGGCGTTACAACCGGTAAATTGGATAAAATAGCGGAAAAGTGTATTCGCAAACACGGTGGTGAACCGGCTTTTTTAGGCTATTATAATTTCCCGGCGTCAATATGTGCTTCAATCAATAATGAAGTTGTCCATGGAATTCCCGGCTTGCGTAGATTGCAAGAGGGCGATATAATCAGCATTGATGTCGGTGTCCGGTTAAAAGGTTACCATGGGGATGCTGCCGCTACTTTCGGTGTTGGCAAAATCTCGGAAGAAGCACAACAATTGATCAATGTAACCAGGAATTCTTTGCAAAAAGCTATTGAAGCGATGCAAAGCGACAACAGGCTTTCGGACATTTCGCATGCAGTGCAAAGTTATGTGGAACAACATTCATTTTCAGTGGTCCGTAATTATGTGGGTCATGGTATCGGTAAAGAAATGCATGAAGAGCCGCAGGTGCCAAATTTCGGGCCCCCGGGTCGCGGAGCCCTGTTGCAGCCGGGGATTTTATTGGCGATAGAGCCGATGGTAAACAGCGGCAGCTGGGAAGTGAAAGTCCTTAATGATCAGTGGACGGTGGTAACCAGTGATGGAAGCCTTTCCGCCCACTTTGAGCATACGGTGGCACTGGGAGATAATGGCCCCGAGGTATTGACTTCTCTTCAATATAATTAAGGGAGGTAGAACTTTGGTTGAACTGCAGCCGGGGCAGCTGGTTCGTTCTCTTGCCGGCCGTGATAAAGATGAACACTACCTGGTGCTCCGTGAAATCGATGATCAATATGTTTACCTGGTTAACGGGCACAATCGCCCTGTTTCCAAGCCAAAAAAGAAAAACAAGGCGCATATCCAACATTATGATCGCAGGGTAGATCTTAAGGAATTGGTGGAAACTGGCAAATTAAATGACAGCCAGGTAATTGAATATTTAAGGAAGCTGCTGGTACCGGAAACCGAGGTTTCCGAAGAGGAGGTTTAACTGGTAACATGGGTAAGAAAAAAGATGTTGTTGAAGTTGAAGGCACTGTTGTTGAGCCGCTGCCGAATGCCATGTTCCGGGTTGAGTTGAGTAATGGGCACAAAATTCTGGCTCATGTATCCGGTAAAATCCGGATGAACTTTATACGCATTCTGCCGGGTGATCGGGTTTTGGTAGAGTTATCGCCTTACGATCTAACACGGGGGCGGATTACCTACCGTTACAAGTAAGGAGGTTTGCTGATATGAAAGTAAGACCCTCTGTGAAAAAGATTTGTGAAAAGTGCAAGATAATCAGGCGCAAGGGCGAAGTTGTGGTTATTTGTCAGAATCCAAAACATAAACAAAGACAGGGCTAAAAACTTTTATCGAGGTATTATTGAATTCCCCTTATTTGTTAGGATAAACTGACAGGGGGATTATGTTCAAGGAGGTGTTAAACTATTGGCCAGAATCGCAGGTGTAGATTTACCGCGTGATAAGAGAGTAGAAATAGCGCTAAGCTATATCTATGGAATAGGCAAAAGCAGAGCGATGTCAATTTTATCCCACACCGGGATAAGTTCAGAGACAAGAGTGCGAGATCTGACTGAAGACGAACTTGGCCGGTTGCGTGAATTCATTGACAAAAACTATAATGTTGAGGGAGATTTGCGTCGCGAAGTCGCTATGAATATCAAGCGGCTGGTTGAAATTAATAGTTATCGTGGCATCAGGCATCGTCGCGGTCTACCGGTCCGGGGACAAAAAACCAAGAACAATGCCAGGGGCCGCAAAGGGCCGCGTAAGACTGTCGGTGTGCGCCGCAAAAAATAAATATTTAAAAGAAGGGAGGAATTAGGGTAAATTGGTTAAGAAAAAACGAACCACCCGCACCAGGCGCAAAGAGAAAAAGAATGTAGAACGCGGGGTTGCGCATATTAAATCAACATTTAATAATACTTTTATCAATATAACAGATCCTGAAGGCAATGGCATCTCGTGGTCCAGTGCCGGCAATGTCGGTTTTAAAGGTTCCCGTAAGTCTACCCCGTTTGCCGCTCAGCTTGCAGCTGAAACTGCGGCAAAGGTAGCTACTGATCACGGCATGAGGCAAGTAGAAGTCTATGTTAAAGGACCGGGTGCCGGACGGGAAGCGGCTATTCGTTCACTGCAGTCTGCAGGTTTGGAAGTTAACGCGATTAAGGATGTAACCCCAATTCCGCATAACGGATGCCGTCCGCCGAAAAGACGGAGAGTTTAGTGATTTTATTACTGAAGGAGGTGTAACATTATTTAAATGGGACGCCATACAGATGCAGTTTGCCGTTTGTGCCGCAGAGAAAAAGATAAGCTATATTTAAAAGGTGATCGTTGTTTTTCAGATAAATGTGCCGTAGTGCGCCATGCCTACCCACCGGGAGAACACGGACAGGCTCGCCAAAAGTTTTCTGAATTTGGTCAGCAGCTGCGTGAGAAGCAGAAAGCACGCCGGCTTTACGGAGTCAGGGAAAAGCAGTTTCGCCGTTATTTTAAGGAAGCGGATCGCCGCAGAGGAGTTACCGGGGAAATCTTACTTCAATTGTTGGAAAGCCGCCTGGATAATGTGATCTTTAGGCTGGGGTTGGCCAGGTCCCGGAGTGAAGCAAGGCAACTGATTACTCACGGCCACTACGAGGTTAACGGGAGAAAAGTTGATATTCCCTCTTACCTGGTTAAAGCCGGTGACGTGGTTGCTGTCCGGGAAAATAGAAAGAATAAGCCGGTGTTTACAAAAATTGCAGAGGCAAGGGAACAGCAGGGAACACCCGAATGGCTGGAAGTTGATCATGAAAAGCTTCAGGGGCGGATTTTAAGAGTTCCGCAGCGTGATGAAATTGATGCGCCGCTAACCGAACACTTTATTGTGGAGCTGTATTCCCGGTAATTAAATAAGGCACCCTCAATACATTAAACGAGGAGGGTAAATGAGAAATATTATGATTGAAATAGAAAAGCCAAAAATAGAGTATACAAAAAAAGATGAGCAGAATAATTATGGCCAGTTTGTAGCAGAACCCCTGGAGCGGGGTTATGGTACCACCCTGGGCAATGCTTTACGGCGGATCTTGCTGTCTTCACTGCCGGGGGCGGCAATTACCAATGTGAAATTTGACGGAGCTTTGCATGAGTTTTCAAATTTGCCAGGGGTAGTGGAAGATACAATCGAGATTATCTTAAATTTAAAAGCGGTTTCTTTAAAGATTCATTCAGAAGAACCGCAAACTTTAATTATCGATACTGAACAAGCCGGACCAGTAAAGGCAAAGGATATTAAAGCGCCTTCTGATGTTGAAGTTTTGAACGAAGACCATTATATCTGTACCCTGGAAGAAAATTCACGGTTATACATGGAAATGACCGCTGTAAACGGCCGGGGCTATGTTCCGGCGGAACGCAACAAGCATCCACAGCAGCCGATAGGGGTGATTCCGGTAGACTCGATGTTTTCACCAATCCGCAAGGTAAATTACCAGGTTGAAAACACCCGGGTGGGCCAGGTAACCGACTTTGACAAGCTTACTTTGGAAGTCTGGACTGAAGGCAGTATAAGACCCGATGAAGCAGTGAGTCTTGCTGCGAAAATTTTAAATACCCATATCGAATTGTTTATTAACCTTACCGAGAAGGTTGATGAAGTTGAAGTAACTTCCGATCACAAAGAAGAAGATCTTGAGCGTATTCTTGAAATGACTATTGAAGAGCTTGATCTCTCGGTGCGCTCTTATAACTGTCTTAAGCGAGCCGGCATAAATACTGTAGCTGAACTTGTGCGTAAACCGGAAGAGGAAATGATAAAAGTACGCAACCTTGGCAAGAAATCCCTGGAAGAAGTGGAACAGAAGCTGAAAGAACTAGGCTTAGCCTTCAATCGCAGCGGGGAGTAAGCCTTCAAGGAGGAAATCTAGCATGTCATATCAGAAACTGAGTCGCAAAAGCGGGCCCAGGCGAGCTCTCTTGCGCAGCCTGGTGACGTCTTTTTTGCGGACGGGCAGGATGGAAACTACCGCCGCCAGGGCGTCAGCAATCAGGTCTATGGCTGAAAAAATGATCACTTTGGCCAAAAGAGGGGATGCCCATGCCCGCCGCCAGGCTATATCTTTTTTGATGGATGAGGATGTGGTCACCCACCTTTTTGAACGGACAGGCCCGAAAATGGAAGGCCGTGAAGGTGGCTATACCAGGATTGTTTCAAAAGGACCAAGACGCGGTGATGGCGCTAACATGGTAATTTTGGAATTGGTTGAGTAAAAAAATGGTTAGTGAACCTTTGGCAATAATTGAGGCCAAATCAGTAAACTTTAATTATACGGGAGAACAACCAGGTTCCATACCGGCCCTTTCCGGGATCAACTTTAATGTCCGCCAGGGTGAACACGTTGCCCTGATTGGACCTAATGGTTCCGGAAAAACTACTTTATTGAAGTTATTTAATGCCCTGTTGATTCCTCAAAACGGTGAGGTTTTAGTTGAG
Organism: Bacillota bacterium; assembly: GCA_046483445.1. GTDB lineage: Bacteria > Bacillota > Dethiobacteria > DTU022 > DTU022 > B1SED10-74M. The sequence goes on along the minus strand of JAWODD010000033.1, from coordinate 43,892 downwards.
GGCATTTCTACAAGTTTTGAAAGTGAGCATTCCCGGATCCGGCAGGCCTGCGGAATGATTTTTCAAAACCCGGACAATCAGCTGGTGGCAACCACTGTTGAAGAGGATATTGCTTTTGGCCTGGAAAATCTGACCCTGCCTTCCTCTGAAATTCGGCGGAGGGTCGATGATGTCGCCCATCTTTTGGGATTGACTCCACTGATGCGTCAGCCGCCGCATTTACTATCCGGGGGAGAGAAACAAAGGGTGGCCATTGCCGGTATTTTGGCCATGGAACCGAAATGTATTTTGATGGATGAACCAACCTCGATGCTGGATCCGGCAGGGCGCCATGATGTTATCTCAACTGTGCATAATTTAAACCAAAACCGGGGGTTGGCCCTGGTGCATGTTACCCATTTTCCGGAAGAAGCTGCCAATGCCGACCGGGTTGTGGTCCTCGATCAAGGACGAATTGTTGAGGAAGGACCGCCGGAGCAAGTATTGACCAATATTAAAATGCTGCACAGTCATGGTTTACAGGGTACCGCCGCCTCTGAGCTGGTTGCTATGCTTCGTGAAGACGGCTATCCTTTATCACCGCAAGTATTGTATAGCCGGGAGTTGGTGGATAGTATATGTTCATTGGAACAGACAAGCTGACGCATACATATATGCCCGGCACTCCTTTTGCAACTGAAGCGTTAAAGGATGTATCATTCGCTATGGAAAAGGGGGCATTTACTTTAATTTTAGGGCGTTCAGGCTCCGGTAAAACTACCTTTGTCCAACATTTAAACGGCCTGCTCAGGCCTACAACCGGAAAAGTACTGTTTGACCGGGATATTATAGACTATAAAAAAAAACGCAACCTGCTTCATCTAAGACGACGCATAGGCCTTGTTTTCCAAATGCCCGAAGAACAGTTTTTTACTGAATCCGTCTACGATGAAGTTGCCTTTGCTCCCCGAAATCTTGGCTTTAATGAAAAACAGGTTGCAGAAAAAGTTAAAACGGCCCTGCAAAAGGTAAATTTAGACCCGGACCAGCTTTCCGAGCGTCATCCTTTTCAACTAAGCGCCGGTCAGAAACGACTGGTAGCTATAGCTGCGGTGCTTTCTTTACAGCCGGAAGTTTTAATTTTTGACGAACCAACAGCAGGACTAGATGCTGCCGGTAAGAATAATTTTTTTAAGCTGCTTCAGTATTTAAACCAGAACGAAGGGTTGAGCATAATTATTTCCACCCACCATCTTGATGAGATCGCGTCCCTGGCCAACCAGGTCCTTGTTTTGGAAAATGGCAGGCTGGTAATGGACGGCTTCGCAGAGGAGATTTTTACCAGGCGCGATGAACTTACAAAGCTGGGACTGGCTTTGCCTCCGGTAACCGAAATAATGCACAACCTGCACCGAAAGGGTTTCTCAGTTAACAGGGCAACTTTTACCCTGGCCGAGGCGAGGCGGGAAATAAATGATTTAATGAGGCGGCGGTAGCAATGAGCCGAAGCATAACCCTGGGGCAGTATCTGCCCGGCGACAGTTTAATTCATCGCTTAAACCCGCGCTTAAAAATATTGAACCTGGTAGTTGTCCTGGTCTTGCTGTTTGCCCTGGAATCCTTCCCGGGTTTGCTTGTTTTGCTGGGAATTGCCCTGTTCCTGTATATCTTGGCCGGGATACCTTTTCGTTATATTTTAAGAGGCTTGCGCCCGATAATATTCATAATTCTTTTTGCCCTAATAGTTTATTTCTTTTTTACCGGCGGCGGAGTAGTCCTTTTTAGGCTGGGAATTATCACCATAGAAACAGAAGGGGTGCGCCAGGGAACCTTTATTGTTACCCGCCTGGTGATCTTGATTTTGTTTTCCCTGCTCCTTACCCTGACTACGACACCGCTTTCTTTATCTAACGCGATTGGGTTTTACCTGAAGCCTTTCCGTTATGTGGGCTTGCCTGCCGAAGAGGTGGCTATGATTATGACCATAGCCCTGCGGTTTATTCCCACCCTGATGGAAGAAAGCCAGCGGTTGATGCGGGCGCAAACTGCCAGAGGAGCTGATTTTGAAAGCGGATCTTTTTTCCAAAGAGCAAAAAACCTGGTTCCTTTAATAGTGCCTCTTTTCATCAGCGCTTTTCGCCGGGCAGATGATCTGGCTTTAGCCATGGAAGCAAGGGGCTATCGGATTGGGGCAGAAAGAAGCAGTTTATACGAAGACGTGATCATGCCCCGCGATTGGGGTTCCTTCGCCTTTATCCTGATTCTTTTGGTTGTTGCCCTGACTTTGGGTCTATGATGTTTGGTTGGATCGCTGAATATAATTGAGGGATTTCTGATGAATAATACTCTGATTTGGATAACCTATGATGGCACCAATTACAGCGGTTTTCAAAGCCAGTCCAACGCCGTAACGATCCAGGAAAAGTTGGAGAAGGCCCTTGAACTGATTTATAAACAACCGGTAAAGATAAAAGGGGCCGGCAGGACTGATTCCGGGGTCCATGCCCGCGGGCAGGCTGCTAATTTTTTGGCTCCTTTCCGAATTATGCCTGAAAAACTGCCTTATGCCTTAAATGCTCTTTTGCCTCCTGATGTGGTGGTAACTGCTGCAGAAGAAGTGGCTGAAAGCTTCCACGCTCGCTACAATGCGCAGCGCAAGGTATATAGCTATACCCTTGACCGGGCAGTCTTTCCCCAGGTGATGAGACGGTTTTATAGCTGGCACCTTCCCGAGGTGCTGGATTTGCAGGCAATTAGGCAAGCAGCCCAGCTTTTTGAGGGAACCCATGATTTCGGTAAGTTCCAGGCTTCGGGCAGTGGGGTTACGGATACGGTGCGCACTTTGTTTCAGGTGCAGCTTAAGGAACTGCCTGAAGAGAAATTAATGGTTATTCTTTTTGAAGGAAACGGTTTTCTTTACCGGATGGTGCGTTTGATTACGGGAACTTTGATCAGGGCCGGGCGGAGCAGGTTAGACCCCGGTGAAATTGAAAAAGCCCTGCGGGGCGAAAGCGATAACGCTGCCGGGCCCAGCGCTCCGCCATGGGGCCTTTGCCTGGAAAGGGTAAAATATTAATGCAAATCTCAGGCTATTAAACCTGAGGGCCCAGGATTATTATAAAGGGGTGATTTTTATATTGAAGAAGCGCTATAAATCTAAGTAAAAAGTTGATTTTTAAAAAAGAGTTTTATAGCTTGACAGGGTAAAGCCGGTATATTAAAATGTAGTTTGTGGCTTTACTGGTAGAGTTTAAAGGAGAGAGTTGATATGCGCACTACATATATGGCTAAACCAAATGAAATTAATCGGAATTGGTATGTAATTGATGCCGCAGGATCTCCCCTGGGAAGAGTAGCGACAGAAGCGGCAAAATTATTGAAAGGCAAGCATAGGCCGGAATACACGCCACACCTGGATACCGGCGATCATGTGATCGTGGTCAATGCCGAAAAGGTAGTCCTTACCGGCCGTAAATTGGACCAAAAAATGTTCTACCGCCACAGCAGATATCCGGGTGGATTGAAAAAGATAGATTATGCTACCATGCTTGATAAAAAGCCGGAAAAAGCTGTTTATGCGGCTATTCGGGGCATGCTTCCCCACAACCGGCTGGGACGGGCAATGCTAAAAAAATTACGTGTTTATAGAAACGACCAGCACCCTCACCAGGCCCAACAACCGCTGACCTGGGGAGAAGGGCCGGAAGAAAAGAGGGAAGGAGGCCCTGACTCTTGAGCGAAGTGCAGTATTTAGGGACAGGACGCCGCAAAGAATCTGTAGCAAGGGTCCGGCTATTGCCGGGCAACGGTAGAATTGTAATTAACAGCAAAGAAATGGACAACTATTTTGGCCTGGAAACCCTGAAGTTGATCGTCAGGCAGCCGTTGGTGTCTACTGAAACCGAAGGCAGTTTTGACGTGATTGCCAAGGTTGAAGGTGGAGGCTTTTCCGGTCAGGCCGGGGCGATCAGGCATGGAATAGCCCGGGCTTTGTTGCAGGCTGATGAGAGCCACAGGCCAACATTGAAAAAGAACGGTTATTTGACTCGTGATCCTCGCATGAAAGAACGGAAAAAGTATGGTTTGAAAAAAGCACGCCGCGCTCCGCAATTCTCCAAGCGGTAAGTTTTTGAGATTGCTCCCGGTGTGATTATGCCCGCTGCAGTATCTGACTAAAGATACAGGCAGGGGGCATTTTAATATAAAAAATGAGCGTGCCGATCAACAAATTATTACCCCCGGCCATTATAATCAGACAGTGCTTCGTTATTTTGCGAAGGATATGATTCAAAAGCACCTGGAGAGCTTGCTTAAAAGAGAAATAGCCACAAAAACGGAGGACGGCTAATAACAAATGCGCTGAATGCCTTTATTATATCTTCCTGGTTAGTTGTCAAAAAGAATGATCTCAATTATAATAAGCTTAGGCTCAAGAAACATAATACCTGGCGATTAATAACCAGTGATTTTCCAGGGTTGAGATAAAGTCCGGATATCATTAAGAAATTCATTAAAAAGAAGGTACGAGCTATGAGTGTAAAAAACTACATTGAGCAAAGATTACTTCAGGGCGCAGTTCACATAACTTTGATTGATCCTTCTCGCCAGGTTCCTGAGGCAGCGGGCAGGCTTGCTGAAACCGCCCAGGATGTTGGAAGTGATTTGATTTTTGTTGGCGGTTCTTCGGGAGTTACTCAACGAGCCCTTACTGAAACCGCTGAAATGGTTAAACAGCGCACTTCAATTCCGGTGCTTTTTTTCCCAACCGGTACCGAATCAGTATGCTTAAACCTTGATGCGTTTTTGTTCTTGAGCCTGCTTAATTCTCGCAATTCCCAGTTTATCAGTGGCACCCAGTCGCGCCTTTCCTCGGTTTTAAGCAGGTTGGACGTTGAGGTTTTATCGATCGGTTATGTCATGATTGAGCCGGGGATGAAGCTTGGTGAAATAGGGGAAGCGGAGTTAGTTGCCCGTGATAATTTTTGGCAGGCTATCGGATACGCCTTGACTGCCCAGTATATGGGGATGTCTTATGTTTACCTGGAAGCTGGAAACGGGGCTGCTCAGCCTGTGCCGGCGGGGATGATCCGGGCGGTTAAGCGTGAACTGCATGTCCCGCTTATCGTCGGCGGGGGAATCCGCACGGCAATCGATGCCCGGCGGGTCCGCCAGGCCGGCGCTGATATTGTCGTTACCGGCACGGTAATTGAAACTGCCGGTTACCGGGAAAGATTGCGTTCCATTCTAAGTGCCCTTAAAGAATAAGTAGTTGTGGATAAGCCTGGGCCACCGGCAAGTAAGGTTAAAATAAGAGTTTTAAAAGCAGCAGGATAATCCTCCTGCTTTTTTATATGGTACAGATCTGGAAATATGGCTAAAGTTTAGGTTCGTGTATAATTCTAGCCGGCAAAGACAACTGCCCTGGCAAACGAGTTAAAAATAAAGCTGCAGATTCCCTTGATTAAAATGGGTTAACCCTGCTTTTACCTGGCGCACTCTTCTCCGCGGCCGGTTAAAATTTCTAAGGCATGTTCAAGGACAGGAGTAATTACCGTCAAGCATTCCCGTACAGCTTTAGGGCTGCCCGGAAGGTTGACAATCAAGGTAGAACCGGTAATCCCGGCAGTTCCCCTTGACAGCATTGCTTTCCCGGTTTTTTGGGCGGTTTCCCGGCGAATTGCTTCCGGAATTCCGGGCACCAGGCGTTCTATTACATCAAGGGTAGCTTCAGGCGTGATGTCACGGGGACTGAGACCGGTGCCGCCGGTAGTAAAGATGGCATCAATATTACCGCCCGCCATCTCCTGCATCGCTCTGGCCAGGCTTGCCCTTTCATCAGGGATAACCGCTGAATTAACCACATCGCCGTAGGGTAAAAGCATTTCTTCTATTACCGGGCCGCTTGCGTCTTCCCTCATCCCGCCTGCACCTTGATCACTGGCGGTTATTACCCCGAAACGGTAGGAATCTTTTATAGAAAGTTCGTCACCTGTTTTTATTTTCCCGTCCGTTAAAACTTCGGCAAAGATGCCTTCCCGGGGCATTACGCAGTCACCGGCCTGGTAATAGATAGCACAGCGATTATGGCAAATTTTACCAATTTGGCTTACCCGCAGAATAGCTTCCGGGCCGGCTAATAACCTGGTTCCTACGGGCAGGTTCACCAGGTCCATGCCCCTGGTGGTCAAGTTTTCGGCAAAATCACCCGGGCCTACCTCCAGGCCCTGGTCGATCATTTTATTAATGCTTTCTTCAGCCAGCAGACTGACCTGCCGCTGGGCGAATCCGGCATGGGCATCGTCCTCTAAACCTTTGCCTTTATTTAAATAGCTTTCGCCAACATCTTTTTTTCGTTCTCCTTTATTTTCGCTTGTGCATACAGCAACAATTATTGCCATTAATTATGCTCCCGGCGGTAGTGACCGGAGCGCCCCCCTTTCTTTTCTATTAGGCGGATATTTTGGATCACCATGTTTTTATCAACAGCCTTGCACATATCATAAATGGTTAAGGCGGCAGCACTGACCCCGGTCAAGGCTTCCATTTCCACCCCGGTTTGCCCGGCAAGTTTGACCCTGACCCCAATTTCTACCCGGGCAGGAGGCGCTTCACCGGGGTTAAAATCAACTTCAACTCCGGATATGTTTAGAGGATGCGCCATCGGAATGATGCGTCCGGTATCTTTAACCGCCATGACAGCTGCTACCTGGGCAACCCCTAATACATCGCCCTTGGCTAGGTTGCCGGATTTGATTAAGGCCAAAGTATCGGGCTCCATGGTTATTTCTCCTTTAGCGTAAGCTTCCCGCGCGGTCTGTTCTTTGGCGGTAACATCGACCATCTGCGGTCTGCCTGCCTCATCAAAGTGGGTCAGTTTTCCTTTATCTGCAGCTCCTTCCGGGTCGCCATTTATAAGCCTGCTGCAGATAAAATCAGCCAGGGCTTTAATATCTGCCAGGTTAATCAAAGGCAGATCCACATCGAGATTTTCATTGTCGGTAAGGACGGCGATTGTGTGATCCGGTAAAAGTGGTTTACTGCCGCATTCTTCACGGACCACTTCGATTTTGGGATACTTGCTTTTTTTATCCCCCTCGACGATGATTAAGTCAAAATCGCTCAGCAGTTCCGAGATAGTTTCTAGATTATCTTTATAATCGGCGGCCTCGTCATTTTGCATCCCAATCAAGACAAATTTTTCAGGAGTGGTAAATCCGGATAGATCTGCCCCGGCCCGGGCGAAACGCCAGCTGTCTTTGCCCGGCAAATCCAGGTCGTAGCGCGTGGGGCTGCCCTTTAAAGCAGCTACCCGCAGGCCTCTTGTTTTTAGTTCGGGCAGTAGTTTTTCCAGGATCGTGGTTTTTCCTGTCTTGGACTGGCCGGCAACCAGGTTAATTATTGCCGGTGCCATATTGATCACCTCTTTTTAGCCTCCGGTTTGGGACATGCCCCGCATTCTGCCTGGCTCCACCCTGCCGCAGTTGCCGTCCGCGGTCATTTGATGTTCAGCCGGTTTGCTTTTGAGCACCGCCCTGATTAAATCCTGCAGGGCTTTTTTATTTCCCAGGGCCGGGCGGACCGATTTTTCATCCTGCCAGTAAAGGCAGGCTTTGAGCGTGCCTTCTGAGGTGAGGCGCAAACGGTTGCAGCTGCTGCAAAAATGCTTGCTGATGGGATGGATCAAACCGATCGATCCCTTTCCTTCCGGAATGGTGTAGGCTTCGGCCGGGCCCGCTCCGCCTGGGAGGGGAACCGGTGATAAAGGCAACCCTGCTTTGGCGGCAGTTTTTTCAACGAAGCTCAGGGGCAGATAGTGATCATGATAGCTTTGGTCATGGCCGCCAATGGGCATGTACTCAATAAAACGAATATGCAGCGGTTTTTCCTTGGCCAGCATTAAAAAATCAAGTATTTCATTGTCATTAACGCCTCTCATTAAAACTGTATTAAGTTTAACCGGCTGCAGGCCGTGCGCCAGGGCTGCTTCAATGCCAGCCATGGCCCCTTTAAGCTCACCGCAGCGGGTAATTTTTTTATACTTATCAGGGTTTAAGGAATCTAAGCTGACATTAACCCGGTTCAACCCGGCTTCCTTCAGCGAAGCTGCAAAGCGGGGTAAAAGTTGGGCATTGGTGGTCATGGCCAGATCCTCTATGCCGGGGGTTTCTGAGATTAAGCGGATCAATTTGACCAAATCTTTTCTCACCAGTGGTTCTCCGCCGGTTATCCGGATTTTACTGATGCCCAGTTCCGCCCCGGCTAAAACAACCCTGTGAATTTCTTCATAGCTTAAAATTGAGTCATGGGAGGTTTGCTCAATTCCCTCTTCTCCCATGCAGTATACACAGCGTAAATTACAGCGGTCGGTTACCGAAATTCTAAGGTAATCATGTTTTCTTCCCTGCCCGTCATTTAAAGACATTTCCATTGCTCCTTTGTTAAATGATCCGGTAGCTTCGTTTTCTTACCCGGCTGTTTCCCGGGTAGCTTTACTGCTCGGCAAAATATAGTTAATTTTTTAATGCGTGTTTGTTTATAAGAACTTATTTTTACTTACTAACTGTCATCAATGATTTTCCCCGCATCTCGCATGCTGTAGCCGCCCATCGCTTCAGCCTGTTCCCGGAACTGCGGATCCCTGATAATCTCAAAGAGTATTTTTGCTTCACTGCTTTGATAAAAAGAATCACTGAAAAGAAGGTCATATCGCTCCTCGACCAGAGGGACAAAATCAAGATCAAAAGCTTTTGCGGCCGGCAGTATTCCCAGGCCAACCCGGGCTGTTCCGGCAGCGACGGCTGCGGCTACATTTAAGTGAGTATGTTCTTCACGTTCGTAACCGTAAATTTGCTGCGGGGAAAGACCTGCTTCCTTCAGAAGATGGTCGAAAAGCATCCTCGTCCCCGCCCCTTTTTGCCGGTTTACATAACTCAAATCAGAGTCTGCCAGTTGTTCGATGGTTTCCAGGCCATCCGGGTTGCCTTTGGGGACGATCCATCCCTGCATCCGGTAAACCAAATTTACCAGGTGGGTTTTTGCCTCGGGAAGCATTTTTTTGATATAAGGCAGGTTGTATTCTTTTGTTTCAGGGTCGAAAAGGTGGACCCCGGCCAGGTGAGCCTGACCTCTTCCTACTGCAATAATTCCTCCCATGCTTCCCAGGTGGGCAGAGGATAAGTTCATTCCGGGAGCGCGCTCCTTTAAAACTGTTGCCATAAGGTCTATAATCAGGTCGTGGCTTCCTGCGGCCAGCAGGTTATGGCGCAGTTCGTTTTCCGGGCGATAAAGCGCCACTTCCACAGCTTGATTCTGCTCAAAGCCGAGGGAGTTGGCCGGTATTACAAGCAGGCCGTCGGCCCGCACCAGGGACATGGTTACACCCGCGCCCCGGGTGAGTGGAGTCGCGATATAGCGGCCGTTGACAAAGCCAATGGTCATTCGCACAAATTCTTCAACCCCGATTTCTGATACTACCCGCCTGCTAAGGGTTACGGTCAGCTTTTCGCGTGAAGGGATAGTTTGGCCAAGGTGCTTGAAGACAAGCGGTTTTACAAACCATTCCAGGCTTAAATATGCCGATACCGGGTAGCCGGGAAGGCCGACCACCGGTTTATTTTGGGCCCGTCCCAGAATTGTCGGCTTGCCCGGGCGGGTGGCCACTCCATGGACAAAAACTTCTCCCAGGTTTTCAATAGCAGAAAGCGTATAGTCTTTTTCCCCGGCTGAAGATCCGGCATTGATAATGACCAGGTCGTTTTTTGCCAGGGCTTCTTTAAGAACTTTTTCGATTTGTGCCAGATCGTCCGCTACAGGCGGATAGGGTACCGCTTCAGCGTGCCATTGTTCAAGGTACGAGGCGATTACTGTGCTATTAAAATCGGGAATGCTGCCCTTTTTCCTTTTGCTGCCGGGATCGACAATTTCAGTGCCGCTGGGAATAATGGCGACCCTGGGTTTGGATAATACGGCTACTTCGGTGAGACCGCCGGCTAAAATTGCCCCCAGGTCGGGAGGGCGCAGCAAATGCCGGGCTGTGACAATCAGTTCGCCTGCCACCACATCTTCACCGACAGCGCGGACATGCTGCCAGGGCCCGGCCGGGGCGATAATTTCAACTGCTCCGTTATCCAGCATTTGGATATCCTCTATTTTAACGACCGCGTCGAATCCGGGAGGCAGAGTCTCTCCGGTATTAATATTAGAGAATTCCAAACCGGGCTGTAGTTGAAGCGGCTCCTGGTCTGAGGCCCCAAAAGTCTTTTCAGCCTGCACGGCGATGCCATCCATGGCGGCAGAGTGGTAACCGGGCATGGAAACTTTTGCAAAAACAGGCCTGGCCGTAATGCGGCCAGCCGCCTCGGAGACTTTTACAGTCTCATAACCTGCCGCTATTGCCGTTTCGCTCAAAAATTTTGCAAGTGCTTCTTCCCTGGGGGTGTTGCTTAAATATACTTTGCGCAATTAAGCACCTCCACTGTTGCTTAAAGCAGTTTATCCTTTCGGTTTTGTGCCTTGCCCCCTGTGCCTTAATCCCAGATGGTAATTTCCACCTGCTCACCGGCGCTTAAACCTTCTTTCTCCGCGGGCACTTTCAAAAGCCCGTCGGCCTCGGCAAGGGTTCTAAGCATTCCGGAACGTCCAAAGACAGGTTCCGCTTTAACAAGGGCTTCGGTTTGTTCTAACCTAACCCGCACGTAGTCTGTTCTCCCGGTTCGGGAAGAGATGTTGCGGGTAAGCCGAGCTTTTACTGTGGGTATGAACCGGTTTTGATCCTGCCCGTTCAAGCGCCTCAGGATAGCCCCGCCGAACAAAGCGAAAATATTTAAAGCCGATACCGGGTGCCCGGGTAAACCTAAAACCGGTTTGCCGTCGCAGTTGGCCAGCAAGGTCGGTTTGCCGGGTTGAATGGAAATACCCTCAACTAACAACCCGGGCCGGCCTAACTCCTGCATGGTATTGGCGGTATGATCTCTGCTGCCGACTGAACTGCCCCCGGTGAATACAAGCAGATCAACTGCTTCAAGCATCTTGCAGCTTTTTTCCAGGAAAGAAGAAAAATCGTCGGGGAGGATTCCGCCGTAGGTAATCTCTGCTCCTTTTTGTTCTGCCAGGTAAATCAGGGCCGGGGCGTTGCTGTCCCTAATTTGCCCCGGCCTTAATTGCCGGGTATTATAGTTAACCAGCTCGTCACCGCTGGTAAAAAGGCCGATAACCGGTTTGCGGTGCACAACAAGTTCTGTGAGGCCCAGGGAAGCAAGCAGGCCAATTTCCGGGGAGCGCAGGCGGTGCCCCCTGCTTAAAACCAGGCTGCCCTGTTTAAGATCTTCACCGCGGTGGATTACATTTTCCCCCGGAGCCACCTGGCTGAAACATTGAATTATATTTCCGGCCGGTTCAGTATCTTCGATCATCACTACTGCATCGGCTTCCGCCGGAAGCATGCCGCCGGTGTGCACCAGGCAGCACTGCCCGTTTTGGATTGAAGGCGCGGTTTCCCCCATTAAGACCTCACCGCTGTATTCCAACATAGCCGGCATTCCTTCGCCCGCCCCAAAAGTATCGCGGGCGGCAACGGCATACCCGTCCACTGTGGATCGGTTAAAATCGGGGACATTTTCAGGAGAATAGACTGCCTCCGCTAAAACAAGGCCGCCTGCTTTTTCCAGTTTCAGTGTTTTGCTTGCAAGAGCTTTAAATTGCTCCCCGATTAAATTCAAGACCTCTTCCGGGCTGCTTACCCGCATTAATTTCATCAAGGCACCTCTTGAGCAGTAAATAAGCCGCGCCTCCTCATTTAAGAAAACGCGGCTTTTTCAGCCGTGGTCTCCTTTCCAAGTATGGGAGGCGAGGGGATTTCTCCCCCAACCCTGGCCTTCCACCATAGCCTTTTTTCAGGCGGTAGGTAAATAGGCTCGGAGTCTGCATTTTTTCTTTATGTAAAGCTTATTATATCATATCTTGATCAGTACGAAAACAGGATCAGGCCTAGCCCGGCGCCCGCGGCAATAAAATAGAGCGGGCTAATCCTGGTCAAGACGCTGGCTGCAAACAGGGCAATGAAAATCAGGGCGCTTGGCAGATCGATCACCGCCGATTGCCCCAGGGTAAAAGAAGCCAGTAAAATCAGGGCAATCAGCCCTGAACGCAAGCCGTTAATAAAATTGCTCGCCCGGGGGTTATGGATTGCTTTAATCAGGATCCGGGAAAGCGCCAGGAGCAGAATCAAAGAGGGAGAGATCACTCCCAGGGTGGCAAGCACCGAGCCGGGAACTCCGGCAGTTGCATAGCCGATAAAGGTAGCGGCGTTGACCGATACCGGACCGGGGGTCATTTCCGCTACGGCGATAATATCAAGGAATTCAGAACTGCTCATCCAGCCGTGGACCTTAATAACTTCCGCTTCCATTAGCGGAATCATGGCATAGCCCCCGCCAATGGTAAAAAGGCCAATTCTAAAAAAAGAGAGGAACAGCGATAAAAGGAGGCTTTCCATCATTTTTTCCCATCCCCCTTGCAAAATACCAGCCCCAAAAGGCCTCCTGCTACCAGGATAATGATCGGGTGGATTCCGGTGATAATCGCGGCGATTAAAAGAACGGCGCAGAGGATTATTCCGTTTAAGCCATGCAGGATGCTGCGGCCCATTTTCACTGCAGCAGTGGCAATCAAGGCCACCACTGCCGGCCTGATTCCGTAGAAGATGGCTTCAACATAGACATTTTCACGGACCAGCGGGTAAAGGTAAGCGGCAATGGTAAGCAGGATAATAAAAGAAGGGAGGGTTACGCCAAAAGCGCTGATAAACCCGCCGAGGTTGCCCCGCAGGCGGATGCCAATCTGGATAGCGCTGTTTAAAGCCAGCTGTCCAGGCATACCCTGGGTAATAATCAGGATGTCGGAGAAAGCTTCGTGGCTGATCCACTTCTTTTTATCGACGATTTCCTGCTGGATCACCGGTAAAATGACATAACCGCCGCCAAAAGTAATAGAGCCCACCTTTAAAAAAGTGAGCAAAAGGGCCCATAATGATATATTATTTTTCTCGGTTTCCTGGTACGACAAAGGAACTGCTCCGTTTCATGGGAGGTTTATTTACTTTTATTATAACATTTTATCTTTTTAATATTATTCGCAGTATTTTTGTGGCAGTATTTTTGTTATTGTTCGCCAAACTGGCTGTTTATTTGTGCTGATATTCAACCGGCTGTTGATCAAGATTAATCGCAAGGTATGGCTTGTTGGTGGATAACTTATTATTTCTCTTTTTCCCGGAGGGGCGCAACCCTGCTGGCATTCTCATCAGCCGGTAAAACTCTTTTTTCCTGCTTTTCAAATACACGCATAACTGCCTGCAGTGAAATAATCAAGTTTTCCCGTTCCTCGGGCTCTAAACTTTGCGCGAGATTATTGAAGCGGTAAGAGCGCCTCTCAAAAACAAGGCGGGAAAGCTGCCTGCCGTAAGCGGTAAGAGCCACCCTTACAATCCGGCGGTCCTTTTCGTCCCCGCGTCTTTTTACCAGGTTAAGATTAACCAGGCGATTAACCAGGCGGGTGGCGGCGCTTTCGGCCAGGTAGATTTCAGAACTGAGTTCGCCCATGGTTAAACTGTCGTGAAAATAAAGAACAAGCAGAGCGTTGATCTGGCCGGGGGTTATCCCGAGCCCGGTCAGCTCTTTGCTTTCTTCGGCGTTCAGGTAATGCATCAGCTTGGGAAAAATAGCCTGGATGGCGGCGGTAAACTTTTCAGTGTCCCTGTATTCGCTGATCATAACAAGCGCTCCTTTTGGGAGTTTAACCGGTATTTGATAAATTAAAGTTAGTTGGCTTTACAAAATTAACCTTAAATGTTACTTATAAATAGGTTAGGCTTTTTTATGGAGACTGTCAAGTATAAAGAATTTGCTTTTTCCGGGGGAAAAACGGTGCAGGGGTTTTTAAAGGATTGTTTAAAATAGAGCACACAGGCCTCGCCAACGCTAGGATTGTCGATAGTTCCGTTTTAACAATTGTTCGCTGCCCTAATTTTTGGTATACTTAATATGAAAGTATAGTTCTGGAGATTACCTCGCATTAAAGACGCTGGCCCCTTAAAGCGCGTAAAAAACGCAATTGGCAGTCTAAATAGCAGCGAACCCAACCCGGCTTGATCGGGCTTAAAAAGTAATCCGGGATAACCTTTAAAATAAACGGGATCTCACTCCTCTTGCTAAAAACTTCCGGAAATTAAGGCAGGTGTTTTAATAATGCTTTCCATGATTGGTTTTGCTCCTCATCCACCGATTATCATCCCCGAGATCGGCCGCGGAGAATTGAGCAAGGTTCAGCGTACTGTAAACGGGATGAAAGATTTGGCCAGGCGGTTTAAAGAAAAGGATCCGCAACTTTTAATTGTGATCAGCCCGCATGGCCAGGTTATGCAGGAGGGTCCATCTGTGCTGACCCAGGAATATTTAAACGGGGATTTTGGACAGTTTGGCTTTTCCGGAATTAAGCTGGATATGCAAACTGACCGGGAGCTGATCGATCTGTTGGTGGAAGAAACTTCCGACAGTTCAGTTAAGCCGGTTATGCTTACCGATCAGGACACGCGGTTTCGCAGGGGCAAAAACCTTGATCACGGAGCGATGGTGCCTCTTTATTACCTTCAAAAAGTCGGGGTTTCTGTTCCCGGTGTTCATATCACTATTGGTTTTCAACCTTATGAGGCGCTTTACCAGTTTGGCAGTGATTTAAGACGAGCTGTAGATAAAAGAGGGGTTTCTACCGCGGTTGTAGCAAGCGGGGATCTTTCCCACCGCCTCACACCGGGAGCCCCGGCCGGTTTTAGCCCCCGGGGCAGCGAATTTGACCAGCTGCTGGTGAATCTTATTGGTGACGGTCGGGTAAACGATATTCTCAATATTGATCAGGGATTGGCTGAAGAAGCCGGAGAATGTGGTTTACGCTCATTCATAATCGCTCTGGGCATGCTTGATCAAGAAGATTTTAAGCCTGAAGTTATCTCTTACGAAGGACCGTTTGGCGTTGGCTACCTGGTCGCGGCGCTTTATCCGGAAAGTTAATCTTCCTCTGCTTAAAGGGGGGTCAATCGATGAATACTTCAGATCCGAAATTGAACCCGGCAAAGTTTGCCCGGGAAGTGCTTGATTATTATCTTGAAAAGGGGAGTTTGCCCGAACTGCCCGAGCCTTTGCCGCCAGAATACGATACAAAAGCCGGGGCGTTTGTTTCTTTGAAAAAGGAAGGCCGGCTGCGCGGGTGTATCGGGACTTTTGAGCCGGTACGAGACAATCTGGCTGAAGAAATAGCCACCAATGCCATCAGCGCTGCGGTAAGAGATCCGCGTTTCCCGCCGGTGGAAAGAGATGAACTCCCCGGCCTGGATATTTCGGTAGATGTCTTAAGCCCCCTCGAGCGGGTGGAGAATGAAAAAGAGCTGGATCATAAGAATTATGGTGTTATGGTTTGCAGCGGTCCGCGTAGAGGGTTGCTGCTGCCCGATCTTGAAGGGGTAGACAGTGTTGAAGAACAGCTCGATATCGCCAGGCGCAAGGCCGGGATCGAACCTGGTGAAAAAATTGAAATATACCGGTTTAAAGTAACCCGTTATGAAGAGGATCAATAACAGATATAAGCTTAAGTTGAGCAAGAAATCTTAATCAGGGGGAATAAAAAGTGCACAAAGCTCGCTTTTATCAAAAAGAAGCTGAAAATATCCGCTGCCTGCTTTGTCCCCGCAAATGTTTAATTGCCGAGGGTAAAGAGGGCACCTGCGGTGTGCGGCAGGTGTCCGGTGGTGAACTTTATACAATCAATTATGGACGCCTGGCCGCTATCAACTATGATCCCATTGAAAAAAAACCGCTTTACCATTTTTACCCCGGGTCTTCGATTTTATCCCTGGGCACTTTTGGTTGTAACCTGCTCTGTTCTTTTTGCCAAAATTGGACCCTTTCACGGGGAAAACCAGACCAGCACTCTGAGGAAATCAAACCGGAAGATGTTCTCAAGATGCTTGAAAATAAAGGAGGCCCCGGCAAGGTTCCGGGAGTGGCTTACACCTACAATGAACCCTTAATATGGTATGAGTTTGTATACGATACCGCCCGGCTGCTGCATGAACACGGTTATAAAAATGTTTTAGTGACAAATGGCTATATCAACCCTGAGCCACTAGCCGAACTGCTTCCGTTTATTGACGCGATGAATATTGATGTAAAAGCTTTTAACGATTCCTTCTATCAACAATACTGCCGGGGTGAAAGAGAATCGGTGATCAGAACAGTAGAAATGTCGGTAAAGCATTGCCATGTTGAGGTTACCTGCTTGTTGATTCCCGGTCTTAACGACAATGCGGAAGAACAGGAAAAACTTGCCCGCTGGTTGGGCAATTTGAATCCCGATCTGGTAATGCATTATTCCCGCTATTTTCCGCAGTATAAACTGGATTTGCCCCCCACGTCACCGCAGTTAATGGAACAGGTAAAAGAAATTGCCGGTAAGCATTTGCGCTATGTATTTTTGGGAAATATTGATTTACCGGGAGCATCAAATACCCTGTGTCCGCACTGTGGCAATTTGCTAATTGAGCGCAGTATGTACCGGGTGCGCCTGGTGGGACTTGATCGGGCCTACTGCAATAATTGCCGTAACCGGGTTAGCATAGTAATGCCCGAGAGTTGACTGGCCTTAATCAAAAGCACTTCTTGAAAACTTCGGCATAACGGGAGTGAGCGATATACTTTTTCTCCCGTTTGCAGGTATTTGCCCGGTCAGCAGAGAATAATAAAGCAGTTGTTAAAAGAAAAAATAGTTACCCATAATAAAGCTTTTAGTTTCGGGAAAAAGGGGTCAACCTGAATTGTCAGTTTTAGAACGGATCCTGGCAGCAATACCACAACTAAATGTCGAATGGCGGGACATAGTTGACATTGTGATTATGGCTTACGTTTTTTACCGCCTTATTTTAATAATTCGCGGCACCCGTGCAGAGCAGCTGGTAAAAGGCCTGTTTATCCTGATTTTAGCCATGGTGATCAGCGATAACATTGGTTTTGATACCCTTCACTGGACTTTAAGCCAAACCCTGACTGTCGGCTTAATTGCTATTCCAATTGTTTTCCAACCGGAGCTGCGCCGTGCTCTTGAACAGCTGGGCCGGGGCAAGATTTTTAAAAGCGCCTACTGGAGTTGGAGTACCAAAGAATTTGAAAGCATGCTTGATGAGCTGACCAAGGCCATTCCGGTCCTGGTAAAAAAACGAATCGGGGCCCTGATCGTGATGGAACGTTCCACCGGTTTAAAAGATTGGGTGGAAACCGGCATACCGGTAAATGGGACAGTTACAGCCGAGCTTTTGGTAAACATATTTTTTCCGCGCAGTCCTCTGCATGACGGAGCAGTGATTATCAGGGGGGATCAAATCATTGCTGCCGGGTGTTACCTGCCCCTGACTGAAGATCCGGGGCTAAGCAAGGAACTCGGGACCAGGCACCGTGCCGGTATCGGGATTAGTGAACATTCCGATGCTGTGGCGATTATTATCTCTGAAGAAACTGGGATCATCTCGCTGGCCCATGACGGAGTTTTAATACGTTACCTGGATGAGAAAAAATTGCGGAAAGCGCTTACCGACTTATGTAAGCCCGAACGTGAGGATACTTTCAGCTTTTGGTCATGGAGGAGCAGCAAGTGAAAATGGAAAAATTCTTGAAAAGCAACCACTTCGCACGTGTTTTGGCTGTTTTTCTTGCTTTAATTTTATGGCTTTTTGTTACCGGTGAACATATCACCCAGACTACACCGGCCAGGAAGACGTGGCAGGATGTGCCCTTGCGAGTGGAAAACATAAGCCAGGATTACGTGGTTACTGAAATTCCCTCTTCGGTTGATTTTACCCTGGAGGGCCTTCCTGAGAATCTGGAAGACTTAACCATGCAGGAAATTGACGCTTTTGTCGATTTGGTTGATAAAGAACCGGGCAAGCATTTGGTTAGAGTCCAGGGGCGTTCGCCGAATGGCATAACTATAGTTTCCATAGATCCGGAACAGGTACGGGTTACCATCGAAGAATACCTGACCGATGAATTTCCGGTAGAAATTGATTTAATGGGGGAACCGGCTGATGGCTGGGAACTCATTGATTACACAGTTGAACCGGCGGAAGTGTACGTAGGGGCTCCCGAATCGAGTTTCCAAGAAATTGAAAAAGTTACCGCCCTGGTTGATCTAACCGGGATGCGCCTTGTAGACAGGGTTGATGTTGAACCAACTGCCCGTGATAGCGATACCCTGCGGGTAAACGGCGATGTGCTAATCGACCCGGAAGAAATTACAGTCAAGTTTGAATTAGAACGAATAGAAGAAGATAATGACAGTTAATTTATTTAGATAACTAAATAAAGTTTTATTATAGTTTTGGAGGGATTTTTTGGGCAAACTATTTGGCACTGATGGAATCAGGGGGGTGGCAAACCGTGATCTAACCCCTGAGCTTGCCTATAAGATTGGACGAATAGCTGCCTGGTTGCTGGGCCGGGACTGGACGGACCCTGTTTTTGTTATTGGAAGGGATACTCGCCTTTCCGGTTCGATGTTGGAAGGAGCCCTGGCGGCGGGTATAAATTCGGTTGGAGGCAACGCGCGCCTTTTAGGCATTATTTCCACACCCGGCGTAGCTTACCTGACCAAAAAACTGCAGGTGGCAGCCGGGGTTGTCATCTCCGCTTCGCATAACCCGATTGAAGACAACGGGTTAAAAATTTTTTACAGCAGTGGTTACAAGCTTTCTGATGCCCTGGAAGAGGAAATTGAAAGCTACTATTTCAGTGGTGAAGACAACCAGCCCCGCCCGGAAGGCCCAGAAATTGGCGAGTCGGTTGTTGATCAGAAAGCCTCGCAAGAATACATGGACCATCTAAAAAAGGCCGCGCCTTTTTTAGATGGTCTTAAACTTGTGGTTGATTGCGCTCATGGTGCAGCCTGCAGAGTATCGGGAGAGCTCCTGCGAGAGCTGGGGGCCAAAGTGCATATGCTTCATGATCAGCCTGATGGAAACTTGATCAATGTCAACTGCGGGGCAACAGATATCAGTGAATTACAAAAAGAAGTTTTGCAAACCGGCGCTGATGGTGGTCTTGCTTTTGATGGCGATGCCGATCGCCTGATTGCCGTAGATGAAAAGGGAAACGAAGTTGACGGCGATGCTATAATGGCTGTTTGTGCTACCGCTATGGCTGCCAAAAACACTTTACATAAAAACACGCTGGTTACTACAGTGATGAGTAACGGCGGTCTGGATATTTTAGCTGAAAAACACGGCTTGCAGGTTGTCCGAACCAAGGTGGGAGACCGCTATGTCCTAAAAAAAATGGTTGAAGGCGGTTACTCCCTGGGTGGAGAACAGTCCGGCCATATTATTTTTTTAGAGCATTCCACTACCGGTGATGGTCTCCTTACAGCGCTGCAGCTGCTTAAGGTGGTAATTGAAAGCCAAAAACCGCTATCCGAATTGGCTTCCCAATTAGAACGCCTGCCCCAGGTGCTGGTTAATCAAAAGGTGGCTACCAGGGAAGGTTGGTCGGAAAACCTTAATATTACCGGATCTATTGAAAAAGTGGAGCAAGAGCTGGGTGATTATGGCCGGGTTTTAGTGCGCCCTTCCGGAACAGAAGCAAAAATAAGGGTAATGTTGGAGGCGCCGCTTGATAAAGACAAACTCAAGCAGTATGCCAATCACCTGGCTGAAATAATTGCCAAAGAACAATCCTAAAAATTATTTTAAAAAAAGTTTGGAAAGAAGGGGGCAAGCTATGTGCGGGATCGTTGGCTATACTGGAAACAGGGAAGCAAAAAATATATTACTGGGCGGTTTGAAAAAATTAGAGTACCGCGGATATGACTCGGCCGGAGTGGCCCTGGAACATGATAAAAAGCTGGATATAGCCAAGGCGGCCGGCTCAATTGGCGATTTGGAAAAAGCGCTCGATGATAAGTTTATGGAGGCAAAAATGGGAATCGGGCACACTCGCTGGGCTACGCACGGCCGGCCAAGCGATATAAATGCCCACCCCCACTCCAGCGCTTCCGGTGAAATTGCTGTGGTCCATAACGGTATTATTGAAAACCACCAGGCTCTACGCGAGCGGTTAACCGGTGAGGGCGGTTATCAATTTCGATCTGAAACAGATAGTGAAGTGCTGGCTCACCTGATCGAAGAATACTATAATGGCGACCTTCTGGAAGCTGTTCGTGAAGCGCTCAAGGAAGTGGAGGGGTCATATGCCCTGGTTGCGGCCAGTTCCTGTGAACCGGGCCTCTTGGTTTGCGCCCGCCGGGACAGTCCCCTGATTATCGGTTACGGGGAAGGCGAAAACCTGGTGGCATCGGATATACCGGCTCTTTTGGCCCACACCAGGAAAACCTGTGTGCTGGAAGATGGTGAGTTTGCTTCTATTACTGCTGACAATGTGGTCGTTTATGACCGGCAGGGCAATCCTCTTGACAAAGATATAATGGAGGTACACTGGGATCTGGAAGCAGCTGAAAAAGGCGGCTATGATCACTTCATGCTGAAAGAGATCATGGAACAGCCGGTAGCAGTACGCGAAACCTTGCGCCAGCGTATTGATGCCGAGACGGGTAAAGTATCCCTAACTGAGCTGGAATTCCCGCTTGATCTGCTTAAAAAGGTGGAAAAAATCTTTATTGTTGCCTGCGGAACTGCCTACCATGCCGGCCTGGTTGGCAAAGCGGTTATTGAAAAACTGGCCAGGGTCCCGGTAGAAGTGGAAGTGGCTTCAGAATTTCGCTATAGGGAACCGCTGCTGGAGCCAAAACACCTGGTGATTGTGATCAGCCAGTCCGGTGAAACCGCGGACACTTTGGCCGGACTGCGCATGGCTCGTTCCAGAGGAGTCAGGGTGCTGGCCATTACCAATGTGGTTGGCAGTACCGTTTCCCGGGAAGCTGATCATGTTTTATTTACCTGGGCCGGTCCGGAAATTGCAGTTGCCTCAACCAAAGCTTATCTGACCCAGCTAATTGCCCTCTACCTGTTTGCGATTTATTTAGGTGAAAACAGGGGTCAGCTGCATTCAGAAGAAGCGATAGAACTGGTTAAAGGTTTAAAGTCGCTGCCTGCAAAGCTTAAAACTGTGCTTGCCGAAGATAACCTTGCCCGGTTGAAAAACTACTGTAATTACCTGGCAAAGTGGGAGAATGCATTTTTTGTGGGGCGCAACCTTGACTATCCCGTAGCCATGGAGGGGTCTTTAAAATTGAAAGAGATTTCCTATATCCATGCTGAAGCCTGTGCTGCCGGAGAGCTAAAGCACGGACCGCTAGCTTTGATTGTCGAGGGCCTGCCGGTTGTGGCGCTGGCTACCCAGGACACAGTTCTTGATAAAGTGTTAAGTAATATCCAGGAAATAAATGCCCGGGGCGGGGCAGTTTTCGCCATTACCCAGGAAAGTTTTGAGGAGGTTAAAGGGCAGGTAGAAACTGTTTTTTACCTGCCTGCAGTTAACAGACTGCTGGCCCCGGTTTTAAGTGTAGTGCCGACCCAGCTAATTGCTTATTATGCAGCACTGGCCCGGGGCAGTGCGGTGGACAAGCCCCGCAACCTGGCGAAAAGTGTAACCGTGGAGTGATCGCGCTTTATTTGCAAATATTATTGGCAATCACCAGGGCAGCATTTGATTAAAAGTTATTGCGTGGTTGCTTTTTCTTATTTACGGAATTAGTTAACCTGCTGCACCTGTTCGGGATTTAGATTCCCTGATGATCAGCGGCCCCGTCTGCTTTGTGATTGTGGTGATCATTTTTTTCCAGGAGATCAAATAGCTGCATTTCCCGGGAAATAATCACCCGGCCAACCAGGATGCCGGGGGTTGCTGCCCATAATTGCAGGGTTTTTTTGCGGCAGGGTTGAACTTGTTTGTAACTGGCCAAACCAAGAAATACAGGCTTATGCCTGGTAGCGTAAAGGAGATATGGGAGATGAGCGATAAAAAGGATAATCAAGCAATGACCAATTTTATTTACAACATGATTAAAGAAGATCTGGAAAAAGGGGTGCTGGACGATAAATGCGTGCATACCCGTTTTCCGCCCGAACCCAATGGCTATTTACATTTCGGTCATGCCCGGGCAATTCTTTTAAACTATAAATTGGCCCGCGTCTTTAACGGCAAATTCAACCTGCGTTTTGACGATACCAACCCGATCAAGGAAGAACAGGAATTTGTTGATTCGATTATGGAAGATATTCGCTGGTTGGGGGCAGACTGGGAAGATCGCCTCTTTTTCAGCTCCGACTATTTCGATGTTAAGTATGAATTTGCTCTTCGTTTGATTAAAGCCGGGCGGGCCTACGTTTGTGACTTAAGCCAGCAAGAAATCAGGGAGTACCGCGGCACTTTAACCGAGGCCGGCACAGAAAGTCCTTACCGCAACCGTTCAGGGGAAGAAAACCTTGACTTGTTTGAACGGATGCGCAAAGGCGAGTTTCCTGATGGCAGCCGGGTGCTCCGGGCCAAGATCGATATGTCTTCCGGCAATTTGAATATGCGCGACCCGGTTATTTACCGGATCTTACATAATCCTCCTCACCACCGCACCGGCGATAAATGGTGCATTTACCCGATGTATGATTTTGATCATCCCTTTTCCGACGCTCATGAAGGGATTACCCACTCCCTGTGTTCGATTGAATATACCGATCACCGGCCGCTTTATGACTGGATCGTGGACAATGCGGTGGAGCTGTACCCGGAAGCGGTCAAATACCGCTCCAGGCAGACAGAATTTGCCCGCCTGGACTTGACTTATACAGTGATGAGCAAACGAAAATTAAGGCGCCTGGTGGAAGAAAAGTATGTTGAAGGCTGGAATGATCCCCGCATGCCCACTATTGCCGGGATGCGCAGGCGGGGCTTTACCCCTGGCGCGATTGCCGATTTCCAGGAACGAGTCGGTGTTTCCAGGGCTGACAGCACCGCCGATTTGGCTTTGCTTGAGCATTGTATCCGGCAGGAGCTCGAAACCTCGGCCCCGCGCCTGATGGCAGTCACAGACCCCCTTAAGGTGGTAATTACAAACTGGCCTGAGGGCGAAACCGAGATCATGGAAATGGAAAATATCCCGGGCGATGAAAATGCCGGGACCAGGGAAGTGCCTTTTAGCGGGGAAGTCTATATTGAGAGGGGCGATTTTATGGAAGATCCCCCCAAAAAATTTTTCCGTCTGGCCCCGGGCAGAGAAGTGCGCTTAAAGGGGGCCTACATTATTAAGTGTGAAGAAGTGATTAAAGACCCGGAAGGTAACCTTACCGAGCTCCGCTGCACCTATGACCCCCAGACAAGAAGCGGCAACGATACCAGCGGCAAGAAAGTCAAAGGAGTGATTCACTGGGTTTCCACCGGGCACGCCTCCCGGGTTAAAGTTAATCTTTACGACAAGTTATTTACCATTGAACACCCGGAAGAAGAGCGAGATATTGATTTTACCGGCAATATAAATCCGCACTCGCTAATTGTTTGCGAAAACGTGCCTATCGAACCGGCTGCCAAAGAAGTGGTTCCGGGCAGCCGCTGCCAATTTTTGCGCAAGGGCTATTTTTATTACGATCCGGTTGCTTCGGAAGAGGGCAAACCGGTGTTTAATCGCATCGTGGCCTTAAAGGACAGTTGGGCCAAGGTCAAAAAAAAGGGTTGATTACGGCGAAAAGTGATTACCTAGCGCTTAATTTAATCTACCCAAATGTAATAGTTTAGCTTTTTAGGGATAATTGAGGATACAAGCAAAATGAAACGCCGGCTCCAGATTAGAAAGCACAGGCACCAAAGGGGGATGGGAATGAAAAACATAACAGTCAGAGAACTGGTTGCCAATCATGAAAATTACGCGGACAAGCAGGTTACCGTAAATGGGTGGATCAGAAATAACCGGGATCAAAAATCTTTCGGGTTCATTGCCTTAAATGATGGCACCCATTTTAATACAATTCAAGCAGTATATGAAAAAGAATTTTTGGATAACTACGACCAGGTGGCTGCGATGGGCGTAGGTTCGGCTATTCGGGTTACCGGCAAGCTGGTTTTGACTCCCGGAGCCAGGCAGCCTTTCGAGATAAAGGCCAACGAAGTTAGCCTGGAAGGGGCCTCGCCCGGCGATTACCCGATTCAGCCCAAAAGGCACAGCCGGGAATTTTTAAGAGAAGTGGCCCACCTGCGGCCCAGGACCAACCTTTTCAATGCCGTATTTAGAGTCCGCTCGCTTTTGGCTTTTGCCATCCACAAGTTTTTCCAGGAGCGGGGTTTTGTTTACCTGCACTCGCCGGTTATAACCGCAAATGATGCCGAAGGCGCCGGAGAACTGTTCCGGGTAACCACCCTTGATCCAAAAGAACCGCCGCTCACAGATGGCGGCACAGTTGATTATTCCCAGGATTTCTTCGGTAAAAGAACCAACCTTACCGTTAGCGGACAGCTGGAAGCGGAAGCCTTTGCCCTTGCTTTTAAAGATGTTTACACTTTCGGCCCCACTTTCAGGGCGGAAAATTCCAACACCCCGCGGCATGCCGCTGAATTCTGGATGATTGAACCCGAAATTGCTTTTGCCGATATCAACGATAACATGGATCTGGCCGAAGCTATGGTCAAGTATTTAATCAATTACCTCCTGAGTAATGCGGAAACAGAAATGAATTTCTTTAACCAGTTTGTAGACAAGGGTTTGAAAGAAAGACTTGAACATATAGTAAACTCTGATTTTGCCCGGATCACTTACACGGAAGCGGTGGAACAGCTCCAAAAGACCGGGCAAAAATTTGAATATCCGGTGGAGTGGGGCAGTGACTTGCAAACTGAACATGAAAGATACCTGACGGAAAAAGTTTATAAAAAACCGGTTTTTGTCAGTGCCTACCCCCGCGGAATCAAGGCCTTCTACATGCGGGTTAATGAGGATCAAAATACGGTGGCGGCCATGGATCTCCTGGTGCCCGGAGTCGGTGAAATAGTAGGGGGCAGCCAGAGGGAAGAAAGAGGCGAAGTTTTAGAACAAAGCATGGCCGACTTTAACATCAAAAGCGAGGATCTCTGGTGGTACATGGAACTTCGCAAATATGGCGGGGTAAAACATGCCGGGTTTGGACTGGGGTTTGAAAGGATCCTGATGTACTTAACCGGGGTGAGCAATATCAGGGATGTAATTCCTTTCCCCAGGACCGTTAATTCCTGTGAATTTTAAACTGTTTATCTTAACATAGTTCCGGTAAAAGCTTACTCTAAACTTTCCCGATCATCAGTGGAAGCTTCGGGGGTACGGGCATTCTTAAGCGCTGTTTTTAAGGTGGTTATGGCGCTCCACAACAGGTAAACAGCCACTGCTATTGAACCCAGGGAATCTAGATACTGCGTAAAAACTGCTGCGGGAGCTACCGCTACAAAAGAAAGAGCGATAATTACGCAAAAATCGACACAGGTCTTGGCTCGGTACATCAAGCGCTGGGAATCGATCACCGGGTTGTAATGTTCAGCGGTCATTTTTTTGTAGCGCAAAAAGAACCAGGAATTTGTAATAAGGCCCAGTACGGCGATAATCAACCCCGGGTAAACGTTGCCCCCTGGGTCAAAGGTGTCAAACCGGGTTACAGTGATCGTAAGCATGACGATGCCGGATACACCTAAAGCCGCGGCTACGCTTAAACCGGCGATCATCTCCAGCCGGTTTTTTTCTTCAACGGTCACCTCTCGTCCTTTTTCCACGTAACGAAAAACCCGCCAGGATATAAATAAAGCAATTAATTCTACCGTGCGGCGAATAAAATCGGCCAGCTGGGTGGTGGAGTTGCTTAAAATGACCGCAATCCCGGTGGCTAGAGGGGCCATCATACTGAGCAGGAGGGCAATGATTAGAGTTTTTTCACGCTTTGCTATCTGGGTTTGTGAAAGAGCACTCATATTAACTACCACCCCAGTATACTAAAAAAGTGGACCATGGGGATGATTACCGCTGATGCTGAAAGAGGCACGGTTAATGTGTCGCTACCCTGTTTTGAAAACAATTCTACGATACCGCAGACAGGGGCGGCTACTAAAGCGATCAAAAGGCTTTGCAGCCAGGGCAGCCCGGCATAAAAAAGAAGGGTG
This sequence comes from Bacillota bacterium, assembly GCA_046483445.1. Lineage (GTDB taxonomy): Bacteria > Bacillota > Dethiobacteria > DTU022 > DTU022 > B1SED10-74M. Next base: position 17,760 of record JAWODD010000033.1, on the reverse strand, counting down.
AAAAAAGTGGCCAAACCTGCCGCTGTAATCATGGCAATCGTTCCTTCAAAGGTTTTTGCCTTTTCAATATAGCGGTGCAGCATCCGCCTTTTGCCGAAATATTTTCCCGCCAGGGCTGCTGCCGCATCGCCAAAGCCCCAACCCATGACGGCAACTGCCGCTATATATTGCCAGTCGGCGCCAAGCAGACCCCAGAAGATAAAAATCAACAAGGCAAAACTGGACTGTACATAAATCAGCTGTTTTCGCAGTTCCCCCTTGCCTTTGGTCCGGTCTACAAAATAACTGCGGTAAAATGAAGTGTTTTCAACCAATAAAAGAAAAGGGTAACCGAGCAGCATCAGTAAAAAGGCTGCTCCCACGGCGTAGTACCAGGTGCTGAACAGGTTCAACAGCAAAAAGATGGAGAAGCTGTAAGCCATGTGATGAGTTTTGCGGATATACTCGGTCTGCACTTTGAAGCAGTATTTTAAAAAAACAGGCAGCAGGGCCACTATTATTAAGTAATAAGCAAGCAAAATACCGGCACTGGCAAGATCATTTTCCATGATTGTTCTTCCTTTATGTTATTTGTTTAACCCCGGGAAGGATCTTAACTTTTAAATTCTCGAGACTTGTCTTATATTATACCAAATAAAGGGCGGTAATCATAATCTCGCAAAAATAAGGCAAAAGATCTATAATCTAGATAAGAACCCGGCAAAAACTTTTCTGGTCAACCTGTATTTAAGCCGGGAATATATAAAGGAGGCTAACTATTTATGTGTATGATTACTTTGTACAAGGGTAGTATGGAAGAAAAAAACAAGCTGGAAGAGAACATTTCCAGGTATTCGTTGGATGTGGAAAACAAAAAACTTAAAGTTTATCCTATGTTAAAAGAACCAATTGAGTTTGATATCAGCAAAGGAGTCAGCTGGGATGAGAGCAACGATTCAATGGTAATTGAATAATCACCCTGACCATTTTTTCCAGGGATGAGAAAGCAAACCTGGGGTGGGCAGTCCAAGCAAAGTAAGGATTGGACTGCCCTTACTTTTTCTTTAGCATGGCCCAGGGGGCCAGCACTTCGAAAAATGTTTCTCCCCCGTGCAGGTAAAGGGGGTCTTCTTTGTCGGACTTATCATGGTAAAAATTGGTCTTAAAGCCGTGATCGGAAACCAGCAGTAACAGATCGCCTGCCGCCAAGTATTCCAGGAAGGGAACTAGTTTTTTCCTGCTTTGCATCAGCAGTTCTTCCAGAAGTACCGGCAGGGCATCCTTGGAAGCATGGATTTTTTCATCAACGTAATTATATTTGACTGCTTTTACGGGGTTGTCTTGGTTTTCGATGACCTTTTTATTGTCGACAGCTTCAAGAAACCCTTCCGGATCGGAGACAAGCTCCGCTACCAGCTGTTCGTCCATGTTAAGCACATGGCCAAGCAGACCTTCTTCCTTCAGAGGCTGTAACTGCGTCTCGGTGATGGTTGGTGAAAGCGCCCATAAAAGGCCTTCGCGTAAAATGGCAAAATCATGTTCGCTAAGAGCGCAATCTAATATTGATTTCCAAAAATCGAGCCTGGCTCCGTCCAGAATGACCAGGTATATCCCCCTGTTTTTACCTTCTTTGGCCGCCCATGAAGGCAGCCGGTTAAACAAACTGCGTAAAATGTGGCGGCTTGAGGAACTTTCCTGCTTGTAATAAGCGGCAAAACTGTTATTAAGCGGTTCAAGCAGGGAGGCATAATGGCGACGCCACCTTTTTACAGTGACTTCAGAAATCAGTTCACGGTTGTGGCTGGTTTCTAGTTTACTTAAATACAGTTCAAAAGGTGCAAGCATAGCATAAAAACGTTCCCAGTGTTTGTCACTGTGGGGAGGGCTTTGTGAAATTTTTTCTGTTTCGCGCAGAATCCGGTTGGTTTCAGCCAGGGTATAAAGTGTTTCCAGGTAATTGTATTTTCCTTTCCGGTGGGAAGCAGTAAGGCCGCTTCTTTTTTCTGCTGCGGGTTTTAATACCTCCCGCAGCATCCCGGTGATGATATTCAGCTGAGGGGCCGATTCCTCTGCGGAGATAAGCACGGCCAGTTTTTCCGCAGCTTTTCTAATTACTGCCGGGAAAAAGGGCTCGTCAACCAGCAGTTCCAGCAAAGGTTCAAACCGGTTGAGATCAGCATTGCTTAAGCGGTAATAGCTGTCGAGCAGCTGATCCGCTGAAGCAATAGCAGTTGCTTTTTCAGCAGCCTCCTCTAGAAAGCCTTCCGGCAGGTTTTCCTGTTCGGCCAGCAATGATTCTCCCAGGGCGGTGAGGTCTTCCCGGTAATTCTGCCAGACCTGGACAAAATTATCAGGTTGTTCGCTGATAAGTTCTTCAAAAATGGCAGGGGGATCTCCTTTTTCCGGTCCTGATATTTCGGCCATAGGGCAGTATATTTTAAGCCAGCTCCATAAAAGGGCCAAAGCAAAAAGATTTTCTAGGCCAAGTTCTCCGGCCGGTCCGAGCAGGCGGGGGAACCTGTCTTCTAAAAAGGATCTGGTCTCTTGTTCTGCCTTTACGGCAGTGTCACTTGCACCTTCCCTGCTTAACCTATCCGGTTGATCCTGCCTGGTTACCCGGATATATTCGGGCGGTTTTGTTTCATCGCCTTCCAGCCATCGCTGGAACAGTTCTTTTAACTGCTCGGTATTGAAAACACGCTCGGAAAGCATATCCTGTAAATTTTCAATTGATCTTTCGGCAATGATGGCGTCACCGGTCAGGGCCCGGTTTATTTGAGCGACTGTGTTTTGAGTAACCAGGGGTTTAAGCTTTTTAACCAGCTCATTTCCACTGGCAGCGGCGTCGATTTTAAGGATTTCCTGCAGGGGTTCCGCTTCCCGTCGCCTGCCGATAAGTTCAAGATGTTCAGAATGGGCGTTGATTTTTTGCTTTTCTTCGGCGCCTTGCAGCGCACTTATATATTCCCGGAGTCCTTCTAAAACCTGTTTTTCCATATTGTTTTTTTCGGGCAGTTCAATCTTTTCGCCAAGTAAAAAGCCGCATGAGCAGGCCGGGCGTTCTGTAAGCAGCAGCTCGTTCGCTGCCTGGCATTCCCTTTCCAGTGGTTGGGCCAGCAGTCTGTTGACGCTAACCAGGTCGTTTTTCACCACTACGGCATTGATCCGTCCCAGCTGCTGCAGCAGCCGGTAGGCTTCTGTTTCCAGGATGGCCCGGTACGGTTTGATGCGCTCCGGTCCTACTTCCCGGTTATGTTCAGAAAGATAAATGGATATATATTCTGCCTGGAATTGTTTAAACTCCCGCTTTAATCTTTCCCGGTATTTTTCTTCCCAGAGGAGGGCTTCTTCTTCTAAAAGATCAATCAATACCTGGTAGCGCCGGCGCAGCTCCTTGTAATTATCGCCTTCGGGTATTTTTAAGGAATGATCTTTAAGGTAATGCCCCAGGCGCAGTATCTCAGGCAGATCATTGTTAAAAAACTGTTCCAGGGCGGTAAGGCGTTGCCAGTCATCAATGATTAAAGGAGAAGACTGGCAGGCAACGAGAAAGCGCTCGAGCCCTTCCCGGGAGGCATAAGAAGTCTTAATCTCCTCCAAAAAGGTATTGAAGCGGCTGACGGCCTTACCAAGGTTCTCCCAGTTGACTGAGGCAAAGAAGGGATAATCTTTTAATTGCTCAATCCGCTTGTTGATTTCCGCTGTTTTCTGGGACCATTCCGTTTTAAAAGAAATTACTGCTTCCCAGGCTTGCTGCTGGGCGGTAAATGTAAGAGGGCCGCTGCGCAGTTTTGCCGGCAAGAAAGGAATTTCGGCCAATACTTTTTGCAGTTCTGGCCTGATTAAGCTTCCGGGTCCGATTGCTTCGATATTCCAGAACCGGTAATAGTTAACCTGTGAAGGCCCCAGCCTTTTACCTCCCTGGTAAGCAGTGACTGCTCCGCTTAAGATAGCGGCGGTACCCAGCACCTGGAAACAGGTGGCATTAAGTCCAAAGGGCCCTTTGCGCAGATGGCGGTAGAGTCGTTCCAGGCTAACCTGTCCCTCCTCGGGAATCCGGTTTAAGAATTCACCTATTAGCGGAGATGTTTTGGGGTTGATTTCGAGCTGATAGTTTTGGTTTTTCTTTTTAACCAGCCCCAGGGGAGCCAGGTAGCTTTCAATCATCATCTTGGTTCCCCGCTCGAGGCTTTCTTCTTCCAGGTACGGGGAAAACAGCAGATCGAGAGTTCGCTGGATTAAACTGCCGGTAATCTGCTCACTTAACGGGCGGATTTCACTGTGCCGGGGATAGCGGGCTTTTAAGATTTCGGAGGCGACCTGGGCGGTTAATTCTTTTAAAGGCATATAGCCGTAAGAGGCCGGCGAAGGCATATGTTCACCGGCGCGCAAGTGGCCCTGGAAATAAAGATTGCGAAAAATTTCTTTGACCTTTCTCATTTCTTCACCAAGCCGGGTTTCAACCTGTTTACTGATCTGGCGGCCTGCCGGGCTGTTGTCTGCCGCATATTCTTCTTTGAGCAGGATGTAAGCATAGGCGTTTCGCAGCTGTTCTTCTTCAGCGGCCGTAATTTCGCGGGGCACCCACAGGGCCAGGCAGCGGCGCAGCTCGGCATCACATTCTTTTAAAAATGACTGCCAGTTAAAGGCTTTGCCGTTTTCCTGACCGGAGAAAAAGGGCTGCACCAGGAAAAAAGCAAAATCTGTTTCTTTATATTGCAATTCTTCGCGCAAATCCTCCAGCGCATCCCTGGAAAGATCAGCCGGGGATTTAAAGATCACTTTACCGGTCCGTTTTGTGTTTTGCCAGGTAATTTCTTCATCTTTAAACGGTTCTTTTTGCAGCTTATTTAAAGGCAAATAGGCTTCGTCCAGCCAGGGCAGAAGCCCGTCGATGATCCGTTGATCAGCGGGGGTCAGGGCGGCGGTAATGTTGGCCAGTTTTTTTTGCATTAACAGGGTTACATCGGCTTTTAGATCGATGGAATAGGTAGGTGCGCCCTTTTCAGTTTCTTTTAGGGAAATGTAAGCGCCGTGGGCATAAAGTTTTTCCATTATTTCTTCGATATAGTCGTAATTGATGCTGCTTTCCAAACCGCTGTAACGGTAGAGAAGGAGCTGGGCCAGCTCTTCGGTGGTGAATCGTTTCGGCGCCCTGGCCAGGGCGCCGATGATAAGCAATTTGAGCAGCCTTAAAGCTATTTCAATATCGGCGGAGTCGCTGAAAATATTTTTGGCTTCTCGTTCGTAATAGTGAAATACCTGGTCGCTGTAAGGGTTGGTTTCCACCGTTTCCCGGATCCGTTCCCGGAAATGATCGAAGATATAGTCCGGGGATAAAAGGTTTGCTGCCGGCTGATCTAAAAACGGAGGAATATCCCGCCGGTCATCGCCCACCAGGCGGTAATGGATAAAATCAATCACGCCGCGGTGCTGGGAAAACAAGGGACGCAGCTCGTCCAATAAATCCACTGTAGCCGGGTGAACCGGGTATAACTCAAAAAAATCTTCGCGGGAAAAAGGCAGGGCGGCAAAGGCGTTTTGCAGCTCTTCCAGGATTTGCGGCAGGGCCTGGTCCGCTTGCCCTGTCTTTTGGACCAGGCGGCCGGATACAATTTCTTTGACATGTTCACCGGAAAGCTGGAAGCGGACCGGGTAACGGTCCTTGATTTTATGCAGCAGTTCTCCGGAAAGGGAACCGGTGTTTTCAATATTTTCCTGCATGGTTGCGATAATCCAGGCCGGGACTGCCTCGGCAAATTCACCAAGATATTGCAAAAAACGGATATCTTCATTGTAAGTCCGGGGATTTTCTTTTGAGCGCAGGAATTCCGACAGTTCGTCAACAAGCAGCAGCAGCCCGCCATAACCTTTTTGCTTTAAGAGCAGATTTAACTTTTCAAAGGCCTTCTGGCGGGGCATTTCCAGGAGTTCGGCAGGTAATTCTTCTGTATCCTTTTCCGATCCTGGTGAACCGGAAGGCTCAGGTGATTTTGCAGAGTGATCACCCTGTAATTTTGCCGCTACCTGTTTAAGGATAATTTCTTCCAGGTACTCGCGGTTGCTGTGTTCTACCAGGGATATTTCCACGACCAGCGGAGTTTTGGAAGCGGCCTGATTTGCCAGCTCCGGCAAATTGCCATCAGCAGTTTGGTTTTCACGGCAGGTTTTAGAAAATTTTTGGCGCGCTTCTTCATCGCTGAGGATCAGGCTTAATATGTTTAAGAGGTGAGATTTTCCCGACCCGTAGTTACCAATGACAAAAAAACCTTCTCCCCGCGAAGCGGCAATCTTTTTGAAAATATTATTGAGGGTGAAGGTAACCTCGCTGGTGAGGATAAAGGTTTCGACCATGTGGCGCCGCAGCTCGCTGTTATGCAAATCAGCGAGACGGATAACAGTGCGCACCGGGGGAACCTGAATTAAATCTTTTACTTTCATTGTTTAACCTTCCTCCTGGCTGCCGGTTTCTCCTTTTTCCGCCGCATTCATTAATTTCCGGATTGCCCCGTACAATTCCTTGCGCTGCGGGTACTTTTGCAGCAGTTCTTCAAAAAACCTGGCAGTTTCCCGGGCCTTATCCAAGTCAATGGCATCGCGGATCAGTGAAGATTTGGCCGCTTTATTATCCGGCCGGTGGTAAAGCAATAACTTTAACAGCGGCCAGGCTTCTTCTTTTCTATCCAACCGCCTGTAGCTGTAAAGAAGCTGCGATAAAGCCAGCAGGTTTTCCGGATCCAGTTCCCGGGCTTTTAAGTATGCATCCGCCGCCCGGTTTTCGTCGCCGGCTTTGCGCAGCAGATCGCCCAATAGTAAGTAAAGATGCGGGTTTTCTTTGCGCTTGCCTACTTTAATAACCTTTTGCAGCTGGGAGGCTGCTTCTGCCGGTTCCAGCTTTTCCAGTTTTGCCCGCATTTGTTCGGCGTAGGGGATCAAGTCATCTTCTTTGATTTCACCGGGTAAAATATTTTCCGGCGTGGGCGGTTCTTTCTCCGAGCGGGGTTCTTTTGCTTCGAGTTTTTTTTGCAGGGCGTTATGTTGTTTCAACAAATAACTGTCACCGGGGTTTTTTTGCAGGGCTTCTCGTAAAACTGCCACCGCCTCCTGGAGGTTATCATCCAGTTCCAGGGCCCGGGCCAGCCGTCCCGCCCGGAAAGAGTTGGGAGCTACCTGGTATGCTTTTTTTAGATTCTCCACTGCTTCACCGGCTTGTTTATTCTCCAGGGCCGCCAGGCCCAGGACGGTCAGGGCAATAACCTGCCCGGGGTCTTTTTCAAGCACTTCCAGGGCAGTTTGCCTGGCTGCTTCCACGTCACCCTGGCGCTGCAGCACATCTGCCAGGTTGGCTTTGAGATTATTATGTTCGAAACTGCCGGGACTATAGTTTGCAAGCGCTTCATGAAGAAGCAGCTCTGCTTCCCGGAATTGTTTTTCTTTGCGCAGTTGCCAGCTTTGATCGATTATTTCTTTAAAATCTTTACTGGTCATTTTCGTTAATTCACCGCTTTGCTTTGATAATAACATTTCAATAAATATTTTCAACTTGAGGCAGTAAATTAAAATTCGCCCTTTACTCTTTTCTTCCTGCCCTTATTTCGGGCTGAATAATAAATTTAATGCATTTATGGTCCTGTTTTATTTCTTTCGCCTGCTTCAATATACCGTGATCGTGAAACAGGCTGATAATCTTAGGAAAGCTAACCAAAAAGATGATTTTAAATTGTTTTCGAATATTAAGTAAAAGCAGCCAGATATATGTTATATTGTAGGAAATAATCACAGGCCGGCCCTGCTCTTCGGGCTTTGGCATAAGGATGGTTTATTTGCACTTAGGCAGAGTATTTTTAGTTTTGACCGGGGTATATATGGGGATGCTTGTGACATTGGTTAGTTTTGGTGTTCTTCGCTATGGCCATTTAAGGGAAATAATCCCTGAACAAAGCCTTTCAACTCAACCGGAAGTCCTGTACTGGTACAGCGCCTATGGCAGCTTTTTAGAGATTTCCACCCTCCTTTTGGCATTGCTGGTTGGCATTTGTGCCGCTTTATTCGGGATTATCAGGGGCAGTTTTTTCAAGGGGCTGGCCTTTCTTGTAATTTTTGTCGGCCTGGTATATCTTGGGTTCACCATACTGCCACACTACTATTACTCCGGTGGAGATTTAAGCTCAGGGATGTTCTGGTTAACCCGGGGTTTTTATGATTATTGCGGAACCTGGTTGTTTTTTACAATCCTGGGTTTTATTTTTAGACACAGGCTGGAAGGCAAAGTATTGCGGTAACCCTAACTGCATCTTGCCGGAATACAATATTATTTTACAGGAAGGCGATAAAAGATTCTGGTTCCAGGGAACCAGCCTTTGTCTTTTAAAGTTTATTTGTTTTCTTTTACCAGGTAAGCTGAAAAAAATGCCAGGAGCAATAGCAAAATAGAAAAAATGATTACCTGCTGGAATACCGGCCAGGGGTAGTTCATTATACCCCCGGCAAAATCGTCTTCCCAACCACGTTCCAAGATAAAGCCGACTGTGAGCTGGGCTAAAGCTGTTCCCACAAAACCACCGCTGTTGGCTATTCCTACCGCTACACCGGAATAATTGTAATCTTGGAGTTCCCTGGATAGAACCATGGTTAAAATCAGGCTGGGGGTAAAAAAGCCAAGGGCAAAAAGGGAAGGGTAGATCAAAGCATCTGTGCTGTTAGCAAAATAGGGCAGTAAAAGTAAGGTGGCAGTAAAAAAAGTAAGAACACCGGAGGAAAGCATTAACACCGGGCGGCGCTTTTCCCCGAGCCGATCTGAGAGATGACCCAGGGCGGGTCCTCCCAGCATATAACTGAACCCCATGAAAGTAATAAGAAAAGAAGCCTGGCTGATTTCATAGCCGGCCTTACCAACCAGCAGGGGGTAGCTCCAGATACCAAGAAAGGCGGCGTAGGACCCGTAGATACCGAAGTGACATATAAAGAGCAGCCAACTGGATCTGTCTTTGAGCACCAGCAATGCGCCTTTCAAGGTATTTTTTAATTCTTTTTTAAAACTGGCGGTCTTTGGCTTTTCTGAGGAAGGGTGGGAATTTCCGGTGAAGGCCAGGTTGCTCAACATCAGAAGCACTGTGATTAATGCCAAAAGGAAGTTGATTTCCCGCCAGCCCAAATTGGTAATACCGGTCATGAGAGGACTTCCCGCTAAAATAATTCCCAGGCTGGCCCCGACCCCGCCCATCCCGGCCAAAAGGGCGAAAACACGGCCGGAAAAGTATAAACCCTGGACTTTTAGCAGCGCGCCCCAGATAAAAGCGGCCCCAAAACTGATGATTATTCTACCTAGCAATAGTTGGCTAAAAGACATCGCTGTGGCAAAAATAAGCGTGCCGGCGCTCATTATTAAAAATGAAAACGAAACTATTTTGCGTGGTCCCCACAGGTCCAAGGCAAAGCCGGCCGGAACCTGCATTAGGGGGTAAAGATAAAAGTAGGAAGAGGAAAGCAGGGCAAAGCTGCTGCTGCCCATGGCAAAGTTTTCGGTAAAAATATCCTGCATGCTTGCGGTGGCAAACCGGTGCAGGACGACCAAAACAAAGCCGAAAAAAAGGGTTAACCAGCTTAACAAGGGAAAATAACTTTTTCTATTGCTTTTAAGGTGGTAACTTGATTCCATCTTGGGTCTTAGCCCCTCCGGTTGTAACAGTCCTGGAATAATTTAAGATAATCGCTTTTTTTAATTGGGCGGCAGTTGCTCAGGCTTGAACCGTTCGCGGCAGAAATTTCTGCCAGGTACTCAAAATCTGCCGGATTGGCCTGGCTGAGGCTGGCGAATTCAGGAATGTTGATTTCTGCAGACAGCTGCTTGAGTTTTTCCACCAGGAGCAGGGCTTTTTTTTCAGCAGTAAGGTTGTTTACTGCCAGCCCGCAAATTGAAGCAACCCGGGCATGGCGCTCCGGGTCGAAGCGGGCATTAAAAGCGGTAACAACCGGTAAAAACATCGAGTTAGCCACCCCATGCGGAGTATCATAAAGGCTGCCTATTGCTTCGGCCATACAGTGGACCGCTCCCACATCGGCATGGGAGAAAGCCAGCCCGGCCATTAAGGAGCCGCTCATCAAGTCATTGCGGGCTAACTTGTTACTGCCGTCCCGGACGGCGACCGGCAAAGCCGGGTAGATCTTTTCGATCGCTGCCAGGGCCAGCGCGTCCGATAGAGGGTTGGCCTGCCTGCAAGTATAGGCTTCTATGGCATGGACCAGGGCGTCCATCCCCGTGGAGGCGGTTAACCCCGCTGGAAGCGAGTAAGTGGTTTCGGGGTCGACCAGGGCCAGTTTGGGGGCCAGCGCAACATCTTTTATGGTCATTTTTATTTTTCTTTTGGTATCGGTGATTACTGCCGAACGGGTAACTTCCGAACCGGTTCCGGCAGTGGTCGGTACAGCAGCAAGTGGCGTTATTGCACCGGTAATTTTATTCGCTCCTGCATGGGAGGAAAGCGGGCCTTGCCGGGTTTGCAGAAGAGCAATAGCTTTGGCTGAATCGATAACCGAGCCTCCCCCGACGGCAACAATGAGATCCGCACCCAGCTGTCTTGCCATTTCGCTTCCTTTTTCACAGTCTTTATCTTTGGGGTTGGGTTCAACCTGCTCAAAAACGGTGGCACTAAAACCTTCTTTATGCAAAGAATTAATGATCCGGTCACAGATGCCGGTTTCCTTGACACCGCGGTCGGTCACTACTAAAACTTCCCTGCCTTTAGTTAACTGGCTGATCTGCTTGCCGGATTCTTCGATCAGTCCTGCTGCATATTCAATTCTGGTGGGCAGATGGAACCCGAAGTTTTCAGGCATTACCTTAGCTCCTTTTAACCTGCCTCTATTTTTCCCTTTATAATCATTCAAGTTCATTTTCAAGCAACTCAAGGGCTCGCTCCAGCTGCCGGTCATTTTCTTCTATAAGTTTTTCAATTTCTTCATGCATCCTCCTGACAGTCATATCGCTCATTTCACCGGTTGCGGGGATTTCAAGCGCTTCTTGAAATTCTTCAAGGGCGCTTGCCGTTGCACTGTCGAAATTACCGGTTACTGCAGCTTCATAGTAACCAAATTCTTTTAATATTTTCTGGAGGGTTTCAACTTCTTCACCCTCATCTCCTTCAGCCATTTCGGTACTGATTGGCATCATCGCCAGTTCAGCCGCTTCGGGAGGGTCGACTTCCAGATCGGGATCCAGCCCTTCTTCATGGATTACCCTTCCGTCGGGGGTTTCATATTGGGCCACCGTATATCGCAAAGCGCCCTCGTTGCTCAGGGCCCTTACGTTTTGCACCGAAGCTTTGCCATAAGTACTGGTGCCTATTATAGTAGCCGTATCAGTGTCCTGCAGGGCTCCGGCTAAAACTTCCGAAGCGCTGCTGCTTGTTTCATTGACCAGGACTGCCATGGGGATATCAAGTCCCTCGGTTCCCGATTCATAAGTTTTAATTTTTTGGTCCTGGCTGATTACATGGGTTACCGGCCCTTCCGGCATTAACATTTCGGCAATTTCAACCGCTGCATTTAAAATTCCCCCGGGGTTATTCCTTAAATCGATCAGCAGTGCTTCCATGCCATCTTCTTCAAGTTTACTCAAGGCCTCCTCGAATTCTTCTGCGGAGGTGTCGGCGAAATTGGACAGTTCAATATAACCGATACCCGCTTCCAGCATTTCAAATTCAACGGTGTCAAGTTCGATCTGTTCCCTGGTAACTTCGAACTCGAGGGTATCTTCTACTCCCGGTCGTTCTACTTCCAGTTCCAGTTCGGTTCCCGGCTTGCCTCTCATCAGTTCGACTGCTTTATTTAAACTTTCGCCGACTAAGTTTTCCCCGTCCACTGAAAGGATGCGGTCGTTTGCGCTTAAGCCCACTTCTTTGGCCGGGCCGCCTGAAATTGGGGATATTATGGTTACGTAGTCGTCTTCCATGGTCACTTCGATGCCCACCCCGCCATAAGTTCCTTCAGTTTCTACCATTAAGTTTTCATATTCCTCAGGGGTTAAGTAACTGGCTTGCGGATCGTCGAGATTGTCTAAAATACCTTGATAGCCTCCCTCCAAGAGCTCCTGTCGATCAACCTCTTCAAGGTGCTCAGCTTCCAGTATGGAGATGATTTCTTGGAACACCCGGAGATCTTCATTGATTTCATTCGCCGGGTAAGTTTCTTCAGTTTCGATAATATTTGTCGCTACAAAGAATGTCAGGGCGTTGGTGATTACTACAACCAGGGCGACAAGCCCTATTTTTTTTATACTCACGGTTTATCCCTCGCTTCAAAAGTGTGTGATCATAGTTAATAAAACAGTAAGGCAAAAAGTTTGCCTTCTTAAGTTTCGTTAGCTGGCATTGGTTTCTTATTTTATTCAATGCTTAAATTCTATCAGCAAACCCGGTTCCGATCAACAATTTAGCTGAACTAGAAAAGCATATCTATATAGTCAAGGCGCCTTTTAATTTCGCCATCTTGAATATTGACGCTGCCGGCAGAGTGATGGACGAGCAAAATCTAGAGCAAGCCTGGATCGGCGGCCCTTCCCTGGGCGGCATCACGGCCTGCCGCTTGGTTGCGGATAACCCGGAAAGGGCTTACGGCCTGTTTTTGTTCGGTACATACTGCGACCGGGGTTTAAATGATTTTACCGGCCCGGTGGTTTTATTAATGGGCCTGGAGGATGAGATAATCGAATGGGAAAGCTATGAGCAGGCCGAAGCAAACCTGCCCGGCGACACTTATATGCGTGAAGTTGAAGGATTAAACCATTCTGGTTTTGGCAACTACTGATTACCACTGTGTTTAAAGGCTTTACTAACCATTAAAGTATCCTTTGTTAATAATTAAATGCCGTTAGCTGGAACTGATTATCCTTTTGCAGTTGAAAACAGCTTGACTGCCAGGTAACTGCGCCACAGTGCTTTGCCCAAAAGCAGGATGGAGATCATGAACAACCCGTAAACCATTCCCGGGTGAAATAGCATATAAAGTTGCCATACGGGAAAGCCTGCACCTGCCGGTATGTAGTAAAATACCAGGAAGGGCACCAGCAGTTCTAAAGCCACCGGCAGGACTACCCGGGTTGAAATATTGAGCAAGCCCTTTGGTTTATCTTCTTTTAGTTTTACCGCCCACCTGCGCGGCAGGAGGATTAACGAACGCACTGCCAGGATCAGCATAACCAGGAGTACCAGGATCAGGGCGAATTGCAAAACTACAGGTATTCGGGAAATTCCTTCTGTTTCCTCACCCCTCAACAGGTTTGCCACGTCAAGGGCGATGGAATTGGCCGGCAGTTCGATCTGGCCGCTGGTATTGGTGAGCACCACCACGCCCCATTTTTCATCTGGGGAAAAGGCCATGGCTGAATTAAAACCCTGGTTCGACCCGTCATGGTGAACCAGGGTGAAGTCGTTGCTAGATTTGACTATTAACCCCATGGCGTAATCTATGGGAGAGCCGGCGGCGTTGCTCGGAGTATGCAGTTCGCTAATTCCTTCGCTGGAAAGGATTTCCTTTTCATTAAAAGTTCCCTGGTTTAGATGCATTAAAAGATAATTGCTCATATCTTTCACGCTTGAAATGATAAAACCGGCGGGGAGAGAATTGTCGAGGTACTGCACATCGACAGGGAAGGGAAAACCGAACCATCTTACGTGGCCTTTTGCCATACTGGCATTTTCTCCTTCGTCTTTAGTAAGGTAGCTGTTATTCATCTCCAGTGGCTGGAATATATTGTTGCGCATATATTCAGAGTAACCTTCTTTAGTTATTTCATCGATGATTAAGCCCAGGATCAGGTAATTGGCATTTGAATAGGCAAAAACTGCGCCCGGGCTGTTTTCTAAAGATTCTTCGCTTAGCCTTTTAACTTCCTGCTCCAGGCTTAAATCGCTGCCTTCAGCCATTGTGTTAACTCCTGCCATATTGGGAATGCCGCTGGTTTGCACAAGCAAATGGCGGACGGTAATTTCACCCGGATCGTACTCTCCCTGCATGGTAAACCAGGGCAAATATTTTTTTACGGGGTCGTCCAGGTCCAGTTTGCCTGCTTCTGCAAGCTGCATTGCGGCTAAGGCGGTGAATGATTTACTTAAAGAACCGATAATAAAAGGGGTTTCAGGGCTGACCGGTTGGCTGTCGCCCGCACTGCCGTAACCCTGTAAATAAGCAATTTCACCGTTTTTAATTACACCCAGGGCCAGCCCCGGAATTCGCGATATTTTCATTTCACCTTCGATATAGGAGTCCAGGGCTTCTTTGTCGAGTTTAGTATCTTCTGTCATGGAGTTAGATGTAGCTGATCCGGCAGTGATTAAAAATATAAGCATAAATGCAAAAACTAATATCTTCATTGAGATAGGGACTCCTTTTTACTTACAGTGATGATAAAAAACCATAACCATATGCACCAGTACATAAAACCCAGGGCTTTTAGCATTAATTTAAAGAACCTTTCGGTAAAATAATACCTTATTTCTTCATTAAAAACCATCATTTTTTTAAAGAATATCTTTTTCACAAAAGAAATTGACAATAGAATACAGGTTAATATTTAATCAATCAAGCCATCGACTATGGATTTATCCGCGCTTTCGACAATCGCTTCCGCTTTTTGGGCAGCCTGTTCGGTAACTACCTTGAAGGCCTGCATTTTAAGTTCCTGGGGATCTTCCAAATCGAAGTTGATCTGGTTGACCTTGTTTGCCCCGGTGAAAACAGCTGTATCGATAATTTAACCAACCCGGTCGAGCTCTGGCGTGGCAACCACGATTTCGTTGCTTGCTTTGTAGTAAATTATTTCCTCTGCTTCTCTTTCATATTTTGAAAAAACCTATTTTAGGTTGTCTTCCACCGATTTGATTTTTTGCTTCATAGAGCCTGGCTTATCCCGCCTGTCATCAATCTTTATGCTGGTGCTGACCCTTTCCGCGCCGCTATTAAAAGGAACTTCATGCAAGCGCCGCACTAACTTTAAGATTTCGTCGAGGTCACCTTCGATAATGGTGCCCATCGGGGTCAGCTCATACTTTAAATCCCCGCTGTTTTCCCTTAGCTCTTTTTCACAGGCGGCCACATAGGGGCTTAAGCTGGTAGTCCCTGTACCCAGAGGCACAATGGATACCTCAACAATGGCCATTTAAAACACCTCCGCTTATGCTATCGTAACAAATTTATTGTAACAAATATTTTGCCGGCCCGCACTGATTTAGGTTTTCTGATTGTAAACGGGCATAAACAATTTTGGGAAATGACTTTGACTGAGAGCTGAGGCCTAAAACTTGTTTTGGATAAACGAAGGGGTATAAGCGGGGATAACAATTTAGGAGTCTGGTTGGGATCACTAAAGAGTAGCTTTTAAAAGAATAGAAGGTGAAAATTGCTTTTTCACCTTCTATTCGAATCCTTTAGCCTTAATAGGCCAATCCCTGAATCCCTGTGAGCTTTTATTGGTTAATCAGCTCGGCTGCTTCTACGGTGTTATAAAGCAGCATGGTTACTGTCATCGGGCCGACGCCGCCGGGGACGGGGGTGATGTAGGAAGCTTTTTCCGCGACTGGTTCATAATCGACATCTCCGACCAGGCGGAAGCCTTTTTTCTTGGTTGAGTCTTCGATCCGGTTGACGCCCACATCAATTACCACTGTGCCTTCCTTGACCATGTCGGCGGTAATTGCCCGGGGTTTGCCCATGGCCGCGACCAGGATATCGGCCTGCTTGGTGAAATTTTCAGGGTTCTTAGTCCTGGTATGGACCACGGTAACTGTGGAATTGGCGCCCTTTGCTTTTTGCATCAGCATTGCGGCCAATGGTTTCCCAACAATATTGCTTCTGCCGCAGATTACCACATGTTTGCCGGCGGGATCGTTCCCGGAGCGGAGCAACATTTGCTGAGCCCCGTGTGCGGTGCAGGGCAGCGGGCATTTTTCGCCCCTTAACAGCAGGCCCTGGTTGACAGGATGAAATCCGTCAACATCTTTTTCCGGGGCGATAGCATTGACTATTTTTTCTTCATCAATGTGATCGGGAAGTGGTAGCTGGACAAGAATCCCGCTAAACTTCTTATCATTGTTCATCTGTTCGATTAAATCGAGAACTTCTTTTTCTGAGATGTCGGCAGGTTTGCGGATAGTTTCTTCATAGATGCCGATTTCTTCGCAACCTTTTGCCTTGCTGGTTACGTACGATACCGATGCGGGATCTTCCCCTACCAGGATAACCCCCAGGCCCGGGTGGATATCCTTCTTGTTCAATTCTTCAACCTTTTGCTTTAACTCTGCCCTAATTTCTGCGGCTACTTCCTTGCCTGAAATAACTGTAGCTGGCATAAGCTAAACCTCCCTTAATTTATTATTATCGTTATTGATACCATCAGCATTTTTTCATCTAAGACTGACATAATCATATTCGACAAAATTTAAGTATTTCCTATTAAAGTTATTAAATTTGGCATGAAAATTTTACTGGAAGACCCTCCTGATCAGAAATCCCTGAAAAAAAGCGCAGACAGGGTGAACATCACCCCGGAAACCAATAAATATATGCCAATGAGTACTATAATTACGGCAAAAACAGCGATTGCAGAATAAAGCATCCCCACCCCAAAGGCTAAGTGGATTAATCCGGATATGACAGTGGGGGTTATATTTGTTGTTTGTTTAAGCTTGTAGGCGATGATCAGGCGGTCTATTCCGAGCATGATCGCAATTAACCCGATAATGGCCCCGGTTAGAGTAATCGTTACATCCGGGTTAAAAAGCATAAAAAGACCGATCAATAAGATAATCACGCCAACAGCTAGCCCAATGCTCCGCTGGGCAATAGTGTGCCATTTTGCGGCAACGGCAATGATCCGAAAAATGCCAAAGACGCTGATTATCGCTCCCACAAAGATTGCCAGGAATTCAGCGATGCGGTCGGGAACAAATAAGAAAACCAGGCCGACTACCATCAACATAATGCCGACTAACAGGCCAAACGGCTGGATATTTTTGTAAGTGAACATCTGTTAAGCTCCTTTTTGCGCAGTCAGGATTTAAAAAAGCCTTGCACATATCGCTATCTTTATTATATTCAAAACAATCCTCCTGGCAAACCGTCTCTAATTAGATCAGCTTGTTGTGAAATAGCCTCTTATTTGCCAGCTCTTTAAATTTCCGGGGCCCAATATTGCCCGGGAAAAGGGGTTTGTCCCCCCCTGTAATTTGCATTTACAGGAATACGGTTACTTAGCATGGACAAATGGCAGCATATTTGCTGTTTATTTTGCCCGGCAATTTCCTAATACTGGCATGGATAACTGAGGTTGCTGAAATATTCGACTAAATAACCAGTGCCTGAAGTTGCTGTTAAGTTAATTTTAAATAAAATTTAAATTTTAGGTTGATCATTTAGAGTAAAAATGTTAAAATTTTTTTAAGCAAATTAAAATAAAAAACAGGATTTATTTTACCCTGTTTTTTTATTTGCCTTAACAGGCAAGCGTTAAAATCTCAACGCATTGAACCGAACCAACATTTCGACTGAGACCTTAAAGAATATTTAACATCAAGAGTAACTGAGCACTTTTATGGCATTGTTCGACCACCGGGGTTAATATCATTCATATATCGTCTCGTAGCGACGGGCGCTGGTACGATAATATACTCATTCGTGCCGAACTTTGTCGTATACCTTTCGAAACTGCGGTACGACGGCATCGGGGTGGTACCGTTGCGTGACCAGTCGTTTGTTCTCCACTCCGATGCGTTCTCGCTCTTCGTTAGC
>JAWODD010000020.1:0-37701 GCA_046483445.1 Bacillota bacterium | reverse complement strand
AAACCGGCCAGGTCGTACTCGCCGGGAGCGTAAAATCCGGGCATTTCCGCCGTTTCCCCACCGAGCAAAGCGCAACCGGCCTGGCGACAGCCTTCAGCGAGACCGGTCACAATCTCCTGCACCTGCCTGGGCACCAGTTTGCCCAGGGCCAGGTAATCAAGGAAAAATAACGGTTCCGCTCCCTGGACCAGAAGATCGTTTACACACATGGCCACGCAGTCGATGCCCACGGTGTCATGTTTTTCAGCGGCAAAAGCCACCTTTAGCTTGGTTCCAACCCCGTCGCAACCTGAAACCAGCAGCGGTTCCTTAAGGTTTTTGAAATCGGGAGCAAAAAGGCCTGCAAAGCCGCCCAGGCCCCTCAAAACTTCCGGCCTGGCCGTAGAATCGGCCAAATTTTTGATCCGTTCCACCGCTTCCTCACCGGCATCAATATCGACCCCGGATTTGCGGTAATCCATTTCTTCATTCATCATCCCGGCCTCCTTTAAAAAATACAACCTCAGATCATCTTTGTAAAAGCAGGGGTACCTAATTTTTAAGTTTATGGATTATTAATGGTCACCCGGCCAGGAAAACCCCGCTTATCTAGCTTTTCGCTCTAGAGTGATTCTACAAATCACAGTTCATGTCCTGTTTACAGGACATTGGCAGTTGAACTGACCCGGGATCAACCTGGATAAAAATAAGTAATTGCCTTAACAAAAGCAGGTTTCTTTAAAGGACTGAGTTTGCCTGGCCGGCTTTCTAAACACCTCGTTTTCCGTTGTTTTATAAAAAAAACCCGGCCAAAGCCGGGTTTTTTAATCTTAGCTTAGAAGAACAGCGGGGCGAAAACCAGGGCCACTATACTCATCAGCTTGATCAAAATATTCAAGCTGGGCCCGGCTGTATCTTTAAAAGGGTCGCCGACGGTATCGCCGACTACCGCGGCTTTGTGGGCTTCACTGCCCTTGCCGCCGTGATTGCCCGCTTCGATATATTTCTTGGCATTGTCCCAGGCCCCGCCGGCATTGGCCATATTGATTGCCTGCAAAACCCCGGTTACCAGGGCCCCGGCCAGCAAACCACCTAAGGCTGCTTTACCGAGAAACGGCAAGAGACCGACAGCCAAAGGCACTACCACGGCCATCAGACCGGGCACAATCATTTCCCGCAGGGCGGCCCTGGTGCTGATATCAACACACCTGGCATATTCCGGCTTGGCCTCTCCTTCCATCAACCCGGTGATCTCTTTGAACTGGCGGCGGATTTCTTCAATCAAGGAAAAGGCGGCATTACCGACCGCTTCCATGGTCCTGGAGGTGAAGAAATAGGTAAGCCCTCCGCCGATCAAAAGCCCGGCGATAACCTGCGGGCTGGTAATATCAATTACTTCAAGCCCTGCTACAGTAGCATAAGCGGTAAAAAGAGCCAGGGCCGTCAGCGCTGCCGAACCGATGGCAAAACCTTTGCCGATTGCCGCTGTAGTGTTGCCCAGTGAATCCAGCTCGTCGGTAATCTCCCGTACTTGCGGTTCCAGCTCGGCCATCTCAGCAATCCCGCCGGCATTGTCGGCAACCGGTCCGTAAGCATCAACCGCCACGGTCATCCCGACAGTCGAAAGCATCCCGACAGCCGAAATGGCAATACCGTAAACCCCGGCTACATAATAAGAAACTAAAATAGCCGCCACAATAGTGAGGATCGGCAGAACAGTACTTTTCATCCCTACCGACAAACCGCTGATAATGTTGGTGGCGGTCCCGGTCAGGGAAGCGCGGGCAATATCTTGCACCGGCTTGAAATGATCCGAAGTGTAGTATTCAGTCAACCGGCCGATAATGACCCCGGCCAGCAAACCGGCCACCACGGCGAAAAACGGTCCGAAATCAGAAAATACCCCCTGATCGACAAAGTATTGGACCAGGAAAAAGGCAGCTGCCAAAACAATGATCGCGCTGCCCCAAATGCCCCGTTCCAGGACAGTGCCCAAACGCGCACCCTCCCTGGCCCGGACGAAGAAAAAGGCAATTATCGAGGCCAGGATCCCCACCGAGGCTACCAGCAGCGGCAGCAGGGTTCCGCCAAAACCGAAAAGCACTATGCCCAGAGTCATGGAAGCAATCATCGACCCCACATAAGATTCGAAAAGGTCGGCGCCCATACCGGCCACATCGCCGACATTATCGCCAACGTTATCGGCAATCACCCCGGCGTTGCGGGGGTCGTCTTCAGGAATACCCGCTTCCACTTTGCCGACCAGATCGGCGCCCACATCGGCCGCCTTGGTATAGATCCCGCCGCCGACACGGGCAAACAGGGCAATCGAACTCGCCCCTAAAGCATAACCGTTAACAATATCGGGATCGCGGATGAGCATATAAAGAACGCCAAGACCTAAAAGGCCCAGCCCGGCTACCATCATGCCCATAACCGTTCCACTGGAAAAAGCGGCCCTTAGAGCCGGGTTAATCCCGGTGCGGGCGGCGTGAGCGGTGCGCACGTTAGCGATGGTAGCTACCCGCATGCCTACAAGTCCGGCCGTGCCGGAAAGCAGCGCTCCGACTATAAAACTTACCGCGGTTAG
The DNA here is from genome assembly GCA_046483445.1 of Bacillota bacterium. Classification (GTDB taxonomy): domain Bacteria; phylum Bacillota; class Dethiobacteria; order DTU022; family DTU022; genus B1SED10-74M. The sequence goes on along the minus strand of JAWODD010000020.1, from coordinate 35,132 downwards.
CGCGTTTATAACCAGGGCTAAAATAACTGCCAAAACGATCACAAATGCTACCAGGTAAGTATACTCGCGCCTCAGGAAAGCCATGGCTCCTTCCTGGATCGCAGTGGCAATATCTCTCATTGTGTCGCTACCGGCTTCAAGCTTGCTCAACCTGCCCCAAAGGATCATGGCAAAAATCAAAGCAGCCAGGCCACAGAGCGGTGCAACGTAAAGTAAAATTTCCATCCTTCTACTACCTCCTTGATTTCGGTTCCTTGTTTGGGTTTACTGGATGTAAAATAAGTGCAAAACATAATTTAAAACCACGTCCTATATTTTATACCATAAATTAAGCCCGGCGGGCTACCCCCAAACCTTTAAAGAACCGGATAATTTCCGGTGAAACAGGCCCGGCAGAGTTCATCTGCGGGCAAACTTACTGCCTCGATCGCTCTTTCCATGCCCAGGTAACCGACCGAATCGGCCTCGATTATTTCCGGGATTTCTTCGGGCCGGTGATTGTAGGCAATAAGCTCACCGGGATCGGGGATATCGATTCCGTAATAACAGGAACCTTTAACCGGGGGAGACCCGATCCTTAAATGCACTTCTTTGGCCCCGGCCCGGCGCATGATCTTGATCAGCCTGACACTGGTGGTGCCGCGCACGATTGAATCGTCAATTAAAACCACTCTTTTACCCTCGACAATTTTTCTGACCGGGTTAAGCTTGATGTCCACCCCTTCTTCGCGCATTTTCTGGGTAGGTTTGATAAAAGTGCGCCCGATGTAGCGGTTTTTAACCAGGGCCATCTCGTAGGGCAGCCCCGCTTCCTCGGCAAAACCGGAGGCGGCGGCTATGCTTGAATCGGGCACGCCGGAAACAATATCGGCCTCTGCCGGGTGCTCGCGGGCTAACTGCCGGCCCAGTTCCCGGCGGACCAGATGCACATTTTTCCCCTGCAGGTTGCTGTCGGGACGGGCAAAATAGATATATTCAAACAGGCACAACTTGGAGCAGGGGTTTTCAATGACCCGGTAGCTGTGCATACCCTCTTCATCCAAAACCACCATTTCGCCCGGTTCGAGGTCGCGGATGAATGAGGCCCCGATTGTATCGAAAGCACAGGTTTCAGAAGCCAGGAAGTAACCGTCACCGGCAAGCGAGGCCAGCGATAGGGGCCTGATCCCGTAGCCATCGCGCAAACCAATCACCTTATGTCCGTCGGTAAGGACAAAAGCATAAGCACCTTTTAAGCGGGGCACCACTTCCAGCAAAGCTTCCTCTAAAGAACTGCTGCCCTGGCGGGCCACCATATGGGCCAAAAGTTCACTGTCGGTGTCGGTCTGAAAAATTGCCCCCTGGGCCTCCAGCTCCTCGCGCAGTTCCCGGGAATTAAGAATGTTGCCGTTATGGGCGATGGCCAGTTCCCCGTAACGGTAGCGCAGCCTTAAAGGCTGGCTGTTTTCCGGGTTTTTGCCCCCTTCCCCGTAGGAATAGCGCACATGGCCGACTGCCAGCCTGCCCAAAATTCCTTTTAAATCGGCTGTTTCGGGAAAAACATCGGACACCAGGCCCATGCCCCGCTTTACCCAAAGCTTGCGTCCTTCACCTGGCCCGGCAGTGATGCCCGCGCTTTCCTGCCCGCGGTGCTGCAAAGCGTAAAGGGCAAAACAGGTTAAAAAAGCCAAAGGCTGATCGACGGCAAATCCGCCGCAAACCCCGCAGGCTTCCTCCAGTTTGCGCCCAATTTTTACTCCATAATCCATTCAAAAACCTCCTCAAAGGCCTGTTTCATATCATATAGGTGTAGCGAAACAAGCAGCCCGCTGCCGGAATCGATCTCTAAAACTTCTCCGCCGGCAGTCCCCAGCTTAACTAAAGTAACCCCGGCTTTTTCAGCCAGCGCAGCTGTTTTCTCCTGCTGTTCCGGCTTTACAGATACCAGTAACCGGGAAGGCCCTTCGCCAAAAAGCGCCAGGGCTGCCCCGTGGTTGGAATGATGCAGTTCAATAACCGCTCCCATATTTCCCTGCAGGCAGCTTTCGGCTAAAGCCACCGCCAGGCCGCCTTCTGAAAGATCATGGGCCGATTCAACCAGCCTTTCTCTCACCAACCGGCGGGTTAAATCCTGCACCCTCTTTTCCAGGTCCAGATCAACTGCAGCCGGACTGCCGGCCACTTTCCCGTAACAACTTTTAAGCAGCTGACTGCCTCCTAAGGAAACATCACTACTCCCCAGCAGCAGGATCAAATCGCCTTCGTCTTTAAAGGCAATCCCTCCCTGCTGCTCAGGGCTTTCCAGCAAACCGACCGCCCCCACTACCGGGGTTGGATAAATAGCTTCTCCTTCCACTTCGTTATAAAAACTGACATTACCGCCAACTACCGGCACATCCATAGCCTGGCAGGCTGCAGCCATCCCCTTGACCGCTTCCTGGAACTGCCAGAACATTTCCGGTTTTTCAGGGTTGCCGAAATTCAAGCAGTCGGTAATCCCTACCGGTTCGGCGCCGCAGCAGCTTAAATTGCGGGTCGCTTCACATACCGCCAGCATCCCGCCCCGATAGGGATCAAGGTAGCAGTAGCGACCGTTTCCGTCCACGCTCATGGCCAGGGCCCGTCCGGTTTCGCGTACCCTGATCACGGCAGCGTCGCCGCCGGGACCCTGCACGGTAGAAGTGCGCACCATGTGATCATAGCGCCGCCAGACCCATTCCTTTGAGGCCAAATCGTAAGAACAGAGTAAATCAAGGAGGGCCCGGCGATAATCTTCAAGCGGCGGCAGGGCAAGCGGATCAAAAGTACTCAGCTCTTTGTAATAGGCTGGTTCCCTGCTCTGCGGATAATAACAGGGTGCTCCCCCGGCAATACTTTCTGCCGGTACAGTGGCCACAATTTCGCCACCGTGGCGCGCCACCACTTCTCCGCCCTTTGTCACCTGGCCCAGGACCGCTAACTCTAACTCCCAGCGCCTGAAAACTTCCTTCAAGCGGTCCAATTTTTCCGGCTCGACGATAAAAAGCATTCTTTCCTGCGACTCAGAAATCAGGATTTCCGCTGCCGGCATCCCCGCTTCCCGCAGGGGCACCCTGTCCAGTTCTATTTCAATCCCGGAACCGGCCCGGGAAGCGGTTTCAGTCAAAGCACAGGTCAACCCTGCACCGCCTAAATCCTGCACCCCGGTAACCAGCCCGTTTTCGACCGCCTCCAGGGTGGCCTCGATTAAAAGTTTCCCTAAGAAAGGATCACCCACCTGTACGGCGGGGCGGTCTTCCTCTGAATCGCTGCTTAATTCTTCCGAGGCAAAAGTGACTCCGCCGATCCCGTCTCTTCCGGTTTTAGCCCCGGCTAAAACAACCAGGTTCCCTTCACCGCCAGCTTTACCCAAAACCAGGCGCTCTAGCGGCATAACCCCGACACACATGGCATTAACCAGGGGGTTTTTCTCGTAGCAGGGCTCAAAATATATTTCACCGGCCACCGTGGGCACTCCTACGCAGTTGCCGTAACCCCCGATGCCGGCCACCACCCCGTCGAATAAGTAGCGGCAGGAGGCGCTCTTTAATTCACCGAAGCGCAGGGAATTTAAAAATGCCACCGGTCGCGCACCCATGGTAAAAATATCGCGCAGGATGCCGCCCACCCCGGTGGCCGCTCCCTGGTAGGGTTCAATCGCCGAAGGGTGGTTGTGGCTCTCAATCTTGAACACGGCCGCATAACCGTCGCCGATATCGATCACCCCGGCATTCTCGCCGGGTCCCTGCACCACCCGCGGGCCTGCGGTGGGAAAAAGCTGCAAAGAAGAACGCGAATGCTTGTAACTGCAGTGCTCTGACCACATCACGCTGTACATATTAAGCTCGGTTATATTGGGCTCCCTTTGCAGGTGCTCTTTAATCAGCTCATATTCACTGTCGCTCAAACCCAGCTTGCGCCGGATTTCATTTTGATCAGGCACCACCGCGCACCTCCCGGCCACCGTAAAACTGGAGCAACGAGTTAAAAACCACCAGCCCGTCTTTAGAACCGAGTATTTTTTCCCCGGCCCTCTCCGGGTGGGGCATTAGCCCGAGAACGTTACCGGCCCGGTTGCAGACGCCGGCAATATTGTCCACCGAACCGTTCGGATTTGCTTCCCGGACAATATTTCCTGCCACGTCGCAGTAGCGAAAGACGATCTGCCCATTTTCCTCAAGTTCTTTTCGCTTATCTTCAGGCAGGTAATAATTGCCATCCCCGTGGGCCACCGGCATTTTTAAAAGATCCCCTATTTTTGCAGCGGCGGTAAAGGGCAAAGAAGAGTTTTCAATCCGCACGCAGGTTTCAATACAGCGAAACTGCAGGTGGTTGTTGCGGTAAAGGGCCCCGGGCAAAAGTCCGGCTTCAGTGAGTACCTGGAACCCGTTGCAGATACCAAGCACCGGTCCGCCGGAAGCGGCAAAATCAACCACCGCCCCCATCACCGGGCTGCGCGCGGCAATCGCCCCGGGACGCAGATAATCTCCGTAGGTGAACCCGCCGGGTAAAATAATCTGGTCAAAACCGGCAAGTGAGGTAGCATCATGACGGATATACTCCACCTCTTCTCCGAGCACATCCCGGAGCAGGTGGTAAGCATCCAGGTCACAGTTTGCAGCCGGGAAAACAACTACCCCCCACTTCATTGGCGGAGGACCTCCTCTAAAGTGTAGCTGTAATCTTCAATGACTGGATTGGCCAGTAGACGCCTGGACATCTCTTCTACCAGCCTGACCGCCTCATTTTGATCGGGTGCCTCCAGCTCTACTTCTAAAAATTTGCCGACCCTTACCCGCTGCACTTCCTCATAGCCAAGCGAGCGCAGGGAATTTTCCACCGCACTGCCCTGGGGATCATGGACTTCTTTTTTTAAAGTTACTTCCAGTTTAGCCTTCCACAGCAGGATCTTCTCCTCCTTCCAGGCGGGATAAAACCTCACGGTAGGCATCAATCACTCCGCCCATATCCTGGCGGAAGCGGTCCTTGTCCAACTTTTCCCCGCTTTCAGCGTCCCAGAAGCGGCAGGTATCGGGGGTAATTTCATCTCCCAGCAAAATTTCGCTGCCATGTCTCCCGAATTCCAGTTTAAAATCAACCAGGATCAACCCTTTTTTCTTTAAGTACGGCCCCAGCAACTGATTTATTTTCAGGGCAGTTTTTTCAATCTCAGCCATTTCTTCCGGTTTAGCCAGCTCCAGGGCATAGATGTGATAATGATTGATCATCGGATCATGGAGTTCATCGTCTTTTAAGGAAAATTCCAGAACTGTTTTTTTAAGGGGAGTTTTTTCCGGAATTCCCAGGCGTTTGGACATACTGCCGGTGGCAATATTGCGCACAATCACTTCCACCGGGATAATTTCCAAAGCCTCTACCAGCATCTCCCGCTCGCTGAGTTTCTTTGCAAAGTGGGTTCTAATCCCCTGATTTTCCAAAAAGCTAAAAAAGATCTCTGAAAAGCGGTTGTTCAAAATCCCCTTATCGTCCAGGCGGTCTTTTTTTTCACCGTCAAAAGCGGTGGCATCGTCTTTGAATTCAACCCAAAAATAGGTCGGCTCACTGGTACGAAAGATTTTTTTGGCCTTGCCCTCGTATAAAAACTCGCCTTTGCTTATTCCGCTATATTCTTGATTCACATTATCTCACTCCCAACTCTTGGTTTACAACCAATCTGCTCTACTTTTTCACCCTTCACCTGTAAAACCGGTTGCCAAATAATCATTCCAACCCTAAGCGGCGGTAAATATAATCGATGCGGCGAAGATAATAGGAAGGATCAAAACAGTCTGCCAGTTTCTTTTGACCCAGCCTTTCCATAATCTTAGCTTCCCCGGCCAGCAGCTCTTTAAAAGATATGCCCTCTTCCCAGGACTGAAGGGCCAGGCGCTGTACCAGATCGTAGGCTTCCTCCCGGGAGAGGCCGCTTTCAACCAGCTCCAAGAGCACCCGCTGGGAATAAATCAACCCGCCGGTCAAGTTTAAATTCTCTTCTAATTTTTGCTGGTTAACTTTTAATTCACTGATCACCCGGGTCACCTGCCGAATTAAGTGATCGGCAACAATGGTGCTGTCCGGCAGGATCACCCTTTCCACCGAGGAATGGGAAATATCACGTTCATGCCACAGGGCCACATTTTCCAGGGCCGTGGTGGCATAGCCCCTCAGCAAACGGGCCAGGCCGCAAACCTGTTCGCAGGTAACCGGGTTTTTCTTATGGGGCATTGCCGAAGAGCCTTTTTGACCACTGTAAAAGGGCTCTTCCAGTTCCCTGGTTTCAGTGCGCTGCAGGTTGCGCACCTCTAAAGCAATTTTTTCCATCGTGGCTCCGATTAAAGCCAAAACTCCCACAAATTCCCCGTGGCGGTCGCGCTGCAATACCTGGGTGGAAACCGGGGCAGGCTCCAGGCCCAATTTTTCACAGACATGCTCCTCAATGAAGGGATCGATATGGGCAAAGTTGCCGACGGCACCGGAAATTTTGCCCACCCGCACAATTTCCCTGGCCCGCTTTAAGCGTTCGCGGCCGCGCCGCACTTCGGCCAGCCAGAGGGCAAATTTCAAGCCCAAACTGGTCGGTTCGGCATGAACCCCGTGGGTCCTCCCGACCATCGCCGTTTTTTTATGTTGCAAAGCCTGCACCATCAAAGCCTCTTCCAGCCGGGCCATTTCCTGATCAAGCAGCCCTGCCGCTTCGCAGAGCAAGACAGACAGGGCTGTATCCACAATATCATAAGAGGTGAGACCGTAGTGAAAATAGCGGCTTTCCTCGCCCAACGATTCAGCCACACAGCGGGTAAAAGCGACTACATCGTGCCTGGTTTCTTTTTCCAACTCCTCGATCCGCCCTACATCAAAAGTAGCATTGGCGGCAATCTTAGCGGCGGCCTGATCCGGGATCAGGCCCAGCTTAGCCCAGGCCTCCGCGGCAAGAACCTCCACAGCGAGAAACTTGCGGTAGCGATTTTCCAGACTCCAGATTCGGCCCATTTCCGGCCCGGTGTAGCGCTCAATCACTTCTGATCACCTTCATCCGAACGATTGCCCTGCGCTTCTTCCTCCCGCAGGCGGCAGTCCTTTTCTTCTACTTTCGCCGCCAGCGATTGCCGGTAGCTGTTCAGTTTACTGCGCAAATTATCATCTTCCAGGGCCATAATCTGCACGGCCAAAAGTCCCGCGTTATAGGCCCCGTTTACGGCAACCGTGGCCACCGGAATACCCTGGGGCATCTGCACGATTGAATAAAGCGAATCAACCCCGTGCAGAGGCTCAATAGCAATCGGCACCCCGATCACCGGCAGCAAGGTTATGGAAGCAAGGACCCCGGGAAGGTGCGCCGCCCCTCCGGCACCGGCAACAATCACCTTCAGTCCAGCATCGCCCGCTCCCCTGGCGTAACGGGCGGTTTTTTCCGGGTGGCGGTGGGCGCTTGAAACCACAAATTCATAACCGACCCCAAAAAGCTCCAGGGCTTCGGCGCATTTGCGCATAATCGGTAGATCCGAATCGCTGCCCATGACGATACCTACTTTGACATTAGAAACATCAGACATCCCAATCAACTCCATTAGCTGATCTTTTTTAGAAAAGATCTTATTTTCGGAACACAATCACCGGCAACACCTCTTACCGTTATACTACTCCCTTAAGAGGCCCAGAAAAAGTGGACCAGGGAGATTATGGCCAGGAGATAAAGCAACCAGTGGACTTCCTTGCCCCTGCCGGCAACCAGTTTTACAATGGGGAAAGCAACAAAACCAAAGGCAATTCCGTCGGCAATACTGTAAGCCAGGGGCATAAAGATTATGGTTAAAAAGGCCGGCATCGCTTCGGTAAAATCGTTAAAATCGATGCGCATCACAGAAGCCATCATCAAAACCCCTACTACCACCAGGGCGGGCGCAGTGGCCTCACCGGGCACCAGCCCGGCAAGCGGGGCCAAAAAGAGGGTCAGGAAAAATAAAATCCCGACAATGATCGAAGTAAAGCCGGTGCGGCCTCCTTCAGAAATACCGGCGGTCGATTCGATGTAAGTAGTCACAGTACTGGTTCCGATCATGGCCCCGCCCATGGTCCCAACAGCATCGGCCAGCATTGCTTTATTTACCTTGGGCAAGCGTCCTTCTTTGTCTAAAAACCCGGCCCGGGCCCCGGTGCCTAAAAGGGTGCCCATAGTATCAAACACGTCAACAAATATAAACGAGAAAATCACAAAAAACGGTATGGCCAGGGCAGCCCTTAAATCAAACTCTAAAAGTATCGGCGACAAACTGGCCGGCGGGCCAAAAATATCACCAAGGCCGGTGGGAACCGGCTGCAAGCCGATAATGAAGCTGACCACGGTGGTTAACAAAATTCCGATCAAAATTGCCCCTTTTACCCGGAGGGCCATTAAAATGGCAATAAATAAAAGGCCGATCAAAGAAAGAACAGGCCCGCTTTCCGTCAGATCGCCCAGGGTTACCATGGTTCCTTCATCAGCAACAATAATACCGGCATTCTGCAGGCCGATAAAAGCAATAAAAAGGCCAATCCCGGCAGCCACGGCGTTTTTCAGGCTGCCCGGCACCGCTGCATCGATGTAGGTAACCGCACCGGTCACCGCTAAAATTAAAAAGACAACCCCGGAAATAAACACAGCGCCCAAAGCCGCCTGCCAGCCGTACTCGGCGGCGACTACAAAGGCAAAAAAGGCATTTAAGCCCATCCCGCTGGCCAGGGCAAAGGGATAATTGGTCAATAATCCCATTAAAATGGTGGTCACCCCGGCAGCGATAATTGTCGCCGTCATCACCGCGCCGAATTCCATCCCGGCGGCGCTTAAAATATCGGGGTTGACAAAAATAATGTAAGCCATGGTCATAAAAGTGGTAGCGCCGGCAATTACCTCGGTTTTAAAATCAGTCTTGTTTTCTTTAAATTTAAATAACTTTTCCATCCTTCTCCTCCTTTGGCTGATTAATGGGTGCATTGGGGAAGCAACAACTTAAATAAAACAAGCAAATAATTAAAATCACTGAATTTGCAACTTTAACTGCAAAAGTTTTAAGCATCACCTCCCGGCATAATGTAGAAAGCCCGGACAGGTAGGCATCGAGTGAAACCTACCCGCCTGGGCTTTTATCCCTCCGGTGTGGCATCCTAAAACCAGCATTCTTTTCTTGTTGCGGATGCCTGCGCCACTCGGACCAGGCCCGGAACAGAGCACCTGCTCTAACTTTTTATTGCCGGTGCCTTCCGGCGGAACCCTAGGCGCACTTTCCCTCGTTGACGTGCTCCCACTGCCCACATTTTCCCTGGAACAGCGGTTGCTTCCCAAAATACCGGCCGGCAGGAACCGACCAGGCAAACAGGCTAACCCCGTTCGTCAACGGTTCACTTATGAACAATTTATAATTTTCGCCACCGGAAAAAATAATCCTTCCAAAAGATCAAAATAAATCACTTTAAAGAGGAACTGCCTTTTTGTAAAGCGAAATCTACTACTAAATCAATTAATGGAGGTGCTTTAAAGATGGAACAGTTCATGCAAAACATTGCCGGAATGATGGCTGTAGCTGCCAGGACCGCTCCCAAGGCTAAAGGTGAAGACTTTCTAGAAATAAAAGTTGTGGAGAAAAAAGACCTGCCCCGCCTGGCAGATCAGATGATCAAGTACGGAGAAGAAAGCGGCAAAGCCAACTTTGACCGGGACGGGGAAAACGTGCGCAATTCTGATGCCGTGCTCTTGCTCTCTTTAAAAGATCCGGTCCATTTAGGTTTAAACTGCGGGGCCTGCGGTTTTGATACCTGCGCGGAAATGGAAGAAAACCTCCGGCAGGGACCGGAATTCAAAGGTCCGCTTTGCTCCTGGCGCCTGGTTGATTTTGGCATTGCCATGGGCTCGGCGGTCAAAACTGCCTCCCTGTTCAATGCCGACAACCGACTCATGTACCGTATCGGGGTAGTAGCCCTGCGCGAAAAAATGATCGAAGGAGAAGTAGCCATTGGGGTGCCTATTTCAGCCACCGGCAAGAACATCTATTTCGACCGGTAAAGCCGTAGTGCAAAAAGCAATAGCTATTTAAAACAACAAACTCAAATAATATAAAATTGACCCAAGAATAGTAACTGCTCCAAAAAACAACCAACTATAACTGTAATTTTCAGACAAGTCTGCAATCATGCCGAAGATAGACGTGCTATGAAAAGTAAGCTTTTCTTGTTTATAAATTACCGGAATTCCAGGCATGGTCCCATTTAATTGCAAATTCTGGTATAGTGATGTATTATTTTAATTGCTATATCACTTTATTTATTGAGGTGCTTTAGTTTGGCAGAGAAAGATAACATCATTTTACCTGAAGAAGAGCTGAGAAATATCATGGGCAAATACCAGGTTGGAGGACTTTGAGCAATTTAGCAAATATATAGTTGAGTTTTTGGATAATGAACAAACATAAACAATAATCCTGCATATATCAAAAAGTTCGATAAATATTTTTGCTTGACAGTTTGCTGAAGCTGTGCTAACCTTTGTAAGCAAAGACAGCAAGTTAAACCGATGACAGGAACTAGTAGCCCGGAACGGGCCGACTAAGAGAACCGGATGGAGGAAATAATTTTCCGAAGCTGCGATTCCGGCGTTGGCACACCTGGTGAATGGCTCCTGGAGGTCCCGGCCAAAAATGCTTTAAGCATGAGTAGACCCGGGCGGATCTTTCGCCGTTAAAAGAAAGCAGGTCTGGAAAATATGTTTCCGCACCTGACAAAGCGACCTGTATAATCATAAAAGTACAGGTAACCAGGGTGGTACCGCGAACAACTCTCGTCCCAGGACGGGAGTTTTTTATTTATAAATTAAAAATCAGCACTGGGAGGTTATCAAAATGAAAGAAAGAAAAATTATTTTACCGGAAAAGGACATGCCCCGGAAATGGTACAACATCCAGGCGGACATGCCCACCCCGCTTCAACCGCCGCTAAACCCGGCTACCAAAAAGCCGGCCGGCCCGGACGACTTAAGTGCTATTTTTCCGATGGCTTTGATCGAGCAGGAGGTCTCAAGCGAACGCTTTATCGATATTCCCGATGAAGTGCTCGACATCTACAGCATGTGGCGGCCTAGCCCGCTTTTTAGGGCTTACAAGTTAGAACAGGCCCTGGGTACCCCGGCCAAGATTTACTACAAGCATGAAGGAGTCAGTCCGGCAGGCAGCCATAAGCCCAATACTGCTGTTGCCCAGGCCTATTACAACAAGGCCGCCGGCATCAAACGGCTTTCTACCGAAACCGGCGCCGGTCAATGGGGCAGCGCCCTGGCCCTGGCCTGCAATTACTTCGACCTGGAATGCTCGGTCTTTATGGTCAAAGTCAGCTACAACCAAAAACCCTACCGCCGTTCGATGATGGAAGTATGGGGCGCAGATGTCTATGCCAGCCCCACCGAGATGACCAAATCCGGCCGTAATTTGCTCGCTAAAGATGCCGATTCTCCAGGCAGCCTGGGCATCGCCATCAGCGAAGCGGTGGAAGACGCTGCCGGTAGAAAAGACACCAATTATTCCCTCGGCAGTGTCCTTAACCACGTCATGCTGCACCAGACCATCATCGGCCAGGAATGCCAAAAGCAGCTTGAAATGGTCGGCGACTACCCGGACTATATAATTGGCTGCTGCGGGGGAGGCAGCAACTTTTCTGGGATCAGTTTCCCCTTCCTGCACGATATGCTCAGGGACGACAAAAAAGTGAGGGCTATCGCCGTCGAACCAGAAGCCTGTCCTACTTTGACCAAGGGCTCTTTCACCTATGACTACGGCGACGTGGCCATGTACACTCCGCTTTTGATGATGTATACCCTGGGTCATGATTTCATGCCGCCGGGGATCCACGCCGGGGGACTGCGCTATCACGGCGAGTCACCGCTGCTCAGTCAGCTTTATGAAGACAGCCTGATCGAAGCCCGGGCTTACGGACAGGAAGGAGTTTTTGAAGCGGCCCTTACCTTTGCCCGCACTGAAGGGATCCTGCCCGCGCCGGAAACTGCTCATGCGATCAAGGGAGCAATCGATGTGGCCCTGGAATGCAAAGAAGCCGGGGAAGAAAAAACAATTCTGTTCAACTTAAGCGGACACGGGCACTTCGACCTTACCGCCTATGAAGACTACCTGGCCGGCAAAATCAAAGATGTGGATTATCCGCAGGAGTTAATCGATCAGTCGATCGCTTCCCTGGAAAAAATCGTTTAATAAGTTTATTGACAGGCTAACCCCCTTAAAAAACGCGCTTATACCGGGCGCACCGCAAAAAGCCCCCCGTTCTTGAACAACGGGGGGCTTTTTTTAACTTGCTTTTTATGCAGGCAGGCTTATCCTTACATCATCGGCATTCCGCCGCCGGGCATTCCGCCGCCGGGCATGCCGCCTCCTCCGCCGCCTTTATTATCTTCTTCTGGAGCATCAGTAACCACTGCTTCAGTGGTCAGGAAGAGGGCGGAGATACTGGCCGCATTCTGGATTGCAGAGCGGGCCACCTTGGTCGGATCGACAATCCCGGCGGGAATTAGTTGTTCATATTCCCCGGTCAGGGCGTTGAAACCGATACCTTTTTCCATTGATTTCAGTTTTTCGGCAACAACCGTGCCTTCAGCCCCGGAATTATCGGCAATAATCCGTACCGGATCTGTCAACGAACCGGTGACGATACGCATACCGGTAGCTTCATCGCCTTTTAGCTCTTTTATCGCTTCTTCCAGGTCTTTGATTACGCCCAGGTAAGCGATGCCTCCACCGGGAACAATCCCTTCTTCCACAGCTGCCCGGGTGGCAGAAAGAGCGTCTTCAATGCGCATTTTTTTCTCTTTCATTTCAGTTTCGGTGGCAGCGCCAACTTCAATTACTGCCACCCCGCCGGCTAATTTTGCCAGGCGTTCCTGCAATTTTTCCTTGTCAAAATCAGAGGTGCTTTCTTCAATCTGGTTGCGGATCTGGTTGATGCGGGTTTTAATTGCTTCCGAGTCGCCGTAGCCGTCAACAACTACGGTTTCATCCTTGGTAATCTGGACCTGGCGGGCTCTTCCGAGCATATCCATTTCTACGTTCTTCAGTTCAATTCCCAGATCTTCAGCAACTACCTGTCCACCAGTTAGAACCGCGATATCTTCAAGCATTTGCTTACGGCGATCACCAAAGCCCGGCGCTTTAACCGCCACGCAGGTGAAAGTACCGCGCAACTTGTTGACTACTAAGGTGGCAAGCGCTTCGCCTTCCACTTCTTCGGCAATTAAAAGCAGTGATTTACCCTGCTGGACGATTTTTTCCAACAGCGGCAGCAGATCGTGGATATTGCTGACCTTGCGGTCTGTCAGCAAAATGTAAGGCTCTTCAAGAACCGCTTCCATCTTTTCAGTATCGGTAACCATGTAAGGGGAAATGTAACCACGGTCGAACTGCATTCCTTCAACTACTTTTAAGTCGGTGGTAAAACCTTTCGATTCTTCTACGGTAATTACGCCGTCTTTACCTACTTTTTCCATCGCTTCGGCAATTAACTCGCCAACCGATTCGTCATCGGCGGAAATCGAAGCAACCTGGGAAATATCGTCCTTGGTTTCAATCGGGTTGCTCATACTTTCCAATCCCTTGATAGCAACATCAACCGCTTTTTCAATGCCGCGCCTCATGATCATCGGGTTGGCGCCGGCGGCAATATTTCTTAAACCGTCGCGGATAATAGCCTGAGCCAGCAAAGTTGCGGTGGTGGTCCCGTCACCGGCGATATCGTTGGTCTTGGTGGCCACCTCTTTAACCAGCTGTGCTCCCATATTTTCATAAGAGTCTTCCAATTCTATTTCGCGGGCAATGGTGACCCCGTCATTGGTAATCTGCGGAGTACCAAACTGCTTATCCAAAACAACATTGCGCCCTTTCGGCCCGAGAGTGACTTTAATAGTATCGGCTAACTGGTTTACACCTCTCTCCAAAGCACGACGGGCTTCGTCATGAAAAATAATCTGTTTTGCCATATTTAAAACCTCCTTCTTTATGATTGCGTCTCTTTTTTAAAATTCTTTTAAAGCTTATTGCGACTTAACTTTAAATAGCCTAACTTTCAACGGCCAGGATGTCATCATGCCGCATAATCAAGTAATCTTCACCTTCTACCTTAATATCGGTTCCGGCGAAACGGGAGAAAATAACCTTGTCGCCAACTTTCACTTCCATTTCCTGTCTGGATCCGTCGTCTAAAACCTTGCCCGGTCCGACAGCTACAACTTCACCTTCCTGCGGTTTCTCTTTGGCCTGGTCCGGCAGGACAATGCCGCTGGCTGTTTTCTCTTCGACTTCTAAAACTTTGACAACAACCCTGTCAGTTAATGGTTTGAGATTCATGCAACCTGCCTCCTTTATACGTTTTTAATTTTTAGCAGCACTCTCAGTAAGTGAGTGCTAATGATACCATAAATAATCATACTTTATCGCCAGACAAGGGGCAAATGAAATGACAGGTCTTATAAGGCCTGTCATTTCATTTAGAGCTAATAATTAAACGTTATCACTTAATTTCTTCTTATTACAACTTATTACTCAATAATACTCCCTCAGGATCCTTACAGAACCCGGTCCGGCCAAGCTTGATCAAGTACCCCTGCCTGCTTTTAAAAACAGCCCAGCTGGCAGTTAACTATTTTCACACCCATTTCATTGCAGGTTTCTCCCACTTCCGCTGTAGAAACGCCTACTTCAGAGGCAATCTGAAAAGCCCTGGCGCAGGGTAACCGGTTCTCCTTGGCCTCCTCCTTGATTCTTTCCTGCAAAGTTATCTTTTGCCCTTCTCCCATTTTTGCCACCTCCTTCGCTAATCCAGGTAAACTATTTCCCCCTTGACTTCCCCGTCAATAATTTTCAGGCACCCGCAGCTGGGCTGCTGGCGGCGCGGATCGATCACCGAGCCCGGATTAAAGAAAAGAGTCTCCCCGTGCATTTGGCAAACCGGTTCATGCAGGTGACCGAACACTACCGCCTGCGGTTGGTAAGGCTCAAATAAGCTTAAAACTTCCCCGGGGTCAATCCGCCTGCCGCTTAAATCGCCGTGCAAAAGGCCAATGGAAAGATCCTTTAACTGGACCAGCTTGATCCGCCCCAGACGGCTTCCTAAATCACCCGAATCCATATTCCCGGCCACCGCCTCTACAGGGGCCAGAGCCTGTAATTCAACCAATATTTTTTCATCAACCAGGTCTCCGGCATGAAGAATCAGCTGTACCTCATCAAAAAGCTCAAACACCCTGGAGGGAATATTGCGCCCCCTGGTCGGGATATGAGTATCGGCAATTACCCCGATTTCGGTGATTTCCTGCTCATAAGTAACTACTTTAAGATCTTCTCTCATTTTATTTATCACTCTCCTGGGCCGAAATTAAATCCGGCAAAACTCCCTATTCTCTTACAATACTACAGCAATTAAAGAGTAACTTGAAAGCGTCTGTAATAATTACCCTACTTTTAAATTAACCACACCGTTTAAAAAAAGGAACCGGCCCTGCTTCTGGCGAAAAGACTATACTTACTAGAAAACTAATGATTTAAAAGCAGGGAGCCGCCTTTGATCAAAAAACTGCTGCAGGGAGCCTTTATTGGAATATCAATGATTCTGCCCGGTTTAAGCGCCGGGACGGTAATCATCATACTAGGCTTTTACCGCCGCTTTATCGATGATTTAGCCGCAATAAAACTTAAAGCTTACCTGCCCATTTTCGCAGGAGTCGGGGCTGGAATTTTCGCCGGCGCATTTACAATCAATTACCTGCTCGAACACTACGGGATTATAATCATCTCATTTTTATTCGGTATGCTTCTTGGTTCGGTTCCCTCGGTAATTGTTAAACCCGAGCGGCAGAACTTAACCGCCTGGCCTTTCCTGCTCGGGATTGCCGGTTTTATCCTGACCTGGTTTATCGTCGCTGATCCGGCCCGCACTTTTGCTATTTTGCCAGAAATCGGCCTTTTCCGCTTCCTGGTCGGGGGCACCCTGGCGAGTGCCACCATGCTGCTGCCGGGAGTTTCAGGCAGCGCTGTGCTGATTATCTTAAACATTTACGACGAATTAATCTATGCTTTAAGCCACTGGCAGCTTTTAAAACTGATCTTTTTTTCCACCGGCTTTTTAATCGGCCTTTTCGGCCTGGCCCGCCTTTTATCGGCCCTCTACCACCGCTACAAGGTGGCCAGCTCTTTTTCGCTCGCCGGCCTGATCATCGGTTCCACCCGGGCCCTCTTGCCCGAACAGCTGAACCTCACCTTTTTCATCTTCGCCATTTTGGGGACAGCCACAGTACTCTACTTCACCCGCAGCCAGTTTCAGGAAACCCGGCAAGCCCGAAATAAAAACTCAGGCGAACTGCCGGAATGATTCAAGCATCTTCCCGAGCCCTTCTTTTAAGTTTGTTCGCGGGGCAAACCCAAGCTCTTCCCGGGCCCTGGTGGTATCGGCATAAGTATGAGACGGGTCGCCTGCCCGCACCGGTTCATAGCGCACCTTAAAAGGGCGGCCGGAAAGCTCTTTTAAAAGCTCAAGAACCCCGTTAACCGAGATGCGGCTGCCCCCGCCAAGGTTGTAAACCCGGCCTGCCGGGATTTTGTTTACCGCCGCTAAAATATTGGCCTCCACAATATCTTCCACAAAGGTGAAGTCGCGGGTTTGCTCGCCGGTTCCGTAGATTACAATTTCCTCGCTGTTTAAAATCGCGCGGATAAAGCGGTGAAAGGCCATGTCCGGGCGTTGAGCGGGACCGTAGACTGTAAAATAGCGCAGGCTGACCACGGGCACGCCAAAATTTTGCTGATAAAGGCCGCATAAGTGTTCCGCGGCCAGCTTGGTTACCCCGTAGGGTGAAAGAGGCCGGGGCAGGTCTTCTTCATGCATGGGCAGCTTGCCCGTATCGCCGTAGACCGACGAGGAAGAAGCATAAACAAAACGCTTCAGCTTTTTATTGCGGGCCCACTCCAGCAAACGCTGGGTGGCAAGCACATTATGCCCGGTATAGTGGGCAAACTCTTTACCCCAGCTGGCCCGCACCCCGGCCTGGGCCGCCTGGTGAAAAACCCAATCGATCCCTTTAAGCCAGTGGTCATCTACAGCGCTTAAATCTTCCCTGATCATTGCAAAATCAGGGTTTTTGCTTAAATCCCTGATATTTGCTTCCTTGATCGCGGGGTTGTAATAGTCGGTAAAACAGTCCACCCCGGTTACCTTGCAGCCGTCGCTTAAAAGCCGCCGGGAGAGATGCGACCCGATAAAACCGGCCGCCCCGGTCACCAGGCACCTGCTGCCCGCCGGCAGTTTCGCTTTACTGTTCAATTTCCTGTCCCCCCGTCAGTCTATAGATCATTTCAGCCTTGTTTTCTGGATCAATGTCAAGATAATAAATGCCTTCCTTGCTACCGGCAAAATATTCTCCCTGTAAAGAATAGCTTTTAATGGCGTCTGCTTCCAGGCGCTCGCTGGCAAAAAGGGTCAGGGCGGCTACCTGGTTGAAGTTTAAGTTGGTACGCACATGCTCGCGGTAAGTGTTATAGGTGGGAACTACGTAGCGAAAATGCCCCATCTCCTGGAAATATTCGAAAGTGGCCAGTAGCAGGGACTTCTGGCGCTCGATGCGGTTGATATCGTCCCTGGCATCTTCTTCCCGGTAGGTCATGTAGGTTAAATAACCCTGACCGTCCAACATCTGCGAACCGGCCTCTAAAGATTCCTGCGGGGTAAAACCAACCATCTCTTCTTCCACCGTGTAATAAACCCCGCCCATGGAATCAATCAGCTGCTTCAGCCCCTCGATATCCATGGCGATGTAGTAGTCAAGCTCGATCTCTTCTAAAAACTGATCAATAGTATCGAGGGCGTATTGCATCCCGGCCTGGTGGGGTTTGCTTCCGGCCTGCTCGTAGCCGTACTCGTAAGACTGGCGGAGGCGGTCTTTTTCACCGCTGTGGGCAATCTCCACGTAGGAGTCGCGCGGCACAGCCAGCAGGCTTAAACTATCCCGGTCGAAGTTGATCGAAGCCACCATGATCGTATCGACATAGTAAATGTCGCCGAAGGTGTTGTCCTCCTGGCGGTTGTGCAGGCCCAAAACCACCACATTGATGATCCGTTCCTCGAAGTGTTCCTCCACCCTGCCGGAAACCCCGAAGTCGTTACGAAAAAGCGAAGCGGGGTCATAATAAACCTGGTAGACCCCGTAAAAAATCACCGACATGGACACGGCGATAATGGCCCCGATTACCCCTAAAGAGATATAAAGCCTGGCTTTTCGCGAGAGCTTATCCATCGCCGTTTCTCTCCTTACTTTACTAGCCAACAGATGAAATTAGCCACCGGCTTTGATCTATTGATCGCCGCTGTTATTATCTCCTGAATCCCCGTCATTGGCGTTATTTTCCTCAACCGGTTCCGGCCCTTTGGACACCACCAGGTTAACAATCGCGCCCGGTTCAGCTTCCTCACCGGAGGGCGGTTCGCTGTGGAGCACCAGGCCGGCTTCCAGCTCATCGTCATAACTTTCAATAATCGAGCCAACCTGCAGGCCTTTATCCTGCAAAGCTGACTCCGCGTCCTGGGCGCTCATGCCTCGTAGCTGGGGAACGGCCACTTTTTCTTCAACTTCTTCTTCCTCTTCATCATCACGGTCATCAAAAGGCCAGTCGTCATCTTCATCTTCATCTTTCTCCCGTTCTTCTTCCCGGCCCTGGCCTTCCTGCTCTTCCAGGTATTCCTCGCTGTCTTCCAAAACAATCGGCGCCCAGCGCTCGGCTTCAATGCCAAATACTTCTTCAATAATCCTGACCCGCTCGGTCTGGTTTAAGACTTCATACCAGATTCCGTCCTTGGTCTGACCGCTGCCCGGCAGGATGTGGAAATCAATCTCCTCCAGGTTTAAATCTTTGGCAAAATAGGCCAGGGCGGTAATCTGGGTGTAATTTAAGTCCGTTTCCACGTAATCTTTATAAATACGATAAACGGCCGGCAGATCGGTGATTTTACCTTCTTCCTTCAGGTGGACAAAAGTGGCCTCAAGCAGATCAAATTGCCGCTCGTCCCGAGTCTTGTCGCCGGTTTCGCCGCGGTACTGCAGGTAGCGCAGGTAGGTTTTGCCGTCCATGATCTGCGGCCCTTCCGGAACCAGCACCCGGCCGATTTCCCAGTGCTCATCGTAAATTGTTTCATCCACTTCGTAGTAGATACCACCGACGGCATCGACCAGCTCGATCACCGAGTACATATCGACCGAAATATAATAGTGGATCGGGATACCACCCAAAACATTGCTTACCGTTTGCAGGGTATAGTTAATCCCTTCTTGATGTTGGTCTTCCCCGCCCCCGTAATTATAACCGTAAAAGTAGGAGTGGTTTATCTTATCATGACCCCCGCCCCTACCGTGAATAGGCACGTAGGCATCTCTCGGAATCCGGACCAGGGAAACCTCCTCTTCTTCCAGGTCCACTGCAATTACAGCCAGCATGTCGGGGCGGAAGAGTTTTTCACCCATACTTTCCCTGCCCCAGCCGCTGTCGAAACCAAGCAGGGCGATGTTGACCGTATGTCCAGAAAAAGCAGCCTCCACATCCCGGTCGTGCTCCTGCTCGAAACTGACTTCATCGAGCAAAACTCGCTGCGGTTCCTGGACATCTTCGTAAAAGGCCATCACGTATGCCCCGGCCCCCACCAGGCTGAGCACAATTATTCCGGCCACCGCAATCAACGCTTTTTTCAAAAGGCTCATTTTTTTCTTTGTCACCGTCTTTTCCGGGTCGTAAGCACCTTCAAAATTATCGAACCATTTCGGGGGTCCGCTCCGCTTTATTCCTTCCCCGGTTGCGCCCGGTTCACTGCCTGCCTTCTGCTCTCCTGCAGAAAATTCCTCGGCCTCTTGCTGCTTGCTGGTATCGCCCTTCGCTTCTTCCCTGCGGCCCCGCTCTTTGTTTCTTTCTCCTTCATTACCTTCACTAATATCTTCACCATAGCTACCGGATGCATCCGTTTCCTTTTTTTCTTTATCTTGATTGCCCCGGTTTAAATTTTTATCTTTTTCCCGGTCACGATCACTGCTCATGGCAGCACCCCCACTTTTATAACCGCAACTGATTAAAAATTGCTCTGCTTAAATTATAACATACCGCTCAGGGTTTCAACCTTTTTGCCGCTCAAAAAACTCTGGTCGGTCCACAGGTAATCCCACTCCCCGAAACGCCCCACCGGGATAATTCCCTTGTCCCTGACAAACTCCATTATGTGATCGCGCCTTTTAGTCATGCCATGGTCGAAAACCACGTTAGCGTAGGGTAATACCCGGTAATCGATGGCAGCGATATCCCTTTTCGCAGCAAGCTGCAGCCTCTCCACCGCATCCGTGACATGCTCGACCAGGTTCTCTCCGGTTAAAGCAAGAGGCTTATGTCGGGAAAAGTAAGTTTCAAACTGCAGTGAGCTTTTGCCTTTAGGCGCGTTATCAGGCGACTTCAAGTAAGGGGCGTGAACCCTGGCCGGCAGGATATCCGAGTCGTAGATATAAAACCAGAGGTGTTCTGTCACCTGTTCCAGGTTAAAACCCACCGAGACCAGGGCGGCAGAGGTGGCCCAGAGGGTTTCCGCCGCTTCCTCAACCTTTCCCGGCACCTCTTTTAGAATCCTCACCAGCTCCGGCAGGGGCAGGCTGCTGACCAGGTGCGCATAGTATTCTTTGCTGCCGTCATTAAATAAAACATATTTTTTGTCCGGATCAATCAAAACCGCTTCTTTGCCGCACCATAGATCGAGATTTTCTTGCAAGGGCTCGATAAAGGCGCGGTAACCACCCCGGCGGGGGTAAAACATTTCGCGGAAATAGTAGGTCTGGGGGGTTTCCTCTGTCATCGCCCCGTACAAAACTTCATCAAGCGAGGGGCGGTAGAGACGGTTGCCGACCCACTCGGTGCTTAATTTTTCTGCAAGCACGGTCCAGTATTTCATCGTGTAGCGGGCCGGATAACGGCGGGCGATTACTTCGCCGAACTGTTCTTTTAACCAGCGGCCGTAATCGGGGTTTTCGCTTCTTTCGGGCCGCTCAATAAAGCTTTTGATTGCCTCCACCTTTTCTTCCGCCTTAAGGGGGTAAAGATTGTTTTGCACCGGGTGCTTCAGCCATTTTCCCGCCTCAAAATTAAAAGGTCTTGGCCGGTGGCTGATCACTTCTGTCATTGCTAAGACCCTGCTGTAAGGGGCGTTATTGCTAAAGCCAAAATGCGCCCCGCAGTCGAAGCGAAAATCGCCTGCGTGGAAATGATCACACAGGCCGCCAGGGCGATCTTTCGCTTCAAATACGGCTGCTTGCAAGCCGTTTCTTCCAGCATGCCAGGCCGCCGAAAGACCGGCCACCCCGCCGCCTAAAATTAAGACTTCGGCCATGTCAACCTCCCCAGCGCTTCTTCACTTAATCCCCGGGCCGCTTCCCGGTT
Source organism: Bacillota bacterium (assembly GCA_046483445.1). Lineage (GTDB taxonomy): Bacteria > Bacillota > Dethiobacteria > DTU022 > DTU022 > B1SED10-74M. The sequence continues at coordinate 13,662 of JAWODD010000020.1, read as the reverse complement.
GAAAAGAGTGGGCACGGTTAAAAGCAGGATCCTAAAGTCCATCAGCAGGGAATAATCGATCACATAGTATAGATCATAGCGCAGCTTATCCCGGGTATTGGTAGCATAATGCCCGGCCACCTGGGCCAGCCCGGTAATTCCCGGCTTGACCAGGTGCCTGAGCTTATATTCAGGCAGTTCCCGCTCAAAATTTTCCACAAAGTAGGGGCGTTCCGGGCGGGGCCCGACTATGCTCAAATCCCCCCGCAGCACGTTGTAAAGCTGGGGCAGTTCATCTAAACGGGCGATCCGTAACAGGTGACCCACCCCGGTTACCCGGTCATCTTCCTCGCTGGTAAAAACAGGTCCGCTTTTTCCTTCCGCATCGACAATCATCGTCCTAAGCTTATAAAGGGTAAAAACTTTGCCCCGGTAGCCGACCCGCTCCTGTTTAAAAATAACCGGGCCGGGGGAGGAAAGGCGCACGGCCGGCGCGACCACAGCCAGTAAAACCAGCACGACCGGCAGGGCAAGCAAAGCAAGGGTTAAATCAAAAGCTCTTTTCAGGAGCAGCTGCAGGCCGTTCATCTGCATCTCCTTAGATTCAATCATCGGGGTGTCATGCACCTGGGTCATCTGCGACCTGGTCAGGATAATTTCATAGAGGTCGGGCACAATAAATATTTCCTGGTTATTGGCAAAACATTCCTGCATGATCTTGTTTTTCTGTTCCAGATCTAAAAAACCGGCTACCATTACCGCTTCAGTCTGCGGCAGCCAGCTGTAGAATTCCTCTATTTTTGCAGGTTCTAAAACCTTAATTACTTCAAACATACCCTTTGGCAGTAACATCAACTTTTCCAGGGCCTGGTTAACCTCGTCCCGGTTACCGATCACCAGGAGCTTCTTCTGGCCGTGGATCCAAAGCTCCATGCGCCAGTAAAGGATCCGCCAGCCTAAAAGCAGCGCAAACTGGATCAAAGGGGCAAAGATAAATATATTGCGTTCGAAGATAAAAGCGCGGGTCCAAAAAGCAAAAAGAATGCTCAGCAAGGTCAACCCGACTACCCCGGTAATCAAAGCGCGCAAAATAGTGGTAAAGCTGCTGCGCTGGTGGGAATAAAGCCCTAAACTGCTAAAAAGGAATACCGTGGCCAAAGAAACCAGGGGCAAAAGAAAAATCAGGGGTTCCAGCTGAAAACCCTGCACTTCTCCGCTGACGATGAAAAAAGCGATATAAAGGCCCAGGTTGACCAGGGAAATGTCAACCAGGCCTACCAGCCACTTGGGAATCCCGGCAGGCTGTTTATTGTTCCCGTTTGGGCTAAAAGCCATAACTTCCACTCCGCTTTCCGGATTATACTCTAATTTTTGATATTATCTTAACTTTTCCTGCTCCGTCACAGCCCTATTTTACCATCGCCGGTATTTGGGCACAAAGGGTTTATAGCGGCCCAGGCCGCGCAAAATTTGCAGCAGGTTGCCCAGGTAAACCAGGTAGTAGTACCATTTTTTAATAGCCCCCAGCCATAAGATAATAGCCAGGTTGACCAGCAAGGGCAGTGGCGGCCAGACAAAGTAGAAGACAGGAATAAAAATAAGGCCGCCTAAAACAATAAAGGGATAGGGATAGCTTTTCAAGAATGCCCAAAAAGAACCTTCTTTAAGCCTGGCTGTAACCAACTGCCCGGCCCCATACAAGTTTTTCCCCCGGTAGCGGGGCAAAAAATTTAACTTGATCTTTTCATAAACATTCAGGTAGGGGGTATAGTGGTCAACCATGGGCAAATCCAGGGCTCTCAGAGTGCCCCCGGCAGCTTGCACCCGGCTGAAAAGGTCGATTTCTTCAAGCTGGTATAAAGCCGGGTTCCAGTTACCGGCCTTAAGCACCCAGCTTTTTTTGTAAAGGACCGCCCCGCCGTGATAAGAAGCAGGCTTGCCCCAGCTTTCAGGCGGTCCCATCTCCCTTTTGGGCAGGGTCACGTAATCTTTTGTCTCCACCACCTGGCCAATTTGATCCAAACCCAGGTTGCGGGTCCTTCCGCAAAAGGCGGCAACATCAGGTGGCGGGGGAAAATCGCCTTTTTTTCGCTCCTGGCCCGGACCATCTTGATTCAAAGCAGGCCTGGTAGAATCACCCCGGTGCAACCTTTCTTCGCTTTTTTCTCCCTGGTTTATTGTTATTCCGGCAGGCTCTCCTTTTTTAAACCTTTCTCCAGATGGACCATTTTGTTTTAAAGTGCTTTCAGGCCAAACAGCCCGCTTCAACTTATCAATAAATGATAAAAATTCTTCCCTCAAAACCATGTCCCCGTCTAAGTACAAAATCCACTCTCCGCGGGCTTCCAGGGTGCCGATATAGCGGCCGGTCCCGGGACCAAAAACGCTTTCTTGATCCACCACAAAAACCCCGGCCCCCTGGCTTTTCGCTACCGCTTTGCTATCATCACCGGAACCGGAATCGATATAGAGCCACTCCACATCTTTCCCCCCTGGCAGGGAAGCAAAAAGCCTGGGCAGGTTAGCTGCTTCATTTTGGCCGATCACCACTACCGAAAGCCAGACCGGTTCTGCCGGCTCCTCTTGCCGGCTTTCCTCCCGGCTGCCCTCTTCGGAAGCTGGCTTTTCCGGGCCTGGTCCGTTCATCTTGGGATAAGAATTTTTTACAGCCTGGCTTTTTTCAGCTGTATTCTCCTTGCTTACTCGATCCATTACTCCACCTTTTCACCGGCTATTTGCAGCACTTCCTCAAAGCGCCTGGCCCAGCGCTGCTTGTGTGCATAAAACCGGTAACCTTCACGCTCTGCTTCGCCCACCGCTGAGGCATCTCGCAAGGCCGTGATCAATTCTTCTTCCCCGCTGTAGCTAAAAAGCGGCCCCTCCATCCCGGTTAACTCGCGCAGCGGCGGAGCCACTACCGGCAAACCGGAAGCAAGATATTCGAAATACTTGATCGGGTTGACCGCTTCGGTGAGCGGGTTTAATTCAAAAGGAATCAAGCCGATGTTGCTGTACTGCAAGTAGGCGGGGATTTCTTTTTGCGCTTTCTGGCCCAGCCAGGTAAAATTTTCTTCGTCTTTTAAAACCTTTAAGCCTGCTTCCAAGCTTTTATCGGTCAAAGGCCCGATCAGCAAAAAATGCATCTCTTTTGCAGAAAGCACCGCCCGGACCAGGGTTTCCAAATCAAAGCGGGTGTCAATGGTGCCCGCGTAAACAGCCACCGGGCGATTATCAGCAGGAAAATCAACCGGCTTAGAAGAAACCTTTTCAAAAAAGATTTCGCTAACCCCGTTGGGCAGGTAATAAACTTCTTCTGTAAATTGCCGGGCCCAATCCTCAAGGTAGCGGGAAGTGGCCAGGACAAAATCAACCTTTTTGATCAGCTCTTTTTGCAGCTGCCCCACATTCGGCGGCACCCGGCTGAACTGGTCCAGGCGGTCGGCCAAGCGGTAACAGCTTACCTGGTGCGGAAGCAAATCAAGCAAACTGAACGCAGCCGGGCCGGCGGCCCAGAGCAGGTCGACGGGGTAAAAACCGCTATTTTCAAGTTTCTTTTTAAGCGGCGGCCAGGCAAAGCGGTACTGGTTGCGCCCGGCATATAAACTTTTTAAAAGGGGCAGGTTGTAGTAAAAAAGCAGGGTGAAAGGAACCAGCCAGTGGATGCCGTTTAGCTGGGGTATTTCTTTTTTACCCTCCCGCCAGATCTGGAAACGGCGCCTGTTTTTGGGATCGGGCTTGAAAACATGCAGCGGGCTGACCGCCGGGCCCAGCCACAAACAGTCCCAGCCGGCTTTTTTGAACTGATCTAGATAGTGGTGCGAGCCCAGGGGATCGGGCCGGTCTAAATTATGCTGCTCGGCAATTACTACCTTCAAAAGATCGCCCCTTTTTTATAATACCTGTAACTTTTAATATTTCGATTATATTTTCAAATTACCCTGCTATATTTATGCAAATTCCCGGTATGCCATTATTCTGCAAGTTTCAGCCTTAATCCTTTTTCAAAAATCCCGGGGCCATCTTGATTATTTCTTTTAAGCTTCGCTTTTCGGCCAAAGAAACAATATATAGTAAAGCCAGTCCGGTCAATATCAAGACCACCAGCTTTAAAGCAAACTTATAATAAAGCCCCGGCCCGTAAAGAGCAAGCAAAGCGATCAAAAAAACGGCAAACAGCGGGATGATAAGCAGGGCTGTTAAAGTTTTAAAGGGATAGTCAACCGGCCAGAGGCGGCGCGAAATTAAAAAGTAAGAGGCGGCAAATAAAACGTAGGAGAGCCCGGTGGCTGCGCTGGCGCCGGCAATCCCGAAATTAGGGATTAACAAAGTATTCAAACCGAGATTAGTTATCGCCACCAGCCAGCAGGCCAGCATAATGTAAACAGTCTTGTTTTTAACCATGATCCCCACCGCGGAAACCTGGGCGGAGGTAAAAAACAAAAAGCCTGCCGCCAAAAAGGGAATGGCAATAAAAGCGGGATAATATGTCGGTGGCACCAGGATAAGTAAAACTTCCTGGGCCAGGGCGACAAAACCGGTGACTACAAACCCTGAAGCAGCCAGCAGAAAGACCATGGTCCGCTTGAAAACTTTTGCGGCCAGTTCCCGGTTTTCTTCATAAACCTTAACTGCGTGCGGCAGCCAGGACTGTCCCACCGCCGTCTGCAGGAGCATCAGCACCGCGGCCATGGTCGCAGCAATCGAGTAAATCCCCACCGCCCCCAGGTCGGCCAACCGGGCCAGCATCAGGCGGTCGGCGTTGCTGAAAAGCCAGAAGGCTACATTCATCGGCACCAGCGGCAGACCAAAGGCAAGTAATTTTTTTAGAAAAGGCACGGAAAAACTAAAGGTTAAAAGGTCGCGGATGAAATAGAGGCGCACCGGGATCATGATCAAAGCGGCAGCGGCAGCGCCAAGAAGGGCGCCCGCCACCCCCAGATCAAAACCAAGCACAAAGAATACAGCCAGGCCTAAAGTCAAAGCGGCGGTGCTCACATTTAAAGCGCTGAAGGCCCCGGCCCGGAAACGGTTGCGCAAAGCCTGGGAAAGGATCAAATTCAGCATCAAAAAGGGGCTGGAAATAAAACCGATCGCCATTGCCGCCTGGTAACCCTCTTTGCCCAAAAGCCACTCGGCCAACCCCCCGCTAAAAGGCAGAATGGCAATAACAAGCAGCAAACTCCACAGGGCCAGGAAAGAAAACCAGGTCGACGAAAGCACTTTTTTTTCCTCTTCGCTTTCACACTGGAAAAAAAAGCGGGTATAAGCATTGTCACCGCCGAGCATTAAAATGCCGGTTAGAAAAGTGGCCATTACGTTGATAAAGCTCCAGGCGCCGTACTGGGAAGGGTCAAAAAGGCGGGTAAAGATCGGAGCAGAAATCAAAGACATCCCTTTAATCAAAAGGCTGCTCGAACTGTAGATGGCCAGGTCGGAAAAAAGCTTCCGGAAACTAAAACCGCCCTGCGCTTTGCCCTCACCGGGAAAAACAGCTTCGTCGCCTGATGAAGCTGCTTTAAAAGAGGAACCTTCACTGTTCCAGTTTTCACCTCTAGCTTCTTTACCGCTTTCTTCCGCCAAAGCTAAAGCTCCCTTCTTTTTTTCCGGCAAAACCTAACCCAATTTTACACCAAATACAGCTGCTTGGCACGGGCTATAAGATTTGTTTTTGTTGATAGTCAATCGAGTGGTTTTTAAAGGGCGTTACTGCTTTAAACTTGTTCAGGCAAAACATTCCAAGGCTGTCAGTAGCTATTGATTTAAAATATATCGGGGCATTTGGACGAGAAAAGATGCTGCCTGAAAGATTAAAGTTTGCATAGGCTATACAAGCAGTCTGTGCGCGCGAGGGATTTGCCGTTAAAAGAGTGCCCGAGGATCTTGTCGGAGATTAGATTTCTATGCTAAGATTTTCTGTATTCATCAATAGCTTTCTCCACATCTTCTTCAGATTTGATTCCCTGTTCCAATGCTCTCAAGCGTCCATACTTTAACAAGCGCTTATACTCTTCCTCTTCTTTATTACTCCGGTAAACAGAAACCATTTCTCTAAAAAGCTCGCTTTTAGTTTTTTGTTCTTTTTCCGCATAGCTTACTATTTCGTCATATATTTCTGGTGGTACAGAAAAACCGATAACTTTAGTTTTTCTTTCGCCCATGATCTACCCTCCCAAGAATGTTATCCTTAGTTTAATTAAGTTAAACTTAGGATAAACTATAATTAGCCAGAGCGTCAATCAATTATTCTAACCAAACCCCAGGGCAGCTGGCATAAACCTTAACGGAAAGGTTAATGATCTATCCATGGTAAAACTTTTTTGTCTGTAAAATATGAAGCATAAAGTTCTTGCTTTCGTGCCGCAGTAAAATTCGCTTAATCGAAACAATAAAATAGGCCCGCCTGGTTAAAGCGGGCTCTTGTTATGATCCAGCCTAAAATGTAAACCTGGCCTCTACCGTTAGTGCAAGGGCGTTCCTTCACTCTGGGTTAATTCCCGGAACCGCTTCATTAAGCGGAGGGTGATCATGCCGGCCTTGCCCCTGCCGATTACCCTGTTATCAACATTTGTAACCGGGATCACCTCGGCAGCTGTGCCGGTTAAGAAACTCTCCTCGGCAACATATAAATCGTGGCGGGTAAAGGGCTTTTCTTCTACTAAGATCCCTTCCTCTTTCGCAATTTCAATAACCGCATTACGGGTAATCCCTTCCAGGATCCCGAGGTAGGAAGGCGGGGTAATTAACTTGCCGTTTTTGTAGATAAAAATATTGTCGCCAGAGCCTTCGCAAACGTAACCCTGGCTGGTCATCATGATCGCTTCAAGGACCCCGGCGCTGTTTGCTGCCGCTTTAACCATGATGTTGTTTAGATAATTAAGCGACTTAATCTGCGGACTAAGAGCGTCCACCGCTTTAGAGCGGGTAGAAACTGTAATTACGCTGAGCCCTTCTTCATAAAACTCTTTCGGAAACAGGGTGATCGTATCGGCAATAATTGCCACTATACCACTTGCACACTTAAAAGGATCAAGCCCTAAATCCCCGGTACCCCTTGACACTATTAACCTGATGTAAGCATCGTTTAGGTTGTTGGCATTTACAGTATCGACCACGTTTTTAATCATTTCTTCCCTGGTATAGGGAATTGGCAGCATGATTGAGTGCGCGGAATCATACAGCCGGTCAATATGTTCCACCAGCTTAAACACCCGCCCGTTATAGGCCCTAATCCCTTCGAAAACCCCATCGCCGTACAAAAACCCGTGATCAAAAATGGAAACAACCGCTTGCTTTTCAGGAACCATTTCACCATTTAAAAAGATTAACTTTTCCATTGCCTTTCCCACCTCGCCAGCTGCAAAGATTTAAAGAATAATCTAAATTATATTCCACCGATAAAAAATCGTCAAGAAGGGGACGGTTCTCTGTGTCATCGGAGCCTCCGCAGATAAAAGTTTTCCCTAATCCCCAACTTATAATCTAAACCCGCTTAATTTTCCCTACAGTGATTCCGGTTAACCGGGATAGCTGCCTCAGTGAGCTGCTATTGAGACCCTTCAGGTATCCTAAAACTTCCTGCTGGGTGTCTTTATGCACCTGATGAAGGTTAGCCAGTTCAATCCCGAATTCATTTAAGACCATTTTTTTCAACTCTTTATCGGATGTGGTTTTTCTTTCTTCTTCATCATCATTCAGATCAAGGCACTGATCATTATTTACCTCTAAATTAAACTTTTTAAACATGTCTAAGGCTTTACCCCTGTCTTTGTCAAACATCGCCAGGGGAAAATCTACATCGACTATTTCAGCTTGAACGAAATACTCCCTGTAACTGCTCCATTTATAGTCATCTAGACTAACGACCAGCCCAGCCTGAAGCGGGTTTTGATGAATGTAACGTAGAGCAGTAAGAAAATATGAGTCATCTTCAACAGGCTCACTTCTAAACCGGTCCTGGAATAGGGGGCCAACTCTGCTGTATTGCCAATTATACCAATAAACGTAACTAGTCCCCAGTCTTTTCATTGTAGTTGAAATTGTTTCATTGCCTTCCTTAATGAGCAGGTGAACATGGTTGCCCATCAAACAATAGGCATAGATTTGATAGGCAGTTTCCTTGCGATACTTAGCCAGTATCTGCAAAAACCTGTAGTGGTCACCATCATCCTCAAAAATCTTTTGCTTGTTGATGCCCCTGATCATGACATGGTAAATATTGCTTTCACTTTTCTTCCTCGCTGTTCGCGGCATTGTAGCCCACCCACCTCCCTCAGCTTATATTATACCGTTAATGGAACAGGGGACGGTTCTCTGTTCCGCTTTCCGCCTCCTGCTCCGAGATTCCCTGTTCCACATGAAATGACACAGAGAACCGTCCCCTGTTCCGCTTTCCGCTCGTCCCTTGTTTCGCTGAGCCGCTTTTATTTGAGGGATTTAATCTTTTCGCCCCGCAGCAGTTTTTTTACAGCGAGACCGGTAAAGTAGGCCAGGCTTAAAGGTAGGTGGTAAAGCAGGGTGGGAGGGATTTGCGCCAGGTGGGACCAGGCGGACTTGAAGTCGCCCCGGGCCAGGCGCCCGAGCATGAACCCGACCGAATCGTTTACCAGGTTGTACTTGATCTTTTCCAGCTCCGACACGGTTAGTTCCAGGTTGTCGTAATATTCGAGGTTATGATAGCGGATCAGGTAGGCTTCCAGGAAAGTGTAGCCTTTCTCAGTGCTTCCGGCCTGGCCCGATTCGCTGTGATAACCGGTTACAGTGAGGGGCTTATGCACGAAAGCAAAGTTGTAACGGTTCAAGATGCGGTAAAAAAGCTCACTGTCCGCGTGCAGCAAGTCAGTGCGAATTGGCCCCAGCTCTTTATAAGCCTGGTGGGAGATCATCAAAGAAGCGGGCGAGTAAACCACCGGCCGCGCCGGCGGCTCCAGAAGCAAGCGGCGCAAGAGCTTCGGTCCTTCAATAAATTCCTGGCCCGAGGGAAGAATCCCTTTGATCAACTCATCGCCCAGGTAGTAGCGGGAAGAGACCAGGCCCACTTTTTTTCCCTTTTTACCGGCCCGGACCATTTCCGACAAGCAGCCCGGCAGCAGGCGGTCATCATCGCCGATGAATTTAAGCCAATCGCTTTCACCGGCCGCCTGGGAAAAAGCTTTCATAAAGTTTTCCAGGCGAGGCATAATTTTTTTATTTCTTACCACCCGCACGCCCGGTTCGGCGGCATACTCGGCTAGAATAGCCGGCGTCCTATCGGTAGAAGCATTATCGACAATGATGAATTCAAAATGGGGGTAGTCCTGGGCCAGCACACTTTCAATCGCTTCCCTGACATAAGCTTCCCCATTGTAAACCGGCAACAAAACACTAACCAAAGGTTGCAACCAAATCAGCACCTTTCCAAAGCTAACCTGCTTCCATCATTATTCCCGGGCGTGTGGTTAAAAATTCAGTGCTCACCATTCGCCCGGTCCCGGCTGAAAAGGATGTGAAAAGCTCCTTTTAGCCGTTCATTTAAATATTCCAGAGGGGGTTTATTACAGCGGGCCAGTTCGCCGCGCAAACGCACGGCATCGTAGATGGCGGCTGTCAGCGCCCGCCAGCCGTAACGCCTGGCGTCGTAGCCGCCTTTAAAAATGTTCTTCGGGGTGGTGTAATCCTCTATGGCCTTGGTGGCGCTGATTACCGAGTGCTCGACCACGTAGCGAGGAACAAACTTAACCCTTAGTCCGGCCTTAATGCAGTCGTGGATAAAAACCGCCTCTTCGCCGTACTGGATCAAATTGCTGCCCAGGCCAAAGCGTTCATCGAAATTAATTCCTTTCCAGCGCACCCGGTCCAGGCGGAAAGCAATCTCCAGCGAAGAGATGTAGTGGCCGTTTTTTTCATTGAGCAGGTAGGGTTCACTGGCATAATCCTTGTATTCTCCTTCTCCCGGCGGGGTGGCAATCTTAAAACAGGCCACGTCAAGTGAAGGTTCGTTGCCAAAAACTTCTTTGATCACCGCGAAGTTCTCGTCGGTGAAGCGGACATCATCATCGGCCAGCAACCCGATATCACCACCGGCGTATTTGAGCACATTATTGCGGTTGCGCGACAGGCCCCGCCCTTTGATCTGGCTCAAGATCACGTCTTCGCGCAGAAGCCCTTCCGGGGTTAAACGGTATTTGTTATCGGTAACCTGGTGGGAAACAATATAGCGCACGTCCTCCCGGGGCGCTAGCAAAATCTCTTCCACTTTCTCCAGCCCACCATCAATCGTCGATATTAATATATTAATGACCATGTCGCAAGTATTTTTTATACCAGTCTACCGTCCTCTCAAGCGATTCTTCCAGGCTGAAAAGCGGTTGCCAGCCGAGGATCTCCCGCGCCTTTTTAGCGCTTAAGGACTGTTCCCGGATCTCGTTTATCGCCTCGCCGCGCACATCCGGCTCTACAGATGCCCCCATAACCTCGATAATCTTGCAAACCAGCTCCAGCACGCTCAACCTTTCCTCGGTGGAAAAGTTGAAGGCTTCCCCGGCGAGGTCCGGGTTAGAGGCCAGTTTTTCAGCCAGCAGCATGTAGGCCGCCGCCCCATCCTCGATATAGAAATAATCACGCACAAAATGCCCGTCTGAGCGAATAATCGGCCGGTGCCCCCGGAAAAGCGCACGGACCGTCCCCGGCACCAGCCGGTTCCAGTTCAAATCCCCGCCGCCGTAAAAGTTGCCGCAGCGGGTAACCGCCACCTTTAGCCCGAAACTTGCCTGGTAGCTTTTAGCCAGCATTTCACTGCAGGCTTTGCTCACATCGTAAGGGTAGACCCCTTTTAAGGGCATTTCTTCATCGTAGGGCAAATCTTCCTGCCTGCCGTAGGCCTTATCGGAAGAAGCAAGCACGACCTGCTCCACGGTGGGGTTACGCCTGCAGGCTTCGAGCAAAGACCAGGTACCCTTAATATTGCTCTCGAAAGTGGAAACCGGGTTGCGGTTGGCTATGGGCACAATGCTCTGGGCCGCCAGGTGGAAAACGGTGCTGATTTCATACTCGCCCAGCACCCGCTCCATGAAAAGCTGGTCGGTCAGATCACCGCGAGCCAGGATCACTTCCCTTTCCAGTTCTTCTTTTAAAAGCAGCGAGTGCGGCACCCAGTCGCGCACCGGACAGACCACCACCGCCCCGGCAGCAAGCAGGCGCTTTACCAGCCAGCCGCCCAAAAAACCGGTCCCGCCGGTAACCATAACCGGCCGGTCGAGCCAAAACCCATTTAAAGCTTCTTTTCTTGCTTCTTCACTCACTCTAACTGCTGCTCCTTAATCTATTTAACCGCCCTACCAGATTTTCCAGGGCGCTTCCCCGCTTTTCCAGTAGTTTTCCAAAATCTTCAACTCCCGGTAGGTATCCATACACTGCCAGAAATCATCATGCCTGAAAGCCACCAGCTGACCGTCGGCTGCAATATTGCGCAAGGGTTCGCTTTCCCAGGGCGGATCTCCTTTAATATATGCCAAAGCTTCTTTTTCAACCACGAAAAAGCCGCCGTTGATCCAGCCTTCCCCGGTCAGGGGTTTTTCCACAAACTCCGTGATCATGTCGCCGTCGGTAAATTCCAGGCTGCCAAAGCGGGCCGGCGGCCTTACCGCGGTAACCGTCACCAGCTTGCCGTTTCTCTGGTGAAATTCCACCAATCGGTTTATGTCGACATTAGAAACCCCGTCGCCGTAGGTAAGCAAAAAGGGCCCACCTTCCAGCCAGTCGGCCAGTTTTTTTAAGCGCCCTCCTGTATTGGTAAAAAGACCGGTTTCCACCAAATGGACCAGCCAGTCTTCGGTAACCGCGTCATGGACCGTGGTTTCACCACTGGAAAGCGAAATCGAAATACTGCCGTTCATGCAAAAATAGTCGTGGAAGTAGCGCTTGATCATCTCGCCCTTGTAGCCCAGGGCTACCACAAATTCTTTAAAGCCGTAATGGGCGTAATGCTTCATGATATGCCAGATAATCGGCCGCCCGCCGATCTCGACCATCGGTTTGGGCCGGGTCACCGTCTCTTCAGCCAGGCGCGTGCCCATTCCTCCGGCTAAGATCACTACCTTCATGCTTGCTCCCCCTCACCAGCTTTTAAAGCGATTTCTTTGTAAAGCGCGTATATATCTGGAAAAACCTTATCTAAGGTAAACCTTTCCAAAAAAAGCTTGCGGCCTACCTCTCCCATTTTTTTGCGCTTGCCCGGATCTGCGAGCAGAACCTTTAATATTTGCTTCAACTGCTCCTTATCCCCGGGGGCAAATAAACTGCCATTTTCTCCATCCTGGATCGCCTCCGGGACCCCCCCCACTCGAGAGGCCACCACCGGGAGCCCTGCCCGCATCGCCTCCAGCACGCTTAAGGGAAACCCCTCCCTTTGCGTAGAAAGCACAAAAGCTTGCGCGTTTGCCAAAATGTGCGGCACATCATCGCGGGTCCCTAAAAATGCGACCCGCTCATTTATGTTAAGCTGCCGGGCAAACTTTTTTGCTTCTGCCAGACCCGGCCCTTCCCCGACTAAAGTAAGCTGCCAGGGATATTCTTTTAAATCCCCTAAAGCGGCAAGCAAAGTGTGGTGGTCTTTGGGCCTGGCAAAACGCGCCACCATCACCAGCTGCGGCGGTTCAGCCGTGGGATCTGCGATCAGGGATTCATCAACATCAGGCAGCCCGTTATGGATCACCGCCAGTTTCTCCCTGGAGATTACCTTGAACTTTCGGGCAAGCGCTGCCTCGCTTTCTGAAACCGCAACCACTTTTTCCGCCGCAGCAGACCCGATCTTTTCCATCAGGCGGTAAAACAAACCCGAAAAGGTTTTTTCCCTGCCTCCGAACAAAAAGCCGTGCGAGGTATGCACCGCCGGCACTCTCAAAGATTTCGCCGCCAGGCGCCCGATTAGACCGGCCTTGTTCGAATGGGTGCTTAAAAGGGCGGGCTTTAGCGCTTTAAGCTGCTTGCGAATTTCTAAAAAGGCAGCCAGATCTTTTAACGGGCTGATCGGGTGGACCAGATGCTTCAGCTCCCGGCAGCTTACCCCGCGCCTGCTCAGCGCTTTTTGTAAAAAGCCGCCTTCACCGGTAAAAACGACCACCTTTTCCCCTGGTGTTTTTAAGCGGGAGGCCAGTTCAAGCACGTACTGCTGCGCTCCGCCTGGCTCGTCCGCCCGGGTGATCATAAAGACAAGCGGCCCGGCCTCAGAAATTTTTTCTCCCTCTTTTTTCCCTGCTGCCACCGCCTGCCTCCTTAAAAAGCAAAGTTATTAACACAAACCGCAGCAACCTTTAATCACTGCCTGCCGATCCCGGAATAGCTGAAACCTAAGCTTTTTAGCTCGCTGCCGTTTAACATGTTGCGCCCGTCGAGGACACGACCAGCTCGTCAAGCTTGCCGCAATCGAAAACGATGCCTTCTTCGAAATCGCCGTCGATCATTTGAGCTTCAAAACAAACAGTGGCCCCCGGACCATCCCGCAGTATCTCGCAGAGGTGCAGCAGCGCAGCGGGGAGGCCGTCATCCACTACCAATCCCTCCCCTTCGAAGCCTCATTTGTCACACTCCGGCAGAGAGAAACCCCCACAATCGACGCCAGCACCGGGCTGGATGAGGCGGTTTTACACAAATACGACCGCATGAACCCGGCGGTGCGATTGACAAAGATTGACGCCCCCGGCAGGCCGG
>JAWODD010000037.1:0-46943 GCA_046483445.1 Bacillota bacterium | reverse complement strand
CATAGATTCATTTTCGCCTATGGCGATCATCTTATCAGGGCAATCAGAGTTCCGCTCCACACTGCGCACCCTGCATATGACCCCGATTAGGCGTCGGATAGATACCAGTTATCATCTTGGCGGGATGAACCCAGAAGAAACTAAAGCATACATCACCTGCCAGCTTGAAAATGCCGGTTGTACCAGGCCGCTTTTCTGTGACGATGTGATAACCAAAATCCAGGAAAAAGCAAAAGGAATTCCTTCTATGATCAATATTCTCTGCAAAGGGTGCTTGATCGATGCAGCGAGCAGAGGACAGGAGCTGATTGATATGGATAATTTTAATCGCGTCCTTAACGAATTGTCTTAAACAAAGGAGAGTGATTTAAATGATTATGGTTAATGATTATTATGGCAACAAATGGTTGCTTGATATCCTGGCCTATTTCTTATGGACAAACACCGAGCGGTTTTCTTCAGCTCATATCAACTTCGCCAAAGAGCTTTACCAGGAAATCTTGGATGAGTTAAAAGAAAACTTTTACTGTGAGAGTGAAATCAACTACAACGAGGCCTTGTTTGACCAATTCGAAATCTCCTGCAAGGAGTCAGCAGATTTATTTTATCTGGAACATCGCTTAAAGAAGCTTAATGAATTGCTGACCCAAAATGATAACTTTTGATTGGTGTTTTTTTGCACTTTGTGTGCTATGCTTTTATTTAAACAATATTAATACGCCAGCGGACTAAACGTCCGCTGGCAACTTATCATAAATTATTTGGTTACCGACAGTTTTCATTGGGTTTTACCGTTAAAGATGAATGGAATTAACAACAAGTTTAAAAAACTGTCAATGATGATCAAGCCCTTTATGTGGTTAAGCATAAATGATGTGGTGCTGTCACAAATTGGATGAAATAATAACAATATAATTAGATTGTGGTTTGACATCGCAGGATTATTGTAATATAAAAAAATGAGTTAATACTGATTTTAACTATAACCATCAGAAAGGGTTTGTGGTAAAAATTGAGCCCAATGAAAAGACCAAACATAGACGGAATACTGGCTGTAGATGTAGGGGGTGGAACCCAGGACATCCTGGTTTACCGGCCCGGGGTGGAAATGGAGAATAACGTTAAACTGATCCTTCCCTCCCAGACTCAAATTGTAGCCAAAAGGATTGAAAGGTTAACAAATGAAGGCAAGGATATTTTTATCCACGGCCATTTGATGGGAGGTGGCAGTTCTTCAGGGGCGGTCAAGAACCATATCCAGGCGGGATACAATGTTTATGCCACCCGCCGGGCGGCCATGACTATCAAAGATAATTTAGAAGAAGTAACCGCCCGGGGTATCCGGGTAGTAGATTCCCCGCCTAAAACTGGTGCCCATATTAAGTTTAAAGATATAGATATCCTGGCTTTAAGGGAATCTCTAAAGCCCTTTGAAATAGAGCTGCCATCAAGATTTGCTTTTGCTGTCCAGGATCACGGTTTTTCCCCGGATAGGAGCAACCGGCAGTTTCGCTTTGAGCACTGGCAGAAATTTTTATCAGCCGGCGGCAATCTGGCGGACTTGATTTATGATCAGTCAAAACTGCCAGTATATTTTACCAGGATGGAAGCAGTTATGGAAAGCTGCCGGGAAGAGGCGGAGCAGATCTGGCTCATGGATACCGGGTCTGCTGCAATTATGGGCACTCTTGAAGACCCGAAGGTAAAAGAAGCGGTAGATCAGAAAGGTGCGATGCTGGTTAACGTGGGCAACCAGCACACCATCGCATTTTTGGTGGCCGGCAGCAAGGTTTACGGGGTTTTCGAGCACCATACTGGTATTCTGACTTCCGGTAGCCTGCTAGATTACCTGACCCGCTTCAGAGAGGGAAGCCTAACTAATGAGGAAGTTTTTGTAGATCATGGGCATGGCTGTGTAATACTTCCTGCCGCGAAAGATTTTTCTTTTGATTTTACCGCGGTGACCGGTCCGCGGCGAAGCCTGGCCAAAGATATTGGTTATATGGCGGTGCCGCATGGAGACATGATGATTTCCGGACCGGCTGGTTTGGTGAGAAGCGTACTTAACGAAACCGGAAACTTATGATCTGGTCCGGGTTTAAATGGCTTGCTTCAATCATTTTGGTATCCTGGGTAGGGAACCGGTTTTCTTAAGCGATTGGAGAGAGTTACAAACTGTTTTATTCTTTTAACCACTTCCGGGGCTATTTTTAGGCGGACGGTTATTTCATCTTCAGAATAACCTTTATTAAGAGCATAAAGGATCTGGTCAAGTTCCTGGTAAGTAATGCGCAGGGCTGCTTCGTCGACAATGCCGGGCAAGAGATCCGGGCTGGGAGGTTTGTCAATTACCCGCCGGGGCAAATTAAGATAGCGGGCCAGGTCTTTTTGCAGATTGTTCTCAGCCATAACCGAACTCTTCTTCGGGGAGTAGTTCTTTAACCCGGTCCAGGCCAAGTTTGCTGATGGTATCTTCTAGCGGAGCGCCATTTTTTTCATCCCAGCCAAAGTATTTCCAGTATAGCTTGATCATTTCTTCAATAGGTACCATTTTGTCTTTTAAGGGGCCTTCTTCAAGCGGTGGATTGCCCGCAAGCCGGTCCGGCATTTTAAAGTCAAGCGGATTAATCCCTTCCCTGATATTGAACATCTGGCGCAGGGTTTGCATGCGCCTGCCGATTTCCATGTATTCATCGGCGCTTTTATCCCAGCCGGTGACCGCATTCAACCATTCGAACAAGGGCCAGTGCTGCAGACCGGAAATAGCGGCAAATAAACAACCGCCTGAGCCGTCGAGGACCTGTTTAAAAGAAGCACCGGCAACCGCTTTTAGGGCTTCATTTTCTGAGGGGATGTACTCCTCGGCTTTTGGATATCTGGTAACGCGTGGGGCCCAGCTTACTTTTTCCCACAGGTGCATCATCAGGTAGTACTGGGCGGAGCTGATAGTGTGCCTTCCCGGGGTGGGATCGGAGCTGAAGTGCACACCAAGCAGGGGATCGAAGCGAGGGTCGTGCAGGCCGGGCTCCTGTCCCCCGGCATGCATGGCATAAGTAGAGCTGTCCTTGCCTATTTTTGCCACTGCCTGCTTTACTCCATCCGCTAAAACATCGCCGAGTCCTTCCCTGGCAATCATCTTTTTAACCAGGGCAATGATGGCCGGGGCATTGCCCCAGGTTAACTCCAGTCCCCCGGTATCTTTTTGATCAAGCAACCCGTTTTCATAGCACTCGATAGCGAAAGCAACCGTGTTGCCTGCCGAAATGCTGTCCATGCCGGCCCGGTTAAGGATTTCATTGATATAAAAAATTGAGTCCCGGTTTTTGTTCACTAAAAGCCCGCCGAAGGCGGCGCAGGTCTCGTATTCCGGTTTGTGGGTTTCTTTATACTCTCCTTCGCTGATATCATCAATTTTACAGATGCCTCCGCAGCCGATGGTGCAGGAATAACAGCTGTATTTTTTTTGTTCACGGCTAATGATCAAATCCGGGTTTAAGTGCTTGTAGTGGGAGTAGTTGAAATTGAGGACAGAGCCGCCCCAGTTCTTTATTGGGAGATCGCCTGAAGTTACCCCTAAACTGTTGCTCACCGGGGTGCCCCATTTTTTAAAGCTGGGCACAATCGTTGTCATTCCATCTAAGGCGGTCATTGTTTTCATTTTGCCCACCATTTTGCCGGCAAGGGGAAGTATGCTGCCTTTAAAGAAGCCCGGCAGTTTTATTTTTTTCACCTTGTTGGTATAATTTTTAGTCAGGCGCCTCACTTCGTCTTTGCGGTCGCTTTTTACCGGGTTACTGCCAGAAAGGACCACCGCCTTGAGTTTTTTGGAGCCCATTACCGCTCCGCAGCCTGAACGGGCGGCTATTCGGCCGTAATCATTGCAAATTCCCGAGATCAGTGAAAGATTCTCCGCCGCTGCGCCGATGACGGCTATAGATGGTTTTTTCTTAGACCGGTACTCATTTTCCAGGAGTTTTTCCGTTTCTGTGGTGTCTGTCCCCCATAAGAAAGAAGCATCTTCCAGGCGGGGGCCCTGTTCATCAATGATCAAGTAGACCGGTTTATCGGAAATCCCCTTGAAGAAGATGCCGTCATAGCCACATTGCTTAATGGCGGGGCTTAAATTGCCGCCGCAGTTAGCGTCTCCCCAGCCACCGGTAAGCGGTGATTTGCATACCGCCATCCAACGACCGGTAAGCACACTGCCTGTTCCGGTTAAAAGGCCGCTAACAAAACCAAGGATGTTATCCGGCCCCAGGGGATCGGCTCCTTGGGGAATATGGGTGTAAAGATAAGCTATTCCCAGCCCGGAACCGGAAAGGAAGTTTTCATAAAAAGAATCAGGTAGATGCTGATCAACCAGGCTGCCACTACTTAAATCGACAAATAGAATTTTTCCGGTAAAGCCAAACAATGTTGACATTCCTCCATACAGCAAATATTAGACTAAGGAATAACTAACCCCCGGATAAAAGTGAAAAAAAGCTCACTATATCCCCATCATTAAGTCTGGTGTTCAGGGTTGCCTTTTCGTAATTTACCCGGCATAAGTGCACTGCCGCAATTGGTATTGGAACTTTTAGCAGTTCAAAAAGCTTTTTCAAAGTAGCTCCTTCCTGGAGCTGTAGATAACCATCCTCACTCACGAATTCTCTGCTTAAATATGGAGGCAGATAAACTTTAACCCGCATGCGCTAAACCTCCAAATATAGTCAGGGGAAAGGGGCTGCTAACACCTTTTTAGGGCAGCTTAACGTAGTATTTGAAAACATTATTGAGCAGACCAACTCGGGCCTACTTATAATGAAACCTGGCCCGAATAGGTTTTTTAACACCATCTAACCTTGTAATAAAACACTGGTAACCTTTAAACACCCGGTGTATATTTTAAAGCTGACAAAGAATTATTTCAAGTTATAAGTCCGCACGCTTTTCTTTAAGGCGGGCATAAATATAAGTACCTAAAACCATACCTGCAAAAGTAAAAAAGCCATAAATTTTACCTTCGCCCAGTTGAGCCAGCACTGTTCCGGGGCAGGCGCCGGAAATGCCCCAGCCAATGCCAAAAACAGCCGCACCCAAAAGACTCCAGGGTCCCAGCTTTTTTTCGCTTATTTTCAGCGGTTCGCCGCTTTTTACCACTCCTTTTGTTCTTTTTAAAACCTGCATGCCGATTAATCCGACGACAATCGCTGTTCCTATTACTCCGACCAGGGTAAAATTTTCTCCAACAAACATGCCCATAATCAGGTCAAATTTGGATGCACCGGATCTGCTCAGGGCAAATCCGAATAAAATTCCAAAACCCAGGAATCCAAATTTTTTGTTCATTACCAGCCACCTCCCATTATAAAGGCTTGCACCAGGTTGGCAGAAATAATTCCGCCAATTACAAACAGGGCAGTAGCCAGGATGCTGGAAAGGTGCAGGTTGGCAACGCCATGGATGCTATGTCCGGAGGTGCAGCCCCCGGCAATGCGTGCGCCCAGGCCAAGCAGGATCCCCCCGGTAAGAAAGTAAGCGGCATTAATGATCGCCGGCCATTCTACAAAAGCGGTAAAGCGTCCCATTTCAGCGGTAAAGCCAAAATTACCGGAAAGAAGGGAGGAGATCAAGCCGCCCAGGATTATCCCTCCGATAAAATAAACCCGCCAGCTAAAGGTGTCTGCGAATTTAGTTTTAATCCATTTCAGATGCCGGGCCGGCAGGAATATTTTTACCAGGTTACCGTAACCGGTTGATACTCCCAGGGCTGTGTTGTAGAAATAATAAAGCAGAGGAACCAGCAGGCCGATAATGATCCCCCCGGCCCAAAAAGGCCAGGGATCAACAAATATGGTTTGCATTATTGCTTCGATCATCGTTCATCACTTCCAGTTTGCATTGGAAAGCCGGCCGCGGCCCAGGCGTTGGTGCCACCCAGGGCATTTAAAACGCGCTTAAACCCATTTTGTTTTAGCAAACTGGCTGCTGTCATGGAACGGTTGCTGGTGTTGCAGAAAACGACAATCGGTTTTTCGGGATCCCACTCCTTATAGCGGTGCCTGATATCCGGGGTGGGGGCGTTAACCGTTTCTTTGATATGACCACCCTTATATTCACTTACAGCCCGTGTATCCAGGGCCAGCACCTTATATTTTTTCATTAGATCGCTGAGTTTATGCACGGACATTGTTTCTATATTGTTTACAGGGAAACCACTGTTGATCCAGTTTTCAATCGAGCCATCCAGGTAGCCTTCAATATTATCAAGGCCCACCAGGTGCAATGAATCTTTAATTTTTTTCAGGTCGTCATGTGGATCTATAACCAGGATCAGCTTATTGTCAGGCGGAATTAACCAACCGGCGAAAGTAGGCAAATTGCCGTGTTTGCTGAGACTGTAAGACCCCGGTATATGGGCGGCGGCAAAGGAATGAAAGGTGCGGATATCGACTACAGAATATCCACCTTTTTTAACTGCTTCAGAGATAACTTTCGGGTCAAATGGCCTGGTAGTTAATGTATCACGCAGCAAGATTGGCCCCTTGCGGTTAATTTCAGTGCAGCGGCCAAAATGATCGGGGGCTGCAGGCATTTCAGTCAACAGATCTTTTTTAAAAGCATCCAGGTCTTCGTGTTGCAAGGCGTAATTTTGTCGTTTTTCGGTGCCGACGGTGCTCCACAATTTGGCTGAAAGCGCCCGCCCACAAAGGGAACCCATGCCGTGGGCAGGGTAAACTTCGATATTATCCGGCAGTTCTTTTATTCTTTTAATGCTGCTAAAAAGACTTTCCGCCAGTTCTTCTTCCCGGTTGGGGAAAAGGTCGGGACGACCGACATCGCCTACCAATAAAGTGTCACCGGTGAAAACCATCACCGGTTCTTCTCCCCTTTCCAGGTCGGTGACCAGAGTAATCGTGCAATCAGGGGTATGGCCCGGAGTTTCAAGCATCTTGAAACGCAGGTTTTCTACTGTAAATTCTTCTTCATCCTCCAGGGCATGGTGAGGAAAAGTGCAGTTGCCAGTTTGGGGAGCGTAAATCTGTGCTCCTGTTTTTTCTGCCAGTTCCAAGTGGCCGGAAACAAAGTCGGCGTGCAGGTGGGTTTCAAGAATCGCCACGATTTCCATGTTGAATTCCCTGGCTTTGGCCAGATAAGGCTCGATGTTGCGAACCGGATCCACGACCACACACTTCTTTCCACTACCGATAACGTATGAACACTGGGCAATACCCGGTGTATAAATTTGAGCAAAATGCATTAGTTTGTCCTCCTTTTAATTTTGATATTATTAGTAATACTGGTTGGATATTCATTCATTATGTATATTCCAGTATATATTTAAACCGCTGCCAGGTAAACTTAAATCATTGCCAAATAACTGTGATAACTGCGGAAGCAGCAAAAACGCATAAAACAGATAAAACCAGGCCAAACCGCATAAATGAAGCGAATGGAAAAGGGGCTTTGCTCATCACCATCAGGGCAGCCTGGTGAGTAGGTATCAGCAGGGTTAAATTTGCCCCGGCGGCTGTAGCCATTAGGGCTGCTGCTGTTTCCAAATTGCTTCCGGTAGCGATCCCTATGGCCAGCGGAGCCATAAAAACGGCTGCTGCCGAATTGTTAATGGCATTAGACAGCAGGGAGGAAACAACGATCAACATTACGATAATCCAGAAGGTCGGGAACCCTTTTGTAAAACCAGTTAAGATTGAAGAGAGGGGATCGATTGCTCCAGTTTGTTCCAGGGTTTGCCCAATACCAAGCATGGATCCCAGAAATATAACTATTTTTAAATCAATATTTTTATAAGCTGAAGATATTTTCAATACTCCCCCGGCGATCATTAGCAATGCTGCAAAACCAAATCCAAAAGCGGGATGCAAAAATCCAAAGCTGACAGATATTACAGCTACTAGAAGGATGACCAGGGTAATTTGTTTCTGTCGGTTAGACAGGGGCGCAAAAGAAAATTTCTCATTCAGGTTTTCCGGTTCGCCATTATCTGACTTGTTAATTCCGTTATCCTTAGTTTCGCCAGATTCGGACTTATCGTTGCCAGGAAGCTGGCAAACAGGAGTCGGTTCGCAATATTCCCCCGGCAATCTTTTAGAAAGGAAATCATCATCTTTAAAACGAGAGCTGTTTCCGACCGGGTTGATACCACATGAATTGCAAAATAGTAATAAAATAAAAGCTAAACTCAGCATGGCCAACCCGTGTGGAGCATAATCGAACATTTTAAATGATTGGCCGGTTGCTGAAAACATGTACGAAGCAATAATAATATTGGGGGCGCTACCCACCAGTGTAACCGTGCCGCCTAAGATTGAAGCGATGGCCAGGGGCAGGCCGAAATTGCCCGGATCGGTTCCGAAACGCCTGGCCATTCTTACCGTTATAGGCAGCATTAAACCGACAGCGCCAACATTATTCATAAAAGCTGAAAGCACCGACCCGACTGCGGCAATGCTCAAGGTTTGACCGTGTAAAGTGTCCAGGCGCCTGGCCACAGCCTGACCCAGTCCCCGCAGGAGACCTGATTCGACAATACCCTGGCTGACTAAAAAAACTGCTACAATAGTAGCAAGGGCAGGGTGACCGAATCCGGAAAAAATGACCTGGGGCTGGGCGGCACCTGCTAAGCCCAATATTAAAAGACCTCCCAGGGCTACCAGATCTATCCTGAACCTTCCGGATGCAATCAGAGCCAGTACAACCAATAATACAAACCAGGCAAGTAACTTTTCTACCCCAAGGAATTCCCCCTTAAATAAGAGTAAATCCTAATATTATAAATATTATTATACCTTAAATGCAGCGGTTAATAAAGTGGGTGGCAATCAACCGAGCGATTATTTATTTCAAAGAGAAGTTTTGCCTGCTGTTATCATTAAAGTTTTCCCTGTTCTTGTAAGGGTGATAGCTATTTTCAGTAATATGCTTTAAATACCGGATAAAACTTAACAATATTTTTACTGGTCTTACTTGTTACTGCTACTTCAATTGATAACATAGGTTAAAAAATAAAGTTATACCCGGCTACCGTATTCTTCGGCACAGGGAATGCAGACGGGCTGTCCATTTTTAATTCTGGCCCTCGGCTCCATTACTTTTTCCCCGCAATCGGCACAAATTATTGAGTTAAAGATCCTCGCTTTTTCCGGGATCTCCCGGGTTGTCCGCTGGATTTCCACCACTTTATCCAGGGGATCATCAAGGTATTGCTGGAGCGCATCGGCGGTTAATTCTGATAAACGCTTCTGATCATCTTCTGTAGTCTCATTACTTTGTGCTTTTTGCCTCAGTTTAGCCAGTTCCGGAAACCGTTTTTCATCGGGTCCGTGGGCGACAATGCGTACTGCCTTGTTATCAGAGCGGCGAATAAAAGTGTAAACCGGCTTTCCATGGTCGTGAAAAAACAGGTTACCCTTGCCCATGGTACAGCCGGTGACATACTGGACGGCATCAACAGAGCAGTTGTCGTTTTCAACAATGGCCACAATTTCTTCATCAACATCCCGGTCGCTTTGCAATTCTTTAAGAGCGGCTTCCGCTACCCGGTAACCCATGGCCAACCCGAAACAGCTGTGCCCGTGGAACTTAACTGCTTGATCCCAGCTCACCATTTTTTTCATTATTTCAATCACTCCTTTTTAAAATTTTGCCTAAGAGTAAAGTTATGTTGGTAGCATAATGTGTCATCCACTGATTTTGTGTTTTTTATTAGGCAAATAAATCCTCTTTTAATATTATAGCTTAACTTTTCTTTTGTTAAAAAGCCTGACAATAAGAATTTAATTCAGCTGAATAAACGTTTGAGATTTTAACAGCCTTTTATAAAATGGTTTAACCGGGATTGCCGGGACAATGAGGCATTTTTCGGCGGCATCGTTAACCTTTTATGGTTAAGGGTTACTTTTTAAGCAGCAGTTTTTTTAGTTCGGGAACAGAGGCAGCGAAGTAAGTAGGCGCTTTCACTTTTAGTTCTTCGAAAGATCCGTATCCGTAAGTAACGGCAATTGAGTCAAGATTACATTTGTGTGCGCCAATTATATCATGTTTGCGATCACCGACCATAACCGTTTTTGCTTTTTCCATGATTTTGTTTTCAGATAGCAAATAAGCAAGGACATCTGCTTTTTCGACCCTGTTTCCGGCCTGGTTGGCTCCCGCAACAAAGGTAAAGTAGTGTTCAAGTTCAAAATAACGCAGGATTAGTTCAGCAAAATAAGTTAGTTTCGAAGTGGCCAGGTAAATCTTCAGGCCTTTACTGCTTAAATCCCCTAACATTTGAGGCACGTAAGGATAGAGGATATTTTCATAAGCTCCTTTTTCCCGGTAATATTCCCTGAAGTAATCGATTGCTTGATGAGCTTCTTTTTCACTAAACCCGTATTTGTTTTGAAAGGAGCTTAGCAAGGGAGGACCAATAAATGATCTTAGCGTGCCTGGCTCTTCTTCAATGCCGAATTTACTTAATGCGTATTGCACGGACCTGGTTACCCCGGCAGCGGAGTCGGTAAGAGTTCCGTCCAAGTCGAATATGATATTGGCATAACGGTATCCATAGATATTGTCAGGTTTCACTGGTATTTTAAGTCCTTCAAGTTAATTATTTCCACTACACACTTTAAGCATTATATAGCATTTGTAAAGGAAATGTCCATCAGGGTATCATGATTTGCCGGGTTTATTATAAAGTGATTTGGATATTTAAAATATTCAGTTCATTGATGAAGGAGTTTAAAGGCTTTTGGAGAAATAATTAGTAATTATAATTTATAAGGATGATGGAAATGGTTAAAGGAGACCTCTTAAATGAACTGTTTCACCCGGGGGCTCCTGTTCAAATGGAGTTTGTGGTGAATAAAGATAGTATCAAGTGTTACAGGATCAGGGTCGAAGACCTGGAACATGAGTATCTTGTTTTGCGCAGTCCGATTGAAAAGGGTGAAGCGATTTCATTTGAAGAGGGTCGGGAGCTGACTCTTTGGTGTGAAAAAGAATTATTTAACCAGGCTTATGTAACAAATGTCTTTGTAGTTGAAAATCGTCCGGGCGATAATCCCCTGCTGGTTTGCTGTAAACCGCAAAAAATTGATCAAACTTCTATGCGCCGTTATTTCCGGTTTAGTGTTGATCTTAACTGTAGTTTTGAATTTGAGGGTCATTCAGTAGAAGGTAAGGTTGTTGATATTTCCCGCAGCGGCTGCAGCATAGAATTCGACCCCGGTTTACATCCATCAGAGGGAAGCTTTTTAGAAATATTGATTAACTTTCCAGGCGATAGGCCGCTTGGTTTTACCGGGAAAGTAGCCAGGGTGGCAAAAAACGGTTCCGGTAAGGAAAGTTGTTTTGCCCTTGAAATAAAAGAAATAACCAGAGATATGGATGAGGTATTGAATAACTATCTATTTAAATGCCAGCTTATGAATCAATAAGGTTTATAATTTCTGTGGTTTTTGTCAGGAGGCCGGTTGATGGCTCCGAAGGCATCGCTTAGGTTTTATGCCGAGCTCAATGATTTTCTTCCTACCGCTAAAAAGCAGGTTAATTTCACCCATTTCTTTTCTGGTTCTCCGGCAGTTAAAGATTTGATTGAATCGCTGGGCATACCACATACCGAGGTTGATCTGATCCTGGTCAATGGTAAATCGGTTGATTTTTCGTATCGAGTTAGCAATAATGATAGAATTGGTGTTTTCCCGGTTTTTGAGTCTCTGGATATTTCAACAATACTAAAGGTTCGCCCGGAACCTCTGCGCGAACCGCGGTTTATTCTTGATACCCATTTGGGGAAACTTGCCTCCTATTTGCGCATGCTTGGTTTTGATACCCTTTACAGGAACGATTATAGCGATGAGGAATTGGCAGAGATATCATCTTATGAGCACCGTATCTTGTTGACCAGGGATCGCGGTTTGCTAAAGCGTTCGGTGGTAACCCATGGTTATTTAATCCGTTTTGAAAATCCACGCCGGCAGGTGGAAGAAGTGATTTCCCGCTTTGACTTGTATAATTTAATTAAACCTTTTACACGCTGTATGCAGTGCAACGAGTTCTTAGAAAATGTTTCCCTGGATGAAGTGAAAGGCCTGGTTCCCAAAAAAGTGCGAGAAAACTGCGATCAGTTCAGCCGTTGTCTGGGTTGCGGCAAGGCTTATTGGAGAGGAACTCATTACCAGGAGATGGTCAATTTTATCGAACAGCTATTAGATAAGACCAACCGGCAGAATAATATCCAGAATACATTATAGGGTAGTTTTTAAGGGTTTGGCCTAATAACCGAATCTTTATCATAAAATGATTGAGGGGCTTCTACATGAAAGAAACAAACCTTACAGCGGCGGCTTATGACTGTTTTATAGGCATTTTCAACATTTTGGGTATAAAAAAATGGCGAGCTAAATTATGGAATGAGGTCAAAGGTCCCCGGATTCTGGATGCCGGGGCCGGAACCGGTTTTAATATTCCCTATTACCAGCCTGGTTGGCGAATTGTAGCCCTGGATAAAAGTGAACTGTTTTTAGAGCGGGCCCGCAGGCGTGCCCTGGGGAAAAATGTAGAAATTGAATTTGTACTTGGCGATGTTCAGGAGCTCCCCTATGAGGAGGCTGCCTTTGATAGCGCGATATCAACTTTCCTGTTGTGTCAGCTAAATCATCCCCGCAAGGCACTTAAAGAATTGCATAGAGTTTTAAAACCAGGTGGCCAGCTTTTACTTTTAGAGCATGTCCGCTCACAGGGAGGATGGGGCAGGTTGATGGACAGTTTATCCACCCCTATTTATCGTGTGTGTGGTGATCACATAGCCAGGGACCCGGTGTTGCTTGTCAAGGAATGCGGGTTTAGAATAATCAAAAAGGAGAACCTTTTAATGGATGTGGTTAAATTTATCAAAATTGAAAAAGGCGAGGCATTTTGACCCCAGGGTGGCGGTTCTCTTTTTGAAAAAATTAAGCAGGTTTAGCAACGTATTTTGTATAAAACGATGGATAAGTAAGCACTTTTTGTGAACCTTAAGGATATCTCAGAAGGGGAGGGTGAATAATGAGCAGAGAAAAGCTTGAGTTCCTGGCCCAGTTAATTAAAACCAGCCATAATATAGTTGTCTTTACCGGGGCTGGTGTGAGCACTGAGTCGGGGGTGCCGGATTTCCGCAGCCCTGGCGGGATCTGGGACCGTTTCGATCCCGAAGAAATGACTTTCCAAAAATTTGTTTCTTCACCTGAGAGCCGTCGCAAATACTGGGAATTATTCCGGGTTTGCTGGCACGAATTCAAGGGGGTTTACCCAAACCCGGCTCATTTGGCTATTGCCGAACTTGAAAAACAGGGAAAATTGAGTGCCGTTATCACCCAAAACGTAGAGGCACTTCATCAGAAAGCAGCCAACAGCGAAAAAAAGTTTTGGAACTTCATGGCAATATGTGGAAGATTCGTTGCCTTGAATGTGAAGCTCCCTATCCCTGGGAAGAAGCCTATAACCGCTTGCAACAAGGAGAAATTGTTGAAAACTGTTCCAAGTGCGGTGGGCTTCTCAAGCCGGCAACCATTGCTTTTGGACAGCAGCTGCCGGCAAAGACTTTGAAAGAAGCGCAAAAACATAGTTGTTCCTGTGATCTTTTTATCAGCATTGGCTCCTCGCTGGTGGTTTATCCTGCCGCATTTTTACCGCAGATGGCCAAGGAATCCGGGGCTAAACTGGTAATTATCAACCGCGAACCCACACCTTTTGATGCTATTGCCGACCTGGTTGTTTCTGGACAGGTCGGGGAAATAATGGAAACAGTAATGGAGCTTTCTCGCCAGGACGAATAAGAAAGCTCAAGATTTAATATCTGCCGGCGCATCCCTAATGGTATCATTAGGTTAAAAGTGATCATAGATATCAGTAAATAAAGGTGAGGAGGATTCGATGGAGCCAATCACTATTCTTTTTATAGTTATAGCAATTCTGGTTGTTTTTTATCTCTTTCGCAGAAAAATCGGAAGCTACGCCGGTATGGGGAAAACTAAATCCTTGAGGCAGGAAGCACGTCGCCAGCTAAAACTTCCCCAGAAAGAAGCCGATCAAACTATCGACCGGCATGTAGAACGGTTGAAAGAACGTTATCCAAACCGTTCGGAAGAATGGTACCTTGAAAAATTAATTTATGACCTGAAACGAGACCGGTAGCAATTAATCGGGAGGGGGTTAACCTTGAACAGGAGAAAAAAGATGAAAAATAACCCTGGTGGCACTGGGACAAAATGCAAACTATAGCTTTCGAGCATGATCTTGGTGTAGCTCCTGTAATCGGTGATTACCTGTTTAACCGGAGGCCCTATCCCTACGGGGGTGATCATATGACTACAGGCAGAGCCCGCTATGTTTTAGATGAGCCTTACATTGCGAAAATGGGCGATACAATAAATATCTGGGCTGGCAGTGCGGTTTTTTCCCCTGTTGTAGAAGAAGAACAGTATTATGTTAATAGTTTAATGCTGTTTTTCCAGGCCGTCCAGAAATGCATCAATATGGATGGCCAGGGCTTCCGGGTTGTAACCGCCCTCCAGGACGGCAAAAAGCCGGTTTTCACAGGTTTTTCTGGAAAAACTACCCAGGATACTGCCTATTTCTTTATAATCTTCTTTACCAAGCATGTTGCCCCAGTCGTTAACTCCGCGATCAAACCCTGCAGAAACCGCGATTAAATCAGGTTCCCGGCCCTCCAGGCCGTTTGCCAAATTACTGACGAAGCGATCTGATGAGCTGACCCGGCTGTGCCAGAAGGAAACGTCCGGGTTGCCCTGAAAAATATTGGCGGTTCCGTCCCCGTAATGCAGGTCAAAATCAACGATGAGGGCGGAATTGATAATGCCTTCCTCGAGAAGGCGGCTTACGGCTACTGCGATATTGTTAAAATAACAAAAACCCCAGCAGGAGTCAGCCGAGGCGTGGTGTCCCGGAGGTCGGCAAAGGGCAAAAGCGAACTCCCTGTTTAGCGCTGTTTCGGCTGCATCCAGGGACGCTCCTGCCGCCAGCATGGCTGTATGATAGAGTAATTCGTCGTGGGCAATATTTCGCCAGTGCCGCATGGTATGAACGCGAAGGATATCTTCCTTGCCGGCGGATTGCGGTTCAGTTAGTGAATGCTTTTTTTTAAGTTTTTCCAGGGCCGGATCGAGTCTTCCCGGTTCAGCCGCCGGATCAAAGGAATAATGTTGTAGAAAATCTTTGTGAAAGTAAACTTTCATTATGACTGAACACCTCCGAAATTAAGGAACCATATGGATCTTTGTTAAATCAATCCTGATTTATTATTATAAATATAACAGGGAAAAACCTTTTTTATAGGTAAGTATATTTAATATTGCAGGCATAGCTTTAAAATTTAGCTGGCATTATTTATGCGAAGTTAGGGATATACTAAAGTTATTGGATCAGACGGCTGACGGCAATTGAGGAAGATTAAAATATACAGCTGCCCGGGGCATTAATGCCCCGGGCAGCTTCGTGCTAATAAGTTTTAGCAGGTGAAATTTTACTTATAATCGGTTAACTCTTAGTAATCACCATTTTCTTCTTCCATTTCTTCCATTTCTTCCGGTGGCACTGCCTCATCACAACCCATTACTGAAAAACTCAGCGCTCCTATTAGGAGAAGGGTTAGAAAGACTGCGATTAACTTTTTCATTTTTTACACCTCACTTTTAATTTTAAATTCAATATATTACTTCAAGCAGGTTTGCAAAATAACCTGCACAAATGGTAATTGTTTACACAAATGTTATAAATGTTTACAGGGAGTTTACAAGTTTGGGCTTTGGCTTTAGAATATTCCTTTGTCTAACAAATTACGGTCACTTCTTGGGCGGGCGGGGACCGAAGTACTGGTAGTAGTGGACTTTTATATTGCCATGGTATAGCTTGCGCCTTTTAGAGGCTTTTTTGCCAAAGATGGATTCAAAATTTTCGTGAGCAGTAATGATGTAAAAAGACCAGGTATCCAGTTTTTCGAAGACCCTGCGCATTTCTTTGTATAATGATTCCACTTGCTTTTGCTCGCTTAAACGTTCTCCGTAAGGAGGATTGCAAATAATTTTGCCGTATTTCTTTTTGGAACTAAGTTCGCTTAAGGGGCGGGCTTGAAAATGAACCTGCTGGTCTACCCCGGCTTCTGCAGCATTTTTCCTGGCAGTTTTAATTACTTTGTCATCCTGATCGGTGCCGGTAATATCTAGCTCCCGGCTACACTCGGCTAATTCGTGCGCTTCTTTGCGCAGGTTTTGCCAGTACGATTTAGGGATGTTCGGCCAGGCTTCCGAAATAAAGGTCCTCCCCAGGCCGGGGGCAATATTTTGGCCAATTAGGGCGGCTTCAATTGGAATAGTGCCCGAGCCGCAGAAAGGGTCAATTAAGGTGATCTCCGGTTTCCAGCGGGCGATAATAACAAGCGCAGCGGCCAGTGTTTCTCTTAACGGAGCCTCACTGCCCTCTAAACGGTAGCCCCTTTTATGTAAACCTGGTCCGGTAGTATCGATTGTTAAGGTAGCGGTATCCTTTAGCAATGAAACTTCAATACGGTAGAGGGGACCTTTTTCCTCAAACCATTTTTTCCGGTGATGTTTTTTCATGCTTTCAACAATTGCTTTTTTGACGATCGCCTGGCAGTCGGGAACACTATAAAGAATTGATTTCACAGATTTGCCTTCGACAGGAAATTCGGCGCTTTCTGGAAGCAGGTCGGCCCAGGGCAGGGCCTTGGTCTTCTCGAAGAGTTCATCAAAAGTAACTGCTTTAAATTCTCCCATTTTTAAGCGCACCCTGTCGGCAGTCCGCAGCCATATATTGGTCCGGCAGATATCCTTTTCCTCGGCATTGAAGGTAACCTTACCGTTTTCGACAGTTAATTGTTCGTAGCCGAGATTTTTTAGTTCCTGGGCGACAATTGCTTCAAGGCCAAAAGTGGCGGTGGCGATCAGCTCTAGTTTAGCCATATTCATTCTCCCTTTTAACCCGATTCTGATTTTACTACCTTAAAATGTTATCATATAAATATAAAAGCAGCCAGTTAAGATGAGGTGATTTGAAAATGAAAGAATTGCTGGAGCGGATGATTTATGATTATGTTAATGATTTTGCAAAAGAGAGCAGAATTAGTTGGCGGGAACCAATTATTGGTTATGCCCGGGCTGATGATCCTTTATTTGGTAAACTCAAGGAAGTTGTTACTCCCGCCCACAGTTTGCCGCAGGACATCCTCGAAGAGGCCAATACCGTGATAGCTTATTTTTTGCCTTTTACAAAAGATGTAATGGAAAGTAATCTAGATGGCCGCCATAGCTCAAAAATCTGGGGTGTAGCTTATGTGGAGACAAATCGTTTGATTAATGAAATAAGCAGGTATTTGGCGGAAGCATTGATTAGCCGGGGCTATAAAGCTGCTTCAATTCCCACTACCCGTAATTTCGATCCCGAAACCATGACCAGTGACTGGTCATACCGCAGTGCTGCCTATATAGCCGGCCTGGGTACTTTTGGACTCAACCATATGCTTATTACCGAAAGCGGTTGTTGTGGCCGGGTGGGCAGCCTGGTTACAGATTTGGTCATAGAACCGACGCTTCGTTATGAAAGTGAGCTATGCCTGCATAAGGTGAACGGCAGCTGCGCTCGTTGTGTTGCAAAGTGCGTTAACAATTCCTTGCAAGAAAATGAGCTTGATAAACAGCGGTGCTATAAAATGCTCCAAGAAAATGCGGATAGACTGAAAGATTTGCAGGGGCCACCGCAAGTGTGCGGAAAATGTATGGTGGGAGTTCCTTGCGCTACAGCTATACCGCAAACAAAAAAATAAGCAGCTGGAGGTTGTTTATTTATAAGCATTGTAAAGTTTTGTCCATTAAAGTCATCTATAAGGTGTCTTATTGTTCATATTGTTTATCTT
This sequence comes from Bacillota bacterium, assembly GCA_046483445.1. Classification (GTDB taxonomy): domain Bacteria; phylum Bacillota; class Dethiobacteria; order DTU022; family DTU022; genus B1SED10-74M. The sequence continues at coordinate 29,026 of JAWODD010000037.1, read as the reverse complement.
TGCAGTTGTCTTTTTCCCGGCTGCCAAACTAATTTTGATATAAATGAAATGATTGAAGAAGCAAAAGAGAAAGAACCTGATGGTGACATGAAGCAAAAGAGTGCGGTCAATGATAATAATGACACTGAAATTCTGGTTTTCGATAACCTGGAACAGGTAGAAGAAAAAGTTGTCCTGGCCCAAAGATTATGAGGAGCTTGGTCACCCTGAAAGATTAATGGTAAGGATTAAGTTGCCCCAGGTTTTGAGGCTACCGGAATGAAAAAATGGTTTTCTTTAGTTTACAAAAATTTTACATTTCGGGAAGGAAAAATAAAAGGCAATTCTTATTTGATGTAGAATAGTTAAGGACAATCATAAAGCAATAATGAGCTTAACATTTTTTGTGGGTCTATTTACCGTTTTACTGATTAGTTAAATGAATTCTTTACTACATTCTCGGCATAAAAAACCTGGAGGAAACAGCAATGGATAATAACGGCAGTAAAAATTCCACCAAGGATTTTAGCAATATTAAGATTCAGCAGTGTATACCGGTTAGAACTGATTTAATTCGCCCCAATGATTCTATAATTAAAACCACGGAAAAGTATGTAAAGCCCCAGCTTAGAAATGGAGACATCGTTGTTTGCAGTGAAAAGGCGTTAGCTTTTAGCCAGGGACGAGTTGTGCCGGAAGATGAAGTTTCGGTTGGTATTTTAGCAAGAACCCTTTCCCGTTTTGTGATTAAAAGCCCCTACGGCATAGGAATGAGAGATCCCCGCACTATGCAGGTGGCGATCAACATGGCCGGACCGCTTAGAATAATACTTGCAGCTATGGCAGGGGGCCTGGGTAAGCTTTTTGGGCGCAGCGGGTATTTTTACCGGGTTGCCGGATTGGAAGTATCGATGATTGACGGGGTGGTTGATCATCGTTTTAAAGAACTGCGCAAATACATTATACCGCCCCCTGAGGATCCGGACAGGGCTGCTTTTAATATTAGTGAAGCTTTAAGTGGTGCCCCGGTGGTTATTATGGATGTTAATGACTTGGGCGGCAGTACGGTTGTTGGAAAGTCCCATGATAATCTGCCCATTGCTGAGATTGAAGATTTTATGCGTTATGACAACCCACTCGGCCAGGGTACTCAGCAGACTCCCGTGGGTATCCTTCGGTAGCAATGCTATTAACGCTCAGGATCAAGCCTTAATCCGCTGATCTGGTTATCTTCGTTAAAAAACAATTAGAGTATCTACTTGTTCGTTTTCAAATTGAGTTTTTCAGTAATTGCTTTATTCCTTTTTAAACGGTGTTTTGCCTGTTCCAGAAAAGCGTTGATGTCTTTTTGATGATTTTAAAAGATTTATCCCAAAATCCGCAGGAGCTTATATCAATACTTACCCTGCCGGCTATTCCGGCGATTTTATTTTGACCGGTAGATTTTAGCAGCGCGTTGTAATCATCGATCAAGTTTTTAACAAAGCCCTCTGCCAGGTCGACTTCTCTTGCAGAAGCCTCCGGTTCCCATTTTTCTAAGAAGTTGAGCGTTTGTGAAAACTATTCCCGGTCATTTATGAACGATTCGTCCTCAAAGCTTTTATAAAGCCGGGTTAGGTCCCAACGCATATAAAACCCCTTTCAATATTTTATATCTTAATAGTTTTACATGGGAAACATGTCATAATTGCAGCTCGGGCAGGTTACACTGATGCGGTCCTCGGCATTGCCTTTGCGCAGTTTTTCTAAATCCTTTCTTTCTTTTTCTGCTTGGATACCGCATTTGTGGCACATGGTATAGCCGCATTCCGGACACTTAACCCAATTGTCGCTGACTTCTTCAACATGGCCGCAGGAACTGCACTTTACTTCAGTCATGATGATTATCCTCCTATGGGTAGTATTATTACAGCTACCGGCAAACCCGGTAAGTCTTCCTTAATTATACCGAACTTAAATAAAAAATAAAGGGGTAGCAAAGGGGGGGTAGCAGGGGGACGGGGGAACTGCTACCATCTGATATTTTTTAATGGCTGGTCCTTCTCGGTGCAGTCTTTTTATAACCTATAAATTTAGCTATGCAGCTTTAAAAATTGTTTTAAATTGCTGTTTGCTGCGATTGCCGAGGATTTGGTATAATACTCTCTTTTATGATACAATTTTCATAAATAACAGAAGATTAGGCTGCCAATAAAAGTATTTGCGCCCCGGGAGGTCATTAAGCGGATGCAGGATAAATTCGGGTCATTGAGTATAGAGGATTTAAAAGAAACCGATCCGGATATTGCTTCAATTATCTTTGAAGAAATTAACCGTCAGCAAGAATCACTAAACATGATAGCTTCTGAGAATTTAGCCAGCAAGGCGGTATTAGTGGCCCAGGGCTCAGTATTGACCAACAAATATGCGGAAGGTTACCCGGATGCAAGATATTACGGGGGATGTTTCTGGGTCGACCGTGCCGAGATGATTGCCTGTGAAAGGGCCGGTAAACTTTTTGCAGCCGAGCATGTTAATGTACAACCTCATTCAGGTACTTCAGCAAACCTCGCTGTTTATTATGCCTTGCTTGAACCAGGAGATAATATTTTAGGAATGGAGCTTAACCAGGGTGGGCATTTGACCCACGGACACAGCGTCAATATTTCGGGCAGGTATTACCGGGCCTTTACTTATGGGGTAAATAAGACTACACAACGGCTTGACCTTGAACAGATTAGGAAAATAGCTAAAAAGACAGGACCAAGGCTGATCATTGCCGGAGCCAGCTCATATCCCAGGCTCATTAATTTTAAAGGGTTTAAAGAAATAGCCGAGGAAGTGGGAGCTTATCTGTTAGTCGATATGGCCCATACCGCCGGTTTTGTGGCAGCACAACTGCATCCAAACCCGGTGCCTTTTGCCGATGCAGTTACTGCCACAACCCACAAAACCCTTCGAGGCCCCAGGGGAGGCCTTATTTTATGCAAGCAAAAACATGCCTCCAAAATTGATAAAGCCATTTTCCCTGGCTTGCAGGGTGGTCCTTTAATGCACACCATAGCAGCCAAGGCGGTTTCCTTTAAAGAAGCATCCCTGCCAGGGTATAAAAAGTATCAGCAAAGGGTGCTGGAAAATGCCAGGGCTTTGGCTGAAGCCCTCATGGAACTTAATTTCGATTTGGTTACCGGGGGCACTGATACTCACCAGGTTTTAATTGATTTGCGCAGTAAAGGGGTATTTGGCAGGGAAGCGGAAACTGTCCTCGAAAAGGTTAATATATCGGTTAATAAAAATACTATCCCTGATGACGAAAGAAGTGCCAATGATCCCAGTGGTATTCGTTTGGGAACCCCAACTCTTACTTCGCGGGGCATGGGGCCTGAGCAGATGAAAAAAGTGGCTTCCTTTATAGAGCAGGCAATTAGGGAGCGCCAATTTGCTGAGCGTTTGGTCTTGATAAAACAGCAGGTTGGTGATCTGTGCCGGGATTTTCCGGTTTATTAACGGGAAAAATTCAACCGGGGAAAAGTTAATTTTTGCGGCAAATAATCTAAAGTATATTGTAAGAACGTCTACAACCAAATTTATAATCCAGTCTATCAACTCTTTATCATATCTGACAATCAAGCTTAAACCTTTCTTCAACAAGGATATAAAGGGTTATTAAAAAAGCAGAAACAAGGTATTTATAGGAGGGTTTTATTAAGGTGAAAAGTATTTTAGTTACCGGCGCGACAGGTCAGATAGGCACCGAGTTGGTGGACTATCTGCGTGAAATCTATGGTGCATCAAACGTGATTGCTTCTGGTAGAAGGTTGAAAGAAGGCAACAGCGTGGTGAAAGAAGGCCCCTATGAGCTTTTTGATGTGACTGATCCCAAAAGAGCCGGGGAAATAGTAGAAAATAATAAGATTGATGTGATTTATCACCTGGCTTCTATTCTTTCAGCTACAGGGGAAAAAGATCCTCAGGCCTTATGGGAAGTTAACATGAACGGGCTGTGTAATATTTTGGAGGCAGCGAGGATCCGGGATTGTTCAGTATTTTTCCCCAGTTCCATTGCCGTTTTTGGACCGCAGACTCCCAAAGATAAAACACCTCAAGATAGCATAACCAGACCTTCGACCATCTACGGTATTTCCAAGGTAACCGGCGAGTTGCTCGGAGATTATTACCATCAGAAATACGGGCTCGATATCCGCGGGCTCAGGTACCCGGGGGTCATTTCCAACATAGCCATGCCTGGAGGGGGAACTACGGATTTTGCCGTGCATATTTATTATGAAGCAATCAAATCTGGTCGATATGCCTGTTTCCTAAAAGAGGATACCAGGTTGGATTTCATTTATATGCCGGATGCTTTAAAAGGGGCAGTTGATCTGATGGAAACGGATCCGGAAAAATTGGAGCACCGCAATGCTTTTAATGTAACTGCCATGAGCATCACTCCCAAAGAATTATGCGAGGAAATAAAAAAACATATTCCTGAGTTCACAATGGAGTACGAAGTGGATCCCGTAAGGCAGTCTATTGCAGATAGTTGGCCCAACTCTATGGATGATGCTTCCGCCCGTTCGGAGTGGGGTTGGGATCCGCAGTACAACCTGGCGGCAATGACTGAAGATATGCTTAAGATACTTAAAGAAAGAATTAATGCTACCGGTTGATTAATGCCAGTTATATTTATAAGACCTAAGCCTGTAATTTTTTTCGGTATGGCTTAAACTTTTTTACGGTTTTCGGATACTTTCGGAAAGCTCTTGAGCAAAAAACTTTATTAAGATGGAGGGATCGCCAATGTCAAAACAAATATTTGAAGATATTCGGGCCCAGCTGACAGAAAACAAAACCAAGGGGCTTTACAAAAATGAGCGGGTGATTGTCAGTCCCCAGCAGACGGAAATTGAAATTTCTTCCGGAGAAAAAGTGCTAAACTTCTGCGCCAACAACTATTTAGGGTTGTCGGACCATCCTGAAATAATTGAGACGGCCCAGAAAACTATGGGCCGCTGGGGTTACGGACTTTCTTCGGTGCGCTTCATTTGCGGCACCCTGCAGATCCACAAAGAGTTAGAGCAAAAGATTTCCGAGTTTTTAAAGGTAGATGACACCCTTCTTTATGCGGCCTGCTTTGATGCCAACAGCGGAGTTTTTGAACCTCTGCTTGGAGAAGAAAGCGCTATTATTTCAGATCAGCTAAACCATGCCTCGGTTATTGACGGGGTCAGGTTGTGCAAGGCCAAGCGTTTACGCTATGCTCATTCTGATATGGACGAGCTGGAAAAATGTCTGCAGGAAAGCCAATCAGCGAAATATCGCATCATTGCCACCGACGGAGTTTTTTCCATGGATGGGGATATGGCCAAGTTGCCCGAAATCTGTGAACTGGCCAAAAAGCACGATGCCCTGACCCTGGTCGATGACAGCCACGCTACCGGTTACATCGGAAAAACCGGAAGAGGCACTCCCGAGTACTTTGGCCTGGAAGGTGAGATTGATATAATTACCACCACCTTTGGCAAATCACTTGGCGGGGCCATGGGTGGTTGCACGGCCGGACGCAATGAGATTATCGAGATGCTGCGGCAAAGCTCAAGGCCCTACCTGTTTTCCAATTCGCTTGCTCCCGCTATAGTCGGTGGAACTCTGAAGGCTTTGGATTTGCTGATGGAAACCACAGATCTGCAGGATAAGGTTATGGAAAACGCCAATTACTTCCGGGAAAAAATGCTAGAGGCTGGTTTTACTCTTGTGCCCGGTGAAACTGCAATTGTTCCGGTTATGCTTTACGATGAACCAAAAGCGATGGAAATGGCCGATCTAATGCTCAAGGAAGGTATTTATGTGATCGGTTTTGTTTACCCGGTAGTGCCTAAAGGAAAGGCCCGGATTCGGGTGCAACTTTCCGCCGCCCATAAAAAAGAGCATATTGATAAGGCCATCTCAGCTTTTATTAAGGCCGGTAAAGAAGTGGGGTAGCAGGGGGACGGGGGAACTGCTACCATTTTAAGTAAGACCTTTACTATATTATTGCAGTTAACTGCTTTTGGAGGAAACCTGTTTATTACCGAACTCGTACAATGAGTATTTATTTCTTACCGGGATCCCATTCTATAGATTTTTTAAGATCAGTGAAGAGAGGAAACCGAAATGACTTTAAAGCACGATCCCCTTCATCATCCCTATTCATCCCGCCGGTCGGTGGTTTATTCGCAAAAAGGGATGGTTGCCACTTCTCAGCCCCTGGCTGCTCAGGCAGGGCTTGAAGCAATCAAACAAGGCGGTAATGCCATAGATGCCGCCGTAGCGGCAGCTGCCTGTTTAACGGTAACCGAACCCACTTCCAACGGTATCGGGGGCGATGCCTTTGCCCTGATTTGGACGAACGGTCGCCTGCACGGCCTTAATGCCAGCGGGCCAGCACCAGGTTTAATTACCGCAGAAAAAGTTATAGCATCGGGTTGTTCTGAGATGCCCAACCTGGGCTGGCCGCCGGTAACAGTCCCCGGAGCCCCTGCAGCCTGGGCGGAACTATCTCATAAATGGGGAAAATTGTCCCTGGAAGAAGCATTTGCCCCGGCGATTGCCTATGCAAGGGATGGTTTCCCGGTTTCCCCTGTGACTGCGGAAATTTGGGGAAAAGCGGTGCAGAAGTACAAAAGCGCTTGGGAAGAAGGAGGCACAAAGACGAAGAAAGGAAGAGGGATTGGGGGCGAAGAAGGTTTCAGGGAGTGGTTTAACATATTTGCCCCGGATGGTAAGGCTCCCCGGGCAGGTGAGCTGTGTAAACTTCCGGATCATGCTTCCACCCTGTCTGTGATTGCCAAGGAGGGTGCGGAAGTATTTTACCGCGGTAAAATTGCTGAAAAGATTGATGCTTATTCCCGTAATTCCGGCGGTTTTCTGCGGGGAGAAGATTTGACCGGGTATGAACCGGTTTGGGTAGAACCGTTAAGCTCGGACTATAGGGGCTGCCGGATATGGGAACTGCCCCCTAACGGCCAGGGACTGGTGGCCCTGCTCGCTTTAAATATTTTCAAGGAACTCTACAGTGAGAAGTTTGATGAAGAAAAGTTGCTGCACCGGAGGATTGAGTCTCTCAAGCTTGCTTTTGCCAAGGGATTTAGATATATAACTGATCCGGCCAAGATGAAAATTTCTCCCGAAAGATTACTGGAAGAAAGTTATGCTCAATCCATGAGCAAATTGATCGGCGATAATGCCGCTTTTTCCGAAGATGTTCCCGGAAGCGGGGGCGGAACCGTATATCTTGCTACCGCTGACGGCGAAGGGAACATGGTTTCCTTTATTCAAAGCAATTACGAAGGTTTTGGTTCGGGACTGGTGGTGCCCGGGACAGGCATTGCTTTACAAAACCGGGGCAGGGAGTTTTCCCTCTATCCTGCTCATGCCAATTACCTGGAACCGGGCAAGAAACCTTATCATACTATTATCCCAGGTTTTTTAACCGAAAATAGCCTTCCCCTTGGCCCTTTCGGAGTAATGGGCGGATACATGCAGCCCCAGGGACATTTTCAGCTGGTAACCAGGATGTTTGATGAGCGTTTAAACCCCCAGGCAGCTCTGGACGCTCCCAGGTGGAGGTGGGTAGAGGGCAATACGATTGAGGTAGAGCACTCGTTCCCTTTACCACTGGCCCACAAGTTGACGGCCCGTGGCCATAATGTTATTTACACCCATGAACCATCCGGCTTCGGGCGGGGGCAGGTAATTTTGCAAGATCCGAACAGCGGCATTTTTTGCGGTGCTACAGAACCCCGGGCTGACGGCACAATCGCTGCCTGGTAACAGGGGGACGGGGGAACTGCTACCATCTAAAGCAAGGGATTTGCTATATTACTGCAGCTAAGCGCTCTTGGAGGAAATTTGTTTACTACTAGACCCGTTTTTGTATATAAGAAGAGGTAGCTTCCATGATTATCCTCGTATCAGGGGTACCGATTCCGTAAGCCAGACATTACCCCCGATGATCGATCTGGCTCCGCTAACCGTATCTCCGCCTAAGATTTTCGCTCCAGAATAGATGATCACTTCTTCTTCGATATCGGGATGTTTTTTTTATCGCTCATTTTGTTCCCGGCATCCCCGGGCAAGGATAGCGCGCCCAGAGTTACTCCCTGGTAAAGGTGGACATTACTGCCAATAGTGGTGGTTTCACCGATTACCACTCCCGTTCCATGGTCAATGGCAAAGTATTCACTAATTTGCGCCCCCGGATGAAAATCAATTCCGGTTTGGCTGTGGGCATGCTCGGTCATCATGCGGGGAAGTAGCGGAACATTGTAGTTATAAAGTACATGGGCTATCCGGTAGACTGTGATAGCGTAAATGCTCGGATAGCTGAAAATAATCTCATCGTAACTTTTTGCTGCCGGATTTCCCTCATAAGCGGCCCTAACATCTTTGGCCAAAAATTTCCTGACTGAGGGCAGCTCTTCCAAGACTTTCATGGATGTCTCATAACCCTGTTCCTTGTACTCCTGGCAGTTTAAATTATGGCGTAAACAGTCATGACGAATACTGTTGATTATTTGCTCAGCAAGCATGCTGAAAAGTTGGGATACACACTGCCCCAGGTGATAATTTAGATTTGCCGGATCCAGTTTGTCAGAATTGAAGTAGCCGGGATAAATGATCTCGAAAAACTTATCGATAATATTAATTACCGATTCCTTGGAAGGGAGCGGTTCATAATCAACGTGCCGGGTGCAATCTTCCTCGCTGCAGTTTTCGACAATTCTCTCAGTGATTTCGGGCAACTTTTTCCGGTATTTCATCAGTATTTCCTCATCGCTATAGCATGAAGTGTTGATCAAGCGTTTATGGTTATCCATCATTAACTCTCCATTTACAACTAATCTAATAGAGATACTAACATATGAGGGTAATTTTAAAGTAGTGCCTATTCGTTCATGGCTTTCAGAGATAATGTATTAAACGGGTTTACCTATGGTATAATATTGAAAAATGTTGCAGGTGTTTAAAACATAAGCAACCTGGTTAAAATTGAATTGCACTCTATTACAGACAGATTAAATCCTGTCCTGGAGCGTTACCCGCTATCTACAGGGGTTTATATCTTTGGATTGGCCCTGGATTACTGCCGCTCGGACAGCGATATTGTTGTGGGCTTAATTATAGCAAATGAAGAAAAATATAAAGACAGGGACAGGGAATTGTTGACTGAGAAAATTGTTCGCGATCTTTCACCGCTTAATGAGTACTGGTTTGATGTTGTTATCTTGAAAAGCAGTGAAGCACTTTTTTCTTTTCGGGTTATCAGCGGTGGTGCTTTGGAGTATGTTAAAGATTTAGTGGTTGTTACTGATTTTATAGAAAAAGTTAGTCACAAATACCGGGAGGTTTATCCCCGCTACCGTAATGCGTTGGAAATGATTGTTTCGGAGGGGTGATCATGGCTTTTGATAAAGGACGAGTTTATAAAAAATCGCCTTTATTCGCGAGTAAATTGCCGATATCCGTTCTTTGATTGGCTAAAACCATATGAGGAAATCATAAGTGACCAGTGGATTATAAAAGGTCTTAAGTATTCGCTCTAGATTTCTGTTGAAGCATTGATTGATATCGCTTATCAACTATCAGCTAAGCATTATAAGCACGCGCCCGCTGACGGCCGTGATGCACTGCAGTTGTTGACGAGTAAAAAAGTTTTGCGAAATAAAAGATATTAAAAGTATCCCGACATAATTAATTAGCGTTAAGAGAAGGGTTGTGCATGGCTATCAACAGATCTCAAATGAAAGGGTATACAGTATCGCTAAAGATGAACTTTATATTATCATCTTTTATAGACTAGATTTTAGAATTATTGGAAAATGAATAAAAAAAACCAGTGAAGAAGCTATATTTTTGCCTTTCCTACCCGATGTTAAAAGGTTTGCCTTACTACGATGAATAGGGTATAAATTTTAGCAAAGAGGTGGACATTTTGAATTTTAATCTACTGGTGGTTCCTCTCATTGGAGCAGGCCTGTTAATCCTAATCTTCTCCCACTATATATGGAAATCTGGGGTGACCCGGGGAGAAAAGTCTTTTTCCCAGCTGGGCCTGGCAATTGCCTTTTATACCCTTTCCTATGTTATGGAACTTTCATCCTTGACACTGGAATGGAAGCTCTTCTGGATCAGGTTTGAATATATCGGTATAGCCTTCATACCGGCCTTATTCTGCTTATCTGCTCTTTATTATAACGGGAAAATTACCTGCCTGAGAAAACCGGTAGCTGCAGCTATATTTATTATCCCGGTTGTTACCGTAATCTTGGCAAACACCAATGAATTTCACAATCTGATCTATCAGAGCGCAGTCCTGAATACTGACGGACCTTTTCCAATCCTCGATTTTGAAAGAGGTCCCTGGTACTGGGTTAATAGCGCTTACATTATTATCGGTATGTTGATATCTAATGCCCTCTTTTTTCAGCTGTGGTTGAGCACAAACCGGACTCACCGTAGGCAGATTGCGGTTGTCCTTTTCGGCTCCCTGGTCCCTTGGATCGGTTTCCTGGTTTATCTGGCCAGACCTATTCCATGGTTAATCGATATTAATCCCTTCTTTATCTCCTTGAGTGGGATGATCATTTTCGGGGGGCTGCTCCGCTATGGCCTCATGAATCTTATTCCAATCGCCAGGACCACGCTGTTTGAAGAAATGCCCGATGGAGCCTTAATCCTTGACAACATGATGCGCGTTGTTGATTTGAATGCTACTGCACAGCAGTACCTGCCCTTAAACCCTAACCCGATTGGCAAGCCGGTAAGCAAGGCATTGGCGCATTGGCCGGAAATTGCCGAAAAAATAAAACCCTCTGAGAACAGATACTCCATTGAGGCCCAGGTGGCAAACAACAGCAAACCTACCTGGCTGTTGATTGAGGCTATATCCCTGCAAAACAAAAGTGCTTCTTCTTACGGCCAGATGCTCATTATCCGCGATATAACTGAACGTAAAACATTTGAAAAAACCCTTTACAACTTAACAGTAACCGACGAACTTACCAGACTGTTTAACCGCCGTTATTTTATGCAAATAGCAGCAAAAGAGCTAAACCGGGAAGAGCGTTACGGTCATACTTTTTCCCTGGCCATGATCGATATTGATTTTTTCAAGAATGTGAATGATTCATTCGGGCACAGCGCAGGCGACAGCGTTTTAATCAGCCTCGGCTTGATCCTCAAAAAGAGACTCCGGCAAGCGGATACGGCTGCCCGCCTGGGCGGGGAAGAGTTTGGGCTTATCCTGCCCGAGACTACGCTCGAAAACGCCTACCTGTTGACTGAAGATTTAAGGAAAATAATTGCCGATACACCCGTTTATTATGAAGAGAGAAAAATCTTCTTTACCGTTAGCGTTGGCATTGCCGCTTGCAGCCCCGAAACAGAAAATGTTGAAGATTTGCTCAGGGCTGCTGATAAAGCACTATACAGAGCAAAAGACGAAGGCCGCAACCGCACAATTATGAACCCACTTACAGCGAAATAAAAGCCGTCATTGTAATTTCCAGTTTAACCAGAGAAATCATTAATTATCAAATAAGGAACTCAAAGATTAATCTGTAGAAGATACATTATTCGGCTATATTGATCCGGAAGAAAAAGATTTTAACATTTAAAAAAATTAGGTGGCGGTGCAGTGATTAGAAATTTGAAATTTGCATGGCCATCTGATGGTAACCGGCTTATCTATTCTTATTATGTTTTTAGGGTGAAAGTCTATGACAGAAATGAAGAAGGAACAATCACTTTTTATACCGTGGGATACCCGAAGAATGTGATCTAGAGAGCATGTTTATCAGTAAAAAAGAATGGTCTGACTATGGAAATAGATTATATGTAAACACTTTGGAAAAGTCTTTTGAAGATCAGGGATTGGAACCAGTTGAAGGGGGCGATGAAATACCTTTATTGCTAGATTGAAGAGGAGTATATAAAAGTGATCGAAGATTGCTTGATAAGGTAACCTGATTGAGCCAGGTTTGCCTATGGAATAATATAGAACATTGTATCCAAGGTTTATCCCATAAGCAATCTGGCTAATATTTAATTGCAGTCTATTATGTCCTCCGCTGCACTCTGTTTAATCCTGAAGTTCTTCAATTAAACTTTCAAAGTAATCAAGGCAGTGAGGATTGGCCAAAGCGTCCCTGTTTAATACAGGCCTGCCGTGAATTATATTAGTTACAGCACTTTCCACTTTTTTCATGTTTAAGGTATAGGGTATTTCGGGCGCCTGGAAAATCTTAGCCGGAACGTGCCGTGGGGAGGCATTTTCGCGCAGAACTTTCTTGATTTTCTTTTCCACTTCTTCGGTTAAATCATGTCCTTTGACAAGCTTGACAAATAGGATGATTCGCTGATCCCCTTTCCAGTTCTGAGCTATGGCTAAACTGTCTGCTACCTCTTCTACTTTATCCACCTGGTTGTATATTTCCGAGGTTCCAATCCGCACACCGGAGGGCATTAATACCGCATCGGAGCGTCCAAAAAAGGTGAAGCCACCGGTGTCGCTGTGGTGCATAACAAAATCGCCATGCCGCCATACACCGGGATAAGCTCTAAAATAAGCATCCAAGTATTTTTCTCCGTCCGGATCATTCCAAAAGTAAATGGGCATTGAAGGAGAGGCGGCCTCACAGACGAGTTCACCTTCACGGTCAACTACCGGGTTGCCTTTTTCATCATAAACATTTACTTTCATGCCCAGGGCGGGACCCTGCAGCTGGCCGGCATAAACTGGGCTAATCGGGTTGCCGGCACAGAAACAACCGTTGATGTCTGTTCCGCCCGAAATGGAGTTAAACCACAGGTCTTTTTTTATATTCTCATAAACATATTCAAAGCCTTTCGCCGAAAGGGCCGAACCGGTTTGCGAGATTTCTTGCAGGTTGGACAAATCGTAATTATCGCCGGGCTTATCCCCATTGTTTTTGAGGAAATTTATGTAGGTTGCACTGCAGCCAAAAACCGTTACTTTTTCATTTTGAATCAGCTCCCACATTGCCCTGCTATCAGGATAATTGGGATTGCCGTCGTATAAGACAAGGGTATTGCCGAGTGCCAGGGTGCTTACCATCCAGTTCCACATCATCCAGCTGCAGGTGGTAATGTAAAAAAGGACATCATCTCGTTTTAAGTCTGTATGCAGAATTAGTTCCTTGAGGTGATTGATTAGTATTCCACCGGCGCTTTGCACCATACACTTCGGTTGACCGGTAGTGCCTGAAGTAAACATGATATAAAGGGGGTGATCGAAGGGCAGTTGTTCAAATTTGATATCAAGTCCGGATTCACTAGCGGTAAAATCATTGTAATGTTCGGCGAGCGAGACATGACTAATATCTGTTTTGTCATCCATGTATGAGGTCACGATAACCTTTTCAATCGAAGGAGTTTTCTTAGCAATGCCGGCAGCATTGGAAAGCGAACTGAAAAATTTCCCTTTGTAGTAATAACCATCAACTGTAAACAATACTTTCGGTTCCACCTGGGAAAGGCGATCAGCCGCCGCATCCAAGCCCAGGTCGGTGGCGCATGAAGCCCAGGTAGCACCAATACTTGCCGAAGCGAGCATGTAAATAATAGTTTCGATCATGTTAGGCATATATGCCGCCACCTTGTCTCCCGGTTTAATTCCCATTTCACGCAGTGATTTAGCCAGACGGGCCACGGCATCATAGAGCTCGGCATAACTGATGGTGTCTTTTTTCTGAGTTTCACCTTTAAAGACCAGAGCTGTTCGATCATCCCTGTAATTAAGAAGATTTTCAGCAAAATTTAATTCTGCTCCGGCGAACCACTTTGCTCCGGGCATTTTGTGAACATCATCGACCACATAATCGTAACTTTTAGAAGCCTTAATGTCTGCAAAGTCCCAAAACGCAGACCAGAAATCAGGTATTTTATTTACAGACCACTGGTAAAGATCATGGTAATTGACTATTTCCCGATCATATTTATTGTTAACGTAATCAATAAATCTTACCATGTTGGAGCTATTTTTCCTTTCTTCAATTGGGTCCCACAGCAATTTTGCCATAATGCACGCCTCCTCAAGATTTATTTAAAAACTAATCAATAAAAAACAGCTGGCGATGTTATTTTACCGGTTCAGTTTGAAACCGGCACTATTAGGTCCTTATTTCCGAAGTTATGCGCAAAATTAGCAGAAAAATTTTAACTATCCCGGATAACCCGATTTACACTGGATTTAGAAGGGCTTATTTATAAACTCAACTTTTACGGCATCGGCATGTCTGGGTTAGGTTCCCTTAATATTAATTACTTGCTGTAGATATCCATTATTAGTTTACTCAGGCTTGCACTATTTAGGGTGCTCTAAAAGTAAGATCATTCTATTACTCGTGGTTGCTGATTTTAAGAACCGGTTAGCAAGTCCGCTATGCAATGCTATGTTGGAAACTTTATCAGCGCTAGAATAATTGGAGAGAATTAATTTTGATAAAAGAGCCATTATTCTAAATTTCTATTATAAAGTATATCATCTTCCTGCCAACTGCTGTCAATAGGAATAAATAACTACCAAGCGAGGCACTTAAAGATAAACCTGTAGCAGGTACCCCGTCCCCCTGCTACGAAAAAAGAAGGAGCAAATATTTGCTCCTTCTTTTCAATAGTTTTTAGATTATCAGAAGGGTCGATTATTTTTATTCTTCAACTTCCATTTCTTCCATCTCCTGCGTATCCATCTGCTGTTCCATTTGTTGTTTTTGGGCTTCGTAAAGTTCTCTAAGCTCTTCTTCTGTAATATCAAGGTCTTCTTCATCGAAGTGTTCATCAATATATTTTTCCAGATATAATTCTGTTGGGAGCTGATCAGCAATGTCTTCTTTTAATTCATCTTCTGTTATGTCCGCCTGGGCAAGTTGTTGCTCCATCGCTTCTTCTCCTCCTGCTTGTTGGACAAATTGCTGGTAGTATTCTTCAACATCTTTTTCTTCGGCGGTTATGCCTTCTTTTTCCGCTTGCTGTTCCAGGAGAGTCATTAAGACCAGATTTTCAAGGATCTCCGGCCTCATTTCTTCCATCATTTGTTCAGTTTCCGCATCTTCAGGATCCATGCCCATCATCGCCATCTGCTCCTTTTCCTGTTCTTCCATTGCCAGTAGTTCTTCTTTCAAAATTTCTTCACCATTGACTGTTGCTATTACTGCGCTTTCATCGCCTTCGTCGATAATGTCAAGGTTTGTTTCAACTGTAGCCTCTTCTCTTAGTTCGTCTAAATGTTCCATGATCATTTCCTGCTCTTTTTGCTGGATCAGCTGTTGTTCCAATTGAGGCTTAGCTTCTTCGAAACCGTTTTCACCTTCCGGTTCACTGATTAAATCTGCAGGTTCTTCTTCCGCAGATTCGCCGTTACCAGTGATATCGATGAAACCGCCAAACACGCTGCCGAGAGCAAAGCCGACTACCAGAGCAGCGGCTATAATTATTATTATTTTTTTGTCAAACATACAGTTTTCCCCTCCAATTATTCTTTATCATCAACAACTTGAATTGTTAAAGACATAAGTACTTATTTTAAATTAGTCACCATGGTAACAGTTATAGAGATGAATAGCAAGAGAAATGGTGGTACTGCCAAACCTATCGTCGAGAATTAAACCAGATGAAATTGATTGACTGGGATCTAAAACCCCAGCCGGTGATTGAGGCTTCATTAACATTGGAATTCTATCGTATAACTGCCCTTGAAGCTCACCTTGCTGATACTGTAGTCGTTGAAAAAGAATCTCCATTTAATAAAACCTGGGGTTTACCGCAACATATTTTACAGCATACTTTCAGCTTTATTTCATACAACCCGGTAAACCGGACTGTTACCAGTTCCACTAAAAGAACTGTATCTTTTTTAACCAGGAAAGTCGTAACGCGTATAAGAAAACGCAGCCCTCTAATTACACGCTTGATTCCAGATCAGGCTTAAGGGAGATCATGCACAGTGGATATATTAATTATAATATTATATATAATTGACACTCTGTTATTATTTTTAATGGTTCTCTTGATCTTCATCTTAATCAACATAGTAAACAGGGATACTTTAAGTTATAATAAAGCAAGAAATAAAGTATGGTTAACTGAGAATAAAGCATGCCAGACTAAACCAAGCCCAGGTAAAGGCAGGTAAATTCAATGGTTAAACATGAGAAAACCCCCGAAAGACAAAGTATACCCTGGATGGGCGGGCAGTATGTCGGTCAGCTGAAAGATAGAGTTCCCCATGGTCAGGGCCGGCTGTTGCTACCGGACGGCGCCAGTTATGAAGGCGAATGGAAAAATGGAAAACCACACGGTAAAGGCACTGTCGATTATGCCAGCGGCGGCGTCTACAAAGGCGAGCTAGATAACGGCAGGCGGCATGGTTACGGTAGTTATACCAAACCAGACGGGGCAATTATTGAAGGGTTGTGGGAAAAAGGTGACTTTGTAAAAACCCTGGAAGACCGGCGGCAGGATGAAGACATTAAGCCTATTCCCACTAACAGACTGCCTGATCAGGGCAAGAAAGAGGCGGTTTCTGCGATTAACGTCAGGAACCTCAGTCACTGGTATGGAAACTTTCAGGCAGTCAAAGAAATCAATTTTGAGGTTTACCCCGGTGAAATCCTTGGATTCCTCGGCCCAAACGGAGCCGGCAAATCTACCACGATCAAAGTATTAACCGGACAATTAGCTTTAATGGAAGGGACTGCACAGATACTGGGGCGCGATATCGGTAAAGACGATCCGGAAATTCAGTCGCAAATCGGGGTTACGTTTGAAGAAAAAAACCTTTACCTCGAAATGACTGCTGTTGAAAACTTGAATTTTTTTGCATCTCTTTTTGGTATCCGTAACCCCGGTTCGCTAGAAGC
The DNA here is from genome assembly GCA_046483445.1 of Bacillota bacterium. Taxonomy (GTDB): domain Bacteria; phylum Bacillota; class Dethiobacteria; order DTU022; family DTU022; genus B1SED10-74M. The sequence goes on along the minus strand of JAWODD010000037.1, from coordinate 12,149 downwards.
TCTGCAACGTGTAGGCCTTGCCGATCGGGCCAAAGACCGCGTAGCCAACTATTCAAAGGGGATGAGGCAGCGCCTAATGATAGCGCGTGCTTTTATCAACAAACCGAAAATATTATTTCTTGATGAACCGACAGACGGACTGGATCCGGTAACTGCAGCAGCAATAAGAAAAACGATCAAAGAAGAAGCAGATAGAGGAGCGGCAGTATTGCTGACAACCCATAACATGTTTGAGGCTGATGAACTCTCGAATCGAGTCGCCTTCATTAACAAGGGCGAAATTGTTGCCCTGGATACGGCAGAAAACTTGAAGTTAAAATACGGTAAAAGGTCGGTGCGGGTGCGGCTGCGTGACGGAGACGGCGTGCGGGAAGAAAACCTTCCCCTGGAAGGGGGGAATTCATCAGCCCGGTTGAGTGAACTGGCGGCCTCGCCCGACCTGATGACAATTCATACAGAAGAAGCTACCCTGGAAGCGATTTTTATCCAGCTAACCGGCAGGGGGCTGGCAGGATGAAAAAGACCGTCTCCGATGGCAGACTTCTTCTCTCCATCCTAAGAAAAGACCTGCTGGTCTACAGCCGCAACATGATTTATATTTTTCTTACTGTGCTGGGTCTGTCTTTTTTCGTGGCTATTTACTGGCTTGTACCCGATACGGTCGATGAAGACATTACCCTGGCCATTACGCCTCCGCTTGCCACATTGTTAAGTGAAGGGAAGGAATCGCTCCGGGACCATGGTGTACCCGACCGGCTCCTGGAGGAGCTTGATGAGGTCGAAGCTGCCTTTGACGAACAGGGGCTTATCCTGGTGGAAGTAGAAAATGAAGCGCTCCTAAAACAGTTAGTCAGCGGGGAGATAGAGGTTTACAAAACTAATCAGGAGCAGCTCATAATCCATGACCCGGAGAAAGATCAGGAAATACCTGACGGAGCTACCAGGGTCAGCCCGGTTATTGGGATCTCTTTTCCCCCAACCTTTTTAAGCGATACAGTGCTGCAACAAAAGCCCAGAGTTACTATTTTTGCCGATGCCACGGCGCCTCCAGAGCTCAGGGGCGCGATGGAGGGCTATATCCGCGAAATGGCTTACCACTTGACCGGAAAAGATCTGCCGGTTGAGCTGCCGGATGAAGAAACCATCATCCTCGGAGAAGACCGACTGGGCGATCAAATACCGATGCAGACTAAAATGAGACCGCTGATCGCTTTTTTTATTATGATGATGGAGACTTTTGCCCTGGCTTCGCTTATTTCCAATGAAATTCTACAGCGCACGGTTACAGCCCTGCTGGTTACACCGGTGAATGTCCGCCACTTCTTAATGGCCAAAGCTTTATTTGGAACCGCCCTGACCATGGGGCAGGCAGTGGTAGTAATGTTGCTGGTCGGGGCCTTTACCGCCTCCAACTGGCTGCTGCTACTAATAATCTTAATGCTTGGCTCGCTGCTCTTCACGGCGGTGGCCATGTTTGTTGGGGCTGCGGGGAAGGATTTTATCGGCCAGTTGATGTACAGCATGCTTTTTCTAATACCGTTGATGATTCCTGCTTTTGCAGTGCTTTTCCCAGGCTCCGTGGCCGCATGGGTAAACCTGCTGCCCAGTTACCCTATTGTCAGGCTGCTCTATGATGTGACCATCCATGGCATTCCCTGGGCGGATGCTGTGAATCCGATGCTTTACGCCGTCCTGTGGACCCTGGTTATCTTTGGTGCCGGACTTCTGGTCCTCAAAAGAAAGGTGGCTACGCTGTGAGTATAAGACGCGTATTGAGGCTCCTGTTTAAAGATTTTTCTGTTGGTCCGCGAAAACCCTTTTTCCTGTGGGCTCTGCTCCTGCCGTTTGCTTTAACATTGTTATTCCAGTTCGCTTTCGGGTCGCTATTTGAACCGAAACCGAGGCTGGGCATTGTTGACCAGGGCGACTCGGCACTTACTGCCGCTGTTCAGGAGCTGGAAGGCTTTGAAGTTTCGATCCAGTCGGAAGTTGAAGACTTGATCGAACTGGTTGAGGAACACGACCTCGATGCCGGCCTGGTCTTAAGCCCCGGTTTTGATGAGGCCGTTCAGGGTGGAGAAAAACCGGCACTCGAATTTTACATTAGCGGAGAAAGCCTGGCTTCAAACCGGATTATGATCAGTGTTACAGCCATCGAAATGATCCGGGACCTGGAAGAAAGCGAAGCTCCGGTTGAAGTTGAAACGGTCCATCTTGGCGAACCCGGTTTGCCCATATCTATCCGGCTGGTCCCGGTTATTGTCTTCTATGCCCTGGCCGTGGCCGGTATGTGGGTGCCCAGTTCCAGTCTGGTGGAAGAAAAAGAAAGAGGGACACTAACCGCTCTGCTGGTCACATCGGCCCGGGTAAATGAAGTGCTCGCCGCGAAGTGGTTGCTCGGCTTCCTCTTTGCGACTTTTTTGGCTGCGGTTACCCTCCTTTTGAACCAGGCTTTTGGGCCACGTCCCCTGGAAGTAATGGTGGTAGTCATCATCGCCGCGGCGCTCACCTCCATGATCGGACTGTTGATCGGAATTTATGCAAAAACAGCGACAACGCTCTTTACGCTGATTAAAAGCCTCGGTGTATTTTTATTCGTCCCGGTTGTTTTTTACCTTTTCCCGGAATGGCCGCAGTGGATTGCCAAGATATTCCCGCTTTACTGGGTCATTGAACCGATCTGGGAAGTTTCGATTATGGGTGAGCCTTTAAGCCAGGTCTGGTTTGAAATGCTGATTGCCACTGCCATAACCCTGGCCATGGTCCCCCTTGCACTTTTAATCAAGAAGCGGATTCTGGTCTGATTTACTAGATAACCCTGTTAGATACAAATACACCATGATCAAGCCTGACAGCACTAAATTATTGGTAATATTTATCTTGCATTTCGCAAATAACCCAAATTAAAATGTAATTTAATAACGTATTTGGGGGTATTCTATCTGGACAAGGTTCGCAGGCCAAGATACGATAGTTCTCAGAAAACTGTCAAAGGAGGCGGTATGATGAGTAAGTATCATTTAGTTGAAGGCGTCGGTTTCAGGAAGGCATTAACTAATATAGCTTTATATTTTCAGTGGAAAACTATGAAAACTGAAAGGAAGTAAGAATTTAAATACATCCTTCCCTTAAGTATAATACAAACTCTTTGGCCAGGTCTGGGTCGAATTGCTTGCCCGAGCAATTCTCAATCTCCTCAATAATTTCTTCCAGAGACATTTTCTTTTTATAGGGAAAACCGTTACTCATTACATCATAACTATCGATAAGGTTTATAATCCTTGCCAGGTAGGGAATGTTTTGGCCTACCTGGCCTTGGGGATAACCTTTTCCATCCCACCTTTCATGGTGATAAAGGATTTCTTCAGCTATATAGGCAAACTCTTCAGCGGTACGGGTAATGCGGTAGCCAACCTCAGGGTGCTTCTTGATTTCTTCCCGTTCGCTATCAGTTAAAGCAGTTTTCTTTAACAGAATATGGCTGTCTATATTAATCTTGCCGATATCATGCAGCATGGTCAGGTTTTCAAGTCTTGATAGCTCTGAAGGAGATAAACGTAACCTCTCGCCAAACTGTCTGCCAAGCAAACTCATCCGATTAATATGTTCCATGGTTTCAAAGCTTTTTTCAGATAATGCTTCTAAAAGAGTTTTCATAATCAGGTTTTTGCTACTTTTACTCTCGTTTAGTTTATTTTTATACATCATATCTTCTGCTTCTCTTATCGCTTTATCGAAATCTTCACCGTGTAGTTTTGATGACATTCCGACAGAAATTGAAAGCGGTATATCTTTAACAAATGTTTTTCCACAGTGCTTAATTAATCTATTACATAACTCCCAACTTTTTGCTTCCTCAGTATTCTTTAATATAATAATAAACTCATCCCCGCCCCACCTGAAAATGAGGTCACTTTGTTTAAAGGATTTTATCAACAGGTTTGCATATTTCTTGAGCAGTTCATCTCCTGCTTCATGACCATAAGTATCGTTTATCATTTTTAATCCGTTAACGTCGGTCATAATAACGCTAAGCATGGGGATATATTTTAATTTTTCTTTACATTGCTCAAAGTAATGACGGTTGTATAGGTTGGTGAGTTGATCATGAAAACCTATATAGCGGATTTGTTCCTCTACCTGTTTGCGATCAGAAATATCACGGGAAGTAAAGAGAGCTCCTGAAGCTTGTCCATTTTCATCGAGCAAAAGACTGCCTATGGTTTCAACCCAAATATAGTCACCGTCTTTTTTGCGAACCCTATACTCAACCCTTGTATTGCTTTTGCCTTCTATAATGCTTTCTTGAAAAATTGCTCCTACTGTTGACAAATCATCTTGATGAATCAGTTCCAGGATGTTTTTGCCAAGAAGTTCACCCGGTTTATAACCTAACAAGCGATAGTTGGATTCAGATATGTAGGTAAATCTCCCTTCAACATCGACCTTTGCCACAACATCGGTCATGTTGCCTATTAATGTTTTAAGTTCTTGCCCCCTTTTTCTTAAAACCGCATCTTTATCTAAATAATTGATGAATAAATACACAATAATAGTGTACAGCGGAACTGATATAGCCTGCACTGGTAAACGGTTTATAAATAAATAATCTAACGGCACAGCAAAATTCCAGTGGATAATAAAGGACATCGTTAAGATACTTAATAATGATTGAGTAACTGCTACAGTAATAAAGACACTGAGCTCCTTAGATACTCTTGGTATTAGAAATTTATAAACATAATAGGGAATAACACCCCAGACAGCGCTAACCAATGTAATAGAGGGCAGGAATGACTCGTATGAAAAGTCATTTTGTATTGAGAAAACTAATATATCCTGTGCTGCGCCTATAAAAGCTCCCCAAAATGGACCTATTAATATAGAGCTAATGATAAGAACCGCTGAAGCAAAAGTGATTCTAACAGTTTCTACTTCTCCGTAATAAAAACTAAAGTCTATAAAAATTGTTGCAATAACTGCGACAATAATGTAACCCGAGGCAATAGCCAGTTTATTCCCGTAATCCTTAAGCATTAGCATTTAACTCCCATCACAACACTAAATATAAACATGCAATGATTATAAAGAAGTTGAATTTTTGAAATCTGAAAGATCTTGATTATTTATATGATTAAAACGCAGCTGCTAGATGTCGTCAGATACGTAATCTTCTTAGAAAAGATAACCCCACCGGGTTGCAGGCAGGGCAGATGTGCTTGATTGCATAAACCGGCAACTGGCTAGCTCTTGCCTCTTATAAGCAAAAGCCCCTGTAGCTTTGCGTCACCACCTTGCGATGGTTTTGCCTTTTTGTTTTTATTCCTTGCATAATTATAGCTTCAATAGCTGTAATGATCAACCATTTTTCAAAATATTATCACATCCTTACAAAGCCCTATCTAAAGATATTAGTAAGGACAAGGTGATGTTTCTCCCTGTCCCATACTTATTTCAGTTATTGTCGCTTAAATCTGTAGGTCTAATATTATCGTTTGTAAATAGTTAACAGTTTATACGGTTTGATTATGATCCTGAAGGATTCCGGGGTAGAACCACTTTCTTAAAAGGCAAAGAAACTGAAGTTTAATAATAGCGGTTTTTAAAAAAAGCTCGGAAAAAGTTTTTTAATAGGTGCAGGCGGGATTCGGCAAAAGAATAATTTTTCCTGCAGAAGCCTGGGCAAATCAATGCCAAGGAGATTTATTATGGAAGCTGTAAAGTCCCAGCAAGTTGAAATACTGGAGCTGCTGCGGAACCCGGATACGGGGAATCATTTTTTACCTGGAGGTGGGATGTTGACCGTTCGGGGAGGCCGGAGGAAATTTTTCGATCAGGGAAGGAATCCCGGTGATTCTGCACAAAGATGATCTATTCGATTGAAACCGGTAGTTGCAAAGAGGTTGTTGACCTGGCCAATTCTCTATATGACCTGCTTTATATGTTTGAACTGTTTGACGCGCAAAAATGGTTCGCCTGGCTTTTACCGAAACCAAACCCGGAGGTCTATGCACTTACCCTAAAGTACATCCTTAATAATATGCTTGGTGTAGCTGAATATGAACTACTCCATTACACTGTGATTACCTTAAGCAGCCTGGGCTTAGTCTGGTTGTTTTTCTATGTTAACCTGCTTTAACCCGGGCAAGAAGATAACTTTTCATTAAAAAAGGGGGGTGTTTCTAATTGAGAGAAGCACCATTTGTTTATAAATCCTGATCGCGAAAACGGGCAGAAAAAGCGTTGGGCCGGTAAAGATTAAAGGCTCCTTTTCATCAGGTAGGCTGCCGGCAGGGCGAAAGCACGCATCGCTCCGCTGCCATAGTTTTTAATTTCCTCGTAATTACCTGACAGTATAGTAAACCGGTTTTTGCTATAGAAATCCAACGCCCAGCTGGCTTTTTTATGGGCTAAGAGAATTGCTTCTTCATAACCGCCTGCCTGGAGCTTTTCCAGGTATTTTTTCAGGGTTAGGCTTCCGTACCCCTGGCGCTGGTAATCTAACAATAAAAACATACCGACAAGATACATAATCTTTCTGTTTAGGGGAACAAAACCTAAAAAACCGATGTTTTTATTACGGGTTTGCATTATATAGATACTGTAGTTGTCAGGAAGGCCATTTTTTTCAAATTTCTCGGCCAGCCTTGCATAATTGCCGGGCATGATTTTCGAATAATGATAATTTGCTTCCCGGCATACATGGGCCAGGAAAGAGAGGTCTTCTATTCGGGCAGTTTTAAAATTTAACTCCACTTATGATCACGCCTTTTACTGAAAGATACCTGGATTCATGCCTGGGCTGCCCGCTCCGTGGCAATTAAATTATGCCTTATTTATGAAATTTTGTCTGCCGGCATTTTTATTTGGAATAATAAGACAGAGTCAGAGATCTTTATATGCAAATGTTAGAAAAAATAGACGAAAACAATTTACTGGAAGATATGTTAAAATAATAAGATTTGTGATTATGCTTCTATTTGTTGCTACCGGTTGGGTCAACTGGTCAACCCGGGTAATCAGGATCAATTCAACCTTATCCTGGAGAATTGGTATCAAAGGATTACCGGAGTAAGAGGTGAGTTTCGTGCTCAAACAATATCCAACCATGGGCTGCTGCGGGTTGGACTGCGGCCTGTGCCCGGCATTCTATACCGAAGGGCTTTCCAGGTACTCCGGTTGCGTCCGGGGAAGACTTCTTTGAGAAACACCTCTCTTGTTCCTTCATTACCTGCTGTGTCAAGAAAAGGAGATTGAAGGTTTGTGCACAGTGCGAAAAGTATCTCTGTGCTAAATTTGGCAGGACCTCACCTACTTTGGGCAAAACAGCCTCTTAGTCGCCTTTAACTTCAAATAAGTTGCTGTCAAAGTCTTCGATGAAAGTAACCAGAGATTTTCCCCTGGGAACCCGGGTTACTTTTACTCCCTCTTCCCGGCACTGATCAACGAATGCTTCGAGGTTTTCCACTTCAATGCAGATATGATCAATCGGCCTGTTTGTTAAATTCTTTTCAGAAAGAAACACTTCGAAGCAGACTCCAGCGCCTGTATAATTTATCACTTTTAAATCGGCATCGATGCTGAAGATAACGCTTGCCGTATCTGCAGGGACTGTCTTCGGTTCCTTTTTTTCAAGCCCGAGCAAGCTGCCATAAAACCGGTCCGCTTTTTCCTCGCTGCTGCAGGTCAGTCCAACATGAACTATTTTCATATTAATACGTCCTTTCATTTCCATTCGTTTGGCCGGATAATCACCTTCAGCGAATCTTTACCCTCCATGGCCAGGTTGAAGCCTTTTTGGATCTCATTTAAAGGGAGCACATGGGTGATTATGTTTTCAACCTCAATCCTGCCCGAGCTGATCAGCTCGAACGCTTCACTAAGGTCTTTCGGCCCGCAGTAGTATGAAGTAAGGATCCTAATTTCCTGGCGCCAAAATTCATTGATCGGAACCACTATCTGCTTATCAGGGTCGGGGACGGCGAAAAAGACCACCGCGCCGCCCTTGTCCAAACATTGCCAGGCCTGTTCTACCGCGGGGAGGGCGGATGTGCAAAGCATCACCAGGTCTGCTTTTCTACCGTTTTGCTCTAGCATAAAAGATGCCAGATCGCTTTCAGCATTAACGGTATAATCAGCGCCGGCTTCTCCGGCTTTTTCCAGCCTTTTTTCGTTGATATCAGCGGCCAGGACCTTAGCTGACCTTTCTTTAGCATACTTTACGGTCAACAACCCGGACATCCCGCAGCCTAGCACCAGAACCTTCTGGCCCGGCTGCAGATCGGCCAGGCGCAGGGCTCTGATCACACAGGCCAGTGGTTCGATAAAAGTGCCTTGATCGTAGGTGACATGTTCTGGCAGGTGAAAAGCACCCTTATCAACCAGTTGCCCAGGTGCTAAGACATACTCGGCAAAACCGCCGGGAAGTCTTTCTTTAACCTGCGAGCACTGAGGATAATGACCTTTTCTGCAATAATAGCAATCCATGCAGGGCACCTTGGGGGCAAGGACTACCCGGTCCCCGGGCTTGAATTTTTTCACTGCAGAACCTACCTGCACTACTTCGCCGACCAGTTCGTGGCCCTGTACCAGGGGTGCCCGTGGCAACCGGTACCACTCTACAATGTCGCTGCCGCAAATTCCGCAGGCATGCACCTTGATAAGCATCTCCTGCGGTCTCGGCTCAGGTACCGGTTCTTCGGTAATCCTGATATCCCTGTTGTTGTACCAGTAGGAAACTTTCACAAGATCTCCAACCTCAATTCTTAAGATTATACAGCTGGATTACAGCCGGCTTGATTTCACAAGCACACTGGTATTAATTTAGCATTCTTCTTTTAAAGTTTTGAACAGTTCGTAAGCCTTATCCGGGGTTTCGTCCTTATGCACTACGGCACATACCGCCTGAATCATTGCCACCGGGGCTTCCGACTGAAAGATATTGCGGCCCATGTCCACGCCGGCCGCTCCTTCCTGGATCGCTTTATAGGCCATGGTAAGGGCATCATATTCGGGAATTTTTTTACCGCCGGCCATGACAATCGGTACCGGGCAGCAGGAAGTCACGGTTTCAAAGCCGTCTTCGATGTAGTAGCTCTTGATATAGTGGGCCCCGAGCTCAGCACAAATCCGGGTGGCCAGGCGGAAGTAACGGGCATTCCTTTCCATGTCTTTGCCCACTGCGGTTACCGCCATGGTGGGGATGCCATAGCGGGTTCCGAGATCAACCATTTTAGTCATATTGTTAATGGTCTGCCGTTCGTATTCGCCTCCGATAAAAACCTGGACCGCCATGGCGCTGGCGTTGAGGCGGATGGAATCTTCAATATCCACGGCCAGATCTTCGTTGGAGAGTTCTTTTAAAATGCTCGTGCCCCCAGAAACCCTGAGCACGATTGATTGGGACACTGATGGAGGGATAATGCTCCTTAGAATACCTCTGGTCAACATCAAGGTATCAGCATAGGGTGCCAGGGGCAGAATATTGACATCAATCCGCTCCAACCCGCTGGTTGGGCCCTGGAAATAACCGTGGTCGATAGCGAGCATAACGGTGCGGCCGGAATCGGGGTTAAATATTCTAGCCATCCTGTTTTTCATGCCCCAGTCCAGTGAACCGCAGCCTTTTAGATAAAATCCTTCTGTTTCCTGGGGAATGTCGGTGCAAAATTCCTTGGCTTCTTTGGGCTTTTGGTCATCGGGCATTTTCACAATCTCCTTTCATGTGGTAGTAAAGGGTTTTCAAATGAATCCTGGTAGAATCGCAATAATATGCTTAGTTTTTAGAACTTTACAAGTAAATTATAGCAGGAACCAGCAAAATTACCAAGAGAAGCAGCTTAGCAGCAAGTTATATGGTATGCCTGGTTTGCCGATGCTCATGTTTAAAGCCGTTATTGGACAGAGATCCTAAAGTAAGCCAGGGAGATGATGAGTTATTTATGAGGTTAAGAAGTTCTTTTTTTTCTTTTACTACTGAAAATCAACCATCCGCCAACAGCGATCAGGGCAATAATCCAGAGATAATTGATCATCTCAAGATATTCAGTCCACCGTCAGGTTGTGCCAAGACCGACTATGCCTGCTACAAATAGAAGTCCGATCGTTGGGTAAACCGGCCAGAAACGATCTCCGTGGTCCAAACTTTTAAACCAGTAGGTATGGACCAAAAATACTGCCAGGAAGCTAAAAGCAAGTCCGATAAAGAATAAGGCTGGACTTATACCACTCATAACTTCTGCTTTCGAGGCTGCATCGTAGATTGCTATTGTTAAGAGAACAGCGCCCGGGATGAGAAATCCAACATTGCCGTATTCTTTTCTTGCCCCCAGTAAAGCACAGGTAGCAATGAATCCAAAAGCTAAATGTAAAGAAAGACCTCGTATACTATAGTTTAGATGAATTATTACTTATTCTTGCCCTGCTGGCTGGAAGAAACGAAAACCCCTAGAGCCTGCAGTTCCCTGTTGGACCGGTTAACGGTTTTTGGTTTGAGGGCGTATTCGTAGGGGACTTCCCTTATTTCAAGCCCCTGGATGCCGACCATAAAGCCGGATCTTGTTTCATCCAGCAAAATGTCGGAAGCCCTGATTCCAAAGCGGATGCCCAGGATTATATCGTCGGCCGAAGGTGCCAGTCCCCGGAGGGTAAAGCCAAGATCGGTGGTCCGCACTTCTTCGATTTTTTTTAACCCAAGTTCTAGTTTTAACACCCGCCTCAGGATTTGGGAAATGCCGCCGAGTTTGGGATTGCCAAAAGTGTCTAATTCCGGAGTTTCCTCCATTAAGCATCGGACCAGGTCGTTTTTTTGCTTGGTTTTTTCAATTACCGGGTCGTCATAGGGAATACTGGTTCCTTCGGCTACTACAATATTGACATAGTTTTTTTCTTTGTAGATGTGTTCTACTGCTGAACAGAATTCCCCTAAATCGACAGGGCACTCAGGAATGGTAATCACGTCGGCCCCGGAAGCCACCCCAATTTCCAAGGCCAGCCACCCGGCCTGGCGGCCCATCACTTCTACCAATGAAATTCTGCGGTGGGCCTGTGCTGAATCAGCAGTGCTCCGGGCGGCCTGGGCACCGAAAGCTATGGCGGTCCGGAAGCCGAGCATAACATCCGTCCCCGATACATCATTATCAATACTCTTCGGGGCCATTACTGTAGGCAAACCCCGGCTTTCAAAGCGTAAGGCGGAAAGGATGGTGTCATTGCCGCCCGTGCCTAAAATGCCGTCTACACCAAGTTTGTCAAGGTTATATAAAATCTTTTCCGGGTAACCTTTTTCAATATTTTTTTCAGTAAAAGGGTTGAAGCGGGACGATTCCAGGATAGTACTGGAACGTTTTTCTAAACCAACCACTTTGTCTGTATCCAGGGGGACCACATAATCTTCTGAGTTGTCGGCTGCCAGGCCGGCAAAAGCATTGCGAATACCAACAAATTCGGCGCCGTATTCTTTATTTCCCCTGCGCACAACCGAGGCTAGAAATGCGTTTATGCCGGGACAGTCTCCTCCGCCGGTGATCAAGGCAATTTTCCTGCTCATTATCCACCCCTCCATAGATTTTACGGATGATCGTATTTCATATTATATCACTTCTTTTTACCTGCAACTGTTATTTTAACAAATGGATGTTTCCGAGGTGAACATTTCCAAGGCCGGCTTTGCGGTCTGTGTTCAACGCATGGGGTGCCTGCGGTGCTGAATCGCCACAAAAAAAGCAGATGCAGGCTGTTTATGAATCAACCGCTTCCGCCAGCTGCTCGGCGCTCAAAACAGGTGAAAGCCGTATGGTTAAAATGCGGTACTGCCAGTTCTGGCAAAAAAGGCAGTTTAACACGCAGGCCCCGTAAAGATGGTCAGGTTTTTCTTCCCGGTATGGGATCCACTTTTTGCCGGGCAGGCCCAGTTGGCCACACAATTGGTGAGCAGGGGATCAAAATAGTATTTAGCGATCCCGCGGTCTGATAAACTCCCATGGTGCATAATTTTACTGTTTTTCTCCTTTAATCCACAGAAGCTTTTTTCACCCGGGGCGGGCCTGCAGTTTCTGGCACAAATTACACAGGCGGGCTCATCTTCTTTTGCCGTTGTTTCAGAGGGCAACCTGTTTTCTCTCCTTACCTTGCTATGATCTTGCTTTAGG
>JAWODD010000034.1:0-75379 GCA_046483445.1 Bacillota bacterium | reverse complement strand
ATATCTCCGAGTTCGTCATTGCCGACCGTACCCGCAAGTGCGCTCCGCACCCCAAGAGCGGCAAGGGTAATCATAGTGTTGGGAGCGGAACCGCCACAGGAATAGATTTTTTCACGATCCTTAATTTGCCCCAGAATGTAATTGCCCCGCTCAGTGTCAATTAAAGTCATTATGCCTTTATTAAGCTGCATTTCTTCGATTTCTTCATCGGTTGCCTGGGCCAGCACATCGATTAATGGATTACCGATGCCGTACACTTCAAGATTGCCGCCCACCTTTGCTTCCATTAAAAATCTCCTCCGTGTTTTTGATTATTTGACCGGAACTTTGTTTTGAAGCAGTTATCATAGTAAAAAATGCCGGTAAAAAAGATTATAATAAAAAGCCAGGCACATATAAAAAAGATGCTCCGGCTGATCACCTAGTTATGTTGCAGGTCCAATCATAGGAATAAAAAAAGCTCGTTAAGAAGAGCTCATGATGTTCAATAACTGCCCGCCGGTTCAAATCCTCTTTAATTGCTTAAAACCAGGACCTGGCCGGTTAAACCTGCCGGTAAGTGTCAATAAGCCGAAAGTTACTTAGGAGACGGTATAAAAAATGACCTAATTTTTCTTCTGCCGCAAGCACTTTCCATTCATCCCCGCTTTAGTTGCCAGGAAATCGCCCTATTTACTGTTAAAGTATAGCACCTAATCAAAGAAGCGTCAAATTAAACAAAGCAAAAAAAGAAATAAATGTTAAATATTATCTTAAGTTATTGTAATCTTCTTTAGTATCAACATCGAATAAGATTTCCGTTGCTCCGGTTTCGATCTGATCGACTTCATTTTGAGTAAGCCTGCTAATTATCTGTCTTCCTCCCTGATCTCCTTCGAGTTCCATTAAAGCAGGCCAAATTTTTCGATCAAAGAGAACCGGGTTGCCCCTCTGTCCCTGGCAGGTGGGGATGGTCACCGGTTTTAAATTCTTGGCATAACCTTCGACCAGAAATCTATATACCCACGGAGGTATCAATGGCTGGTCGCCTAAAGCAAATATTACCCCCTGGGCATTATTATCGACTGCTTGCAGACCCAGCTTAAGGGATTGGGATAATCCTTTTTTATAATTTACATTTTCAATCACTTTATAATTGCCTGCTTTTATTTTTTCCGTGATAATCGAATCCGGCCGGACAACTATCACGATATCTTTAATCCTGGAAGCTTTAACCTGCTCAAGAGTAGTTTCCAGGATAGTTTTATCTTTAATTTGCAGGGCCATTTTATCTTTACCCATCCGGGAAGATTCTCCGGCGGCAAGGATTACACAGGAAACTGAAACCAATTTTTTGGGTTTATTCAAGTTTAAATCAATTTTAACAGGCTCCGGAAAGGTTGCTTCGGTTGAAAAAAGACGCTTTGCTGTTACCTGTTCAGCTGTAAGTCTACCGGCAATTTTAAGTAACACTGGTCCCGGGTTGGCAAGGACGTCAACTTTATTTAAGATGAAAAAAGCTTGAGCTTGCGGAGCCTGTTTTTCGCCAAGATCAAGCATATGTTTAAAAGCAAGGGCTAAAGTAGTTTCGGAGATTGTTTTTTCTTTACCGCTGGCAACAACCTGGTATAGTTCTTTAGGGCGGTGGACAAATCTTTGATCAAAGGGCGCATAAAGGGCGTCGGCGCCGGCCACGGCAATGATGTATTCTGAACAAGGGGGCAGGACCGGCTCATACGGGGCGTAACCTTTTAGGGGCAGTCCCCTGGAACCGTCTGCTTCAACCAAAGTAGTAATGCCCAGCTCTTTATATAAATGATTAACCAGGTCCGGGGTGATCCCCTCAATTTTACCATCTGCCAATAATTTCGTTCCCAAAACAGCGCTGCTGTGATCGCGGTAATGTTCTTTAAGCTGGTTAAGCAAGGACCGGGTGGAGAAGTTGCAAAATAGCGGGATTGATAGCGGTTTTGCAATCTTGGTGGTGGTAGTGAAAAGAGTTTTTAGGCCCAGGGCATTCATTTCCGCAGCCAGGCGACTTATTAGCGTGGTTTTTCCGCCGGCTCCGTAAAACGATACTACCGCCGGCGGTTTAATTTCCAGGCAGCGATATAAAGAAAGCTGTTCCAAAGACATGTCCGGATACCTCTAACCTTAAAAATTTTCATTTATTAAAATACCGGTGCAAAATAACTCCAAACCCAGGATAAAGTAGCCCTTTAAAAGGTCTCCAGTCGGAGCACAAATTTCGTTGTTATTTACCTTTCAGACAATATCACCGGTTGTGCTCGTAGTTTCGACATGCCAAATCAAAATCCTTTATTGGTGGCAGTCAACCAAAAGCTTTGAGCACAGCTTTGTTACTTGAGCGGATTAAGCGGTTTGCCTGGGGATCCCCGCTTTAAGGATAATGATTTACGCGCTAAAACTTGGGATAAACTTAAATTTATTTGCAACGAGGCCTTTGTTAAAAAACTGGCGGTGAATGGATAATGAGGGGATCATCTAAATTTTTTACCCTTTTCTTTTTTCCCCAGGCGATGTATAATGAGTAATATAAACATAAGTTCGCCGAACAGGTGGTTGCTAAGTTATGGGAAGCAGGGTCATTTTCCTGGCCGATATGGAGTCGTTTTATGCCAGCGTAGAAACCAGCCACAATCCCTCCCTACGCGGAAAACCGGTAGCCGTCTGCGGGGATCCGACCCTGCGTCACGGGATTATTCTCGCCGCCAGCCGCGAAGCTAAAGCATTCGGCATTAAAACCGGACAGCCGGCCTGGGAGGCCCGGCGCATGTGTCCCTGGATAGTGTTTGTTCATCCCCGGATGCAGATCTACATCGACTATTCCTTGCGCATCACCCGTATTTTCGAGCAGTTTACCGACCGGGTTTTACCTTATTCCATAGACGAACAATTTCTTGATTTTACCGGACTGCTAAATATTTTTGGTTCTCCGAAAGAAATTGCCGCCACTTTAAACAGGCGAGTCTGGGAAGATACCGGCATCCGCTGTCGCATTGGGATGGGTGAAAATCTGCTCCAGGCAAAAATGGCCTGTGACTGTTTTGCCAAAAAAACTTCCGAAGCTTTTTTCGAACTAAACAGTGCCAACTATGCTCACTATACCTGGAATCTGCCAATCGGTTCCTTATTTGGAGTGGGCCACCGCATGGAGAAAAATTTCCGGCGTATCGGGGTGCGCACTATCGGCCATTTAGCCGGATTGCCGCGGGAAATGCTGCGCCGGCGCTGGGGTGTTAACGGGGAAGTCCTCTGGTTAAATGCTCATGGTACTGATTATTCTTCTGCTGATGCGGGTGCATTGCATGAACAAAAAGGGATCGGTCACACCGCCACCCTGCCGCGTGATTACTGGAAACAAGAAGAAATTGAGCTTGTGCTTTTGGAAATGACCGAGGAAGTTTGCCGCCGGGTGCGCCGGGAAGCGAAAATGGGAACGACAGTCCACTTATACTGCCGGGGAGCCGATTTTGACTGCCCTTCCGGCTTTTCCCGTCAAAAAAAACTGCCGGAAGCAGCAGCCTTGGCTATGGAAGTTTATCCGACAGTGCTCTACCTTTTCCGGAAGCACTGGGACAAAAAGCCGCTCAGGGCTGTGGGTATCAGTTTGACCGGGCTGACTGCTTACCGGCAGCTGCAGCTCAAGCTCTCCGAATATCAGCAAAGGGAAGAGACTTTAACCAGGGCAGTTGACCGGGTGCAGGAGCGCTTCGGCAAAACCAGTATTTTCCGGGCCTCCTCGCTAAATCCGGGCGCTCAGCTTTTTCAGCGCTCCGGAAAGATCGGAGGTCATGATTCGTGAGCCGAAAACTTAATCAACAGTTTAATTGTAGTAAAATGATGCTGCCCGAACACCGCAGCAGTTTAGAGCAGCAAATCTTAAGGGAACAGTATGACCGGGAGTTTTGCTATCCGGCGCTTGACGAGCAAGAGCTGGAACAGCTGCAGCAAACCCTCGACCGGGCGATTTCAGATAAAAAGCCTATCCGGGTTACTGTGCTGGAAAACAACCTCCGTCGCACTTACAGCGGTATCCCCCTGCGCATCGATCAGAGCGCCGGAATAATCTTCCTTGCTAGCGGCTCCGGCCGGCCGCAGCTGATTCAGGCAGCACAGGTTCTTGATCTGGAACAGGCAGATCCCTAATAAGCTTCTGCCGAGCCTGGAAAACCAATCCTTCGACCATTTCATCGCGGTTTGTATTTTCTTTGCCGTCATAGTAAACCGTTACAATCGGAATTCCTAATTCTTCTTGAAGCGGTTTTTGCTGAGCTTCAACAATCGAGCTGGGCATACAGGTAAAGGGTGCAACAAAGATGGCTCCGGCAACTCGCTCACGGCCGGAAAAAGCGGCAGCACGGCCAATAGTCATTGGCGGTTCGCCACCGTAATGCTTGGATACGTATTTTACTGCATGCTCCATGATTTCCCATGGCGCAGGCTCGTGGAGGCCATCAAGTATCGGCCCGGCTGCATTTTCCAACGCTTCTTCATCACGCTGAGCAATCTTTAGCAGCATGGAATATGCCTTTTGGGTAAAATAATCAACCGGTTTACGTTTTAACCGGAAAGCCTGCCTGGTCTCATGGAACATGATGTAAATGGTGTAGGTAAATAATTCGGTGACCGGGGCTATCGATACTTCGCCCCCGGCATTTTCTATTTTCCTTATTACTGCCTGGTTACAGCGGTCGTCAATGCGCACGTAAAATTCACCGCCGAGCAGGATCCTTGGCTTTACGCTGTCTTCGACCGGTATTTGGCTGAAATCTTCCGCGGCTTCTCTGATTAAATTTTCAAGCGGCTTCCGGTAACTACCGGTTATAATGCTGGTAAGCGGTATTTTATAATTTTCCAGCAGGCGGGTCAGTTTTTCCCCATAATGTTCAAAAACCCGGTCGGCGGCACCCGATTCCAGCTCATATGGTCGGACTTTGTGTAACATTTTATAAAGTATATCTATGGTTAATTGGGCATTAAACACACCAATCACAAAAGGATAGCCGAAACGCCTGGTTATATCCTGCAGCTTGATAGCACATACCTTCTTATCTCCGTAACCGGCCTTGTTTATGGATAATGCCTGAGTGGGGGCATAAAGCCCGTAACGGCAAGGTCCGCAAGCCCAACCCTGGAAAAAGACTTCTTTATCACTGCCACCGTTGTTTTCTTCCAGGTAACGCAGGTAGTCCTGCAGGTTTTGGATAAAGGGCAGGCACTCTTCTCCGTTGACGTAGCGCTGAGCCAGGGAAAGGTCACCGATTTTACCCCGGGGCAGGACTTCAGCTTCTACACCATAGCTTTTGAACAAAGAGGCAAATACCCTTGAATGCAGAGACGGTTCTGGAATTAAAATTTTGTGCCAACTTTTCTGGTCAGCTTTGCTGGTTGCTGAAGTAGGTAATTTTAACCGGCGCGATTCTTCTTTAGAGAGGCAGGTATTTCTGAAAGCCTCCAACCGGGTAATCATCCCCGCCGGGGCAGTATGTTCATCAAGGGTTAAGCGCAGGTAACTGGTTAACCCGCTCAAGAAATGCCTTAGCATGGCGTTTGGCCCACACTTGAAAGGATCTAAAAAGATCAAGTTAATCTCGGACAGGCCAGTTTCTTTTGTTTTTAAGTTTAAAAAGTTGATCAGGATCACCGCGGAAAGTATTTTCTGCAGTTGAACCGGGTAGATATTTTCCATTACTTCAACCTGTTCTTTCAGGAATACTAAAAATTCTTCCCGATAAGGATCAAGGTAGGGCGAGCTAATTTTACCTGTGTACCAAGCTTTAAGATAAACAGTGAAGTACTCGTGCGGTACTGCCATCATCCCACTCTGCCGGGCATGATGCATTGATTTCTTGGAGATAAATTGATCATACAAGGTGTAACTGCGGCTTAAAAAGGCCACTGCAGCTCGGCCGGCATTATTTTTCAGTTCTTCAAGCATAGTTTCGGTTTCAGCGGTGAGTTTGTCTGAGAAATCTTCCTGGGCGCGGTAAGCAGCGCTGACTGCTTCTTCCAGGCGTTTTTCACTAAATTTTTCTCCCAGGACTTTTTTGGCCACCGGTTCCAGCTGTTCTTTGATCCGGCTATAACCGTCTTTATAATTAAGCTGTGCGTAAAGCACTTGATCCGGTTCAAGATTAACAGAGTTGGTTACTGTTCCCCGGAGGGTTTGCAGCAGCGGGCATACAAAAGAGCGAGGCCAATGGGGAGCCCAGGGCATTGCTTCCATATTGACCACTTCCGGGAGGAAAATATAGTCGAGATTTTTTTCCTTTAAATTTTGGTAGTGCCCGATAATCACTTTCATCGGATAGCACATCTCGGAATCAAGGTTAATTTTGCCTTTATGCAGAGTATCAGAGGTGCTGTTGTCTGATAGGACCACCTGGCAGCCGATTTTTCTAAAAAAGACAGCCCAGAAGGGATAATACTCAAAATATAAACCGTTGCGGGCTATCCCGACAGTGGGTCCTTCTTCTTTGCTTTCCCCGGCAGCCTGGTGGAATACCTCTGATCTTCTGGCAGCATAATCCGGCAGATTAAGCTCTTCTTTTTTCTTTTCGATACTTGAATAACGTCCGCACCGGTCGCCATAGATAAACTTTTTACCATCGGAAAAACTGATTACATTCAACATACAGTTATGTTCATGCCTACATTCGGCTTTACAAAGCTTCTTCTCGCTTTTAAAATGGCTGACAGCCGATAAATTGCGGAATGCATAAGTGCTTTCATAACCAAGTTCATGAAATTGCTTTGCCATCAAAGCACTGCCCAAAGCCCCGGTAAGTTCAGGCTGGGGTGGAACATAAACTGTTTTTTTGCAAATGGCGGCCAGGGATGCAGCCAGAGCATGGTTCTTCGCAGTTGCTCCGGCAAAAACCACCCGCCCGTCCAGTGTTCGTTTATCTACAGTTTTACTCAGGTAATTTTGCGCTGAGGAGTAAGCGAGACTGGACAACTGTTCATTTAAGGGCAGGCCTCTTGCTGAAGCAGAAGCCAGGATAGATTGAGATATCAAGGTGCAAATATCACCGAGATCGACAGCGTATTCAGCAGCAAAAGCCTTTTGCGAAAATTCATCCTTAATGCTTATACCGAGCAGTTCGGCAAGATTTTCTAAAAAGGTTCCGGTTCCGGCTGCGCAAACCGGGTTCATATTATAGTCGAACAAAATACCTTTATGCAGTTGGATGAACTTGGAGTCCTCTCCCCCGATTTCAATAATCGACAGGGTGGATTCATCGGAGAAAAGGCTTTTGATCCCTTCTGCCTGACAGGTGATTTCATCGACGGCATAATCGGCGTTTAATATTTTCTGGGATAAAAATCTGCCAGAACCGGTTGTGCAGGCGACAATGGGTGCGTTACCGATTAAAGAGCTGTACCTGGTTTCAACCTGTTTCATTAATTCTAAGACCTGCAAAGCCGGACGCCCGGTGGTCGGCAGATAAATTCCCCCGATTTGGCGTCCCGCTTTGTCAAGCAGAACACACTTGGTGGAAACAGAACCACAGTCGACACCCAGGTAAACTGTCCTCAGATCGAACTCTCCGGTAAAAGATTCTTCTTCCAGGTAACATACCTGGTCAGGATCTAGCGGTGGTAAGGGGTTATCTGGGACATATTCAGAGGTTTCGAGTTTTTTGGAGACGATTTGATTAAAACTTAACTCAGTACCTTTTACTGCAGCGCCAATTGCATTAATATATTCATGATCCTCCGGAACCTCAAGGGTTATATCTTCTCGGCTGAGGAATTGATCCAGGTATTTGATTACAGCTTTATTGTTGGCTACACCACCGGTGGCGATAAGAGTTCCGGGACCCTGGAAACGATTTTGCACCACGCTTGTTAAAATATTTTCAACTAAAGCTTTGCCCATACCGGCAGAAACAGCGCTTTGGGTGGCACCTTCGTTAATAGCATGGGTCATATCCGACTTGGCAAATACCGCGCACCGACCGGATATAGGAACAGCTGACTCTGCTTCCACGGCGATTTCTGCCAGTTCACGATCATTGTAACCCATTCTAGTAGCCTGCTGGTACCAAAAAGAACCGCTGCCGGCTGCGCACTGTCCGTTTCGGCTGAAAAAGTTGATCCGTCCGTCTTCATCCAGTTCAAGGTAGTGGACATTTTCATGACCCAGGGATAAAACATAATTGGCCTTAATCTGAAGGAAAAACAAACCAGCCTGCAGGGCTTCAATTTCAAGCAAGTTTTTTATGCCCAGACTTTCAGCTACCAGTTTGCTATTTTGCCCCATAAACCCGATTTTTACTTTTTGAGCTGATTTACCGTCCAGCAGTGTATCCAAACATTTCTGAGCGGCATCTACCGGCCTTCCGGCTGTCGGGTATTTAACTGTCTTTATTTGATTGTTATCGATTAGCACGCCTTTGGCTGAAAACACGCCGATATCCAAGCCCAGGCTTATTTCAGGGATCACCTCTTGCTCTTTTTCCATAGTAACAACCTCGCACTTCTTTTAAGACTATTGATGTAACGGAAGAATGGATATACTGCTTTAAATTACCAGGGCCAGGATTGCTTTTTGAACATGCAAACGATTTTCTGCCTGGTCAAAAACAATCGACCGGGGCCCGTCAATAACTTCATCGGTTATCTCTTCGCCCCGGTGAGCAGGCAAACAGTGCATGACCAATGCATCTTCCAGGGCCTTTTCAAGTAAAGAACTGTTAACCTGGAAACGTGAAAAAGTTTTTAGACGCTCTGCGTACTCCTTCTCCATACCCATACTTGTCCAAACATCCGTATATATTATATCAGCCGTTTGAACCGCTTGCACAGGGTCATCTTCTAGATCAATATTTATCCCCGTTTTGGCGGCATCAATTCTTGAAAGCCGGGTTATTTCAGAATCTGGTTCAAAGCCGGATGGTGAACAAATAGCTATATGCATACCCATTTTAGCTCCGCCAAACATTAGTGAATGAGCCATGTTATTGCCGTCACCGATATAGGCGAGTTTCAGTCCTTCCAGTCTCTGTTTCTTTTCTTTAATAGTAAATAAATCAGAAAGGACCTGGCAGGGATGCAGCAGATCACTCAAACCATTTATTACCGGGACAGTACTGTATTCAGCCAGGTCAATTATATCCTGGTGGGAAAAAGTTCTAATCATAATCCCATCCAGATAACGACTCAAATTTCTGGCTGTATCGGCAATAGTTTCGCCACGTTTTAACTGCAAATCATTCGCACTTAAGAACAAAGCATAGCCACCCAGCTGCCACATGCCCACTTCAAAAGAAACCCTGGTCCTGGTTGATGACTTTTGAAAAATCATACCCAGGGCTTTATCCTTTAAGGGGTGATATATTTCGCCCAATTTCTTTTTCATTTTAAGAGTTTGGGCGGTATCAAGGATTTGCTCAATTTCTTCACGGCTTAAATCATGAATGGAAACAATGTCTTTTGCCTTCATATTAACAGCCATATTTTAAAGTCCTCCTGGTTTTATTCCCGGTCGATTGTTTATTCCCGGTCGATTGTGCAAGCGATCCCCTGGCCACCGCCAATGCAGAGAGTGGCCAGTCCGCGTTTTGCGTCTCGTTTTTGCATTTCATGCAGTAGAGTTATAAATATTCTTGCTCCGCTTGCTCCGATTGGGTGACCGATGGCTATGGCACCACCGTTAACATTAACAATCTCAGTGTTCAGTTCCAACTCCTGGATTACGCTTAAAGCCTGGGCAGCGAAAGCTTCATTGGCTTCAATTAAGTCCAAGTCAGCGATTTTCCAACCGGCTTTTTCAAGGGCTTTTTTGGTGGCCGGGATCGGTCCAGTGCCCATAAAGGCAGGATCAACCCCGGCAGAACTATAACTGTAGATCCGGGCCAGGGGTTTTAAGCCCAGCTCTTCTGCTTTTTCTTTACTCATTACTACAACTGCGGCTGCATTGTCGTTTATTCCGGAAGCGTTACCGGGAGTTACTGTTCCGTCTTTCTTAAAAGCCGGACGTAGTTTACCCAAGGCTTCCAGGGAAGTCATCCGCGGGTGCTCGTCAACTTCAAATTTAATCGGATCTTTTTTGCGCTGCGGCACCATTACCGGGACAATTTCATCTTTGAAGCGGCCATTTTCTATTGCGGCATTGGCCCTTTCCTGGCTGGTTAGGGCAAACTTATCCTGCATCTCTCTGGTAATCCCGTAACGTTCAGCAATATTTTCTGCCGTAATGCCCATATGGTAATCATTAAATGCACACCAGAGGCCGTCTTTAATCATTGTGTCAACCATATTACTGTCGCCCATGCGCAGCCCCCACCTGGCATTGTCTACAGCATATGGGGCGGCACTCATATTTTCGGTGCCCCCGGCAACAATTATATCAGCTTCACCTGCTGCAATCGAGGATGCTGCTGAAGTTATGCTTTTTAAGCCGGAACCGCAGACCTTGTTTATTGTTGTAGATGGCACTTCAACTGGCAGCCCGGCTTTTACGGAAGCCTGTCTGGCTACGTTTTGTCCGAGGGCAGCCTGCAGGACACATCCCATCAAGACTTCGTCTACTTGTTCCGGTTTTACTCCGGCTTTTTCAAGGGCGCCTTTAATAACCTGGCTGCCCAAATCAACTGCGCTAATATTCTTCAAAGTACCGCCAAATGTGCCGACGGCAGTCCTCACCGCACTGACTACAACTGTTTCTTTCATTGATAAATCCTCCTGTATTAATAATATTATGGGGCGATATCCAGCAGTTGTCATCTAGCGGATACTAAAAACAGTATCACCTGTACAACCTATGTTTTATATTCTATAGTTGTTATTTATTCCCTGCAGAACCCTTTAAAAAGTTGGCAAGGTGACTTTTATCCTGCTATCTATTAGCGGCAAAAATATAACCTAATTATTGGTCTTAAAAATTCCAGGAGTTTACAATAAATGAGGGCTTTCAGGTAATTTAAACCTTGAAAGCCCCTATTTGATGGTGCGAGCGAGAGGACTCGAACCTCCACGGGCTTTAAGCCCACTAGGTCCTGAACCTAGCGCGTCTGCCATTCCGCCACGCTCGCTCATTTACCCTGCTATGATATTATAACTATTCTTGACCCGGTTATCAATAGGTAGATACAATTTATTAGGTTCTCACCAACCTGGCTTATAATTATTCTTTAAGGTTGTTATTTCTCTTCTTCTTCTCTTTCACTATCATGCTTTTTCCGAGTTTCTGCCGGATAGGGCAAAAGGTGCCTTAGCTCTATCGGCAGGGGGAAAGCAATCAAGTTACCCTGCTGGGTAGCAATTTCTGGAAGGGTCCGTAGCAAACGAACATAAAAACTACCTTCCTGCCCGCTTAAAGTTTTGGCAGCTTCGGCTATCCTGCCTGCGGCTTCCCTTTCCCCATCAGCCTGGACAATAACAGCGCGCCTTTCCCTTTCGGCTGTCGCCTGCCTGGAAATAGCTTTTTGCAGTGCTTCAGGAATAACCACGTCCTTGATTTCCACCGCGGTAACTTTAATTCCCCAGGGGTCGGTAGCTTCATCCAAGATGCTCTGGATTTTGGCATTTAGCTTGTCTCTTTCAGAAAGAAGTTCGTCAAGATCTGCCTGGCCGGCCACACTACGCAGGGTGGTTTGCGAAAGCTGTGCCGTGGCCATGCGGAAGTCTTCAACATTGTTGACAGCATTGTTAGGATCGACTACCCGGTAATAAACCACAGCGTTAACGCTGGTGGTAACGTTATCGCGGGTGATTACTTCCTGGCTTGGCACATCGAGGGTGACAATCCGCAAAGAAACACGGACAATCTTATCGACAACAGGAATAATCAGGACAAAACCGGGTCCTTTCTCTCCGATCAAACGGCCTAAGCGGAATACAACCAACCTTTCGTACTCTCTGACGATCTTAATCGCCGAAGTGAGAAACAAAAAAACAATAATTAGAATAGGAACTAACAAACCTAGATCACCAATAACTTCAAAAATCATAATTGAACCTCCTTTAATTTTAATAAATACCCTTATAATCAAAGCGTTTACCCGAAATATACTGAACTATTTAACAGCAATAAATACAAGAGTATTTTCCATCTTACCTTTAGCCGTTAACTGCTTTTAGCATCTTTACCAGGAGCTCTCACCAATAATTTAAGGCTTTCAGCATTAACCACTTCCACCTCGGTTCCGACCGGTATAGTGCTGTTATCGTCGCTGCGGGCATTCCAAAGTTCACCCCTGGTTTTGATCATTCCTTCGGGATTAATTTCTTCGGTAACAACTCCCCTTTCAGGCGGTTTAAAATGGGCGCTCCCGTCCTGGAATTGACGCCGGGTTTGCACTATTCGCTGCACCACCACAATAATAATCAGCACTAGCCCGATTACTGTGCCGGTTACAGTGATCAAAAAGGTTTGGTACCAGTCCGGAGCCATTAAAGGTTCCGTGGGCAGCAAAACTGCCCCGGCAGCAAGCGATGCGGCACCGCCAATCCCTAAAATACCAAAGCCGGAAGAAAATATTTCTGCGGCGATTAATCCGATCCCCAGCAAGATCATCACTATGCCTGCAGTGCTGTTATCAAACATGCCCAATCCGTAGATCCCAAGAATTAGCAGGATTACTCCCCCTACTTCAGGAACAATAGTACCCGGAGCGCTCAAACCCATGTAAATTCCCATAAAACCAATCATTAATAGTAAAAATGCAATCTGGGGATCGCTGACCCAGTTTTGTAACCTTTCACTGAGGGTCATATCGTCCTGGATGGTCTCAGCACCTTCCGTATTAAATTCGTAAGTGACGCCCATCTTTTCAATTTCAGTTCCGTCAAGCTGCTCCAGGAGATCTGTAAGATTGTATGCTACATACTCTATCATTTCTTCTTCATAGGCCTCTCGGGTATCAAGGGTTAAGTTTTCAGTAACAAATTTTTCGGCAAGATCCTCGGGTCGACCGGTTTCCCGGGCCATACTGCGTAAGTGTGCGGCATAAAATTTTGTGGTTTTTTCTCCTGCTTCTTCAGAACCTTCCGGTGACATAGCTATCGGTTGAGCGGCTCCGACAGAAGAGCCCGGAGCCATGGCGGCAATATCCGATGAAACCAGGATAAAAGCGCCGGCTGATCCGGCAATAGCCCCGGAGGGAGCAACTAAAACAGCAACCGGTATCTCTGCGTTTAAAAGTAACTCGTTCATCTTAAGAGTAGCGTCCACTAAACCACCGGGGGTATTCAGTTGTAATACAAAAAGCTGGGCCTCGGCTTCCCTGGCTTTATCCATTTGCCTGTGCAGAAAATTGCTTTGCCCGGCGGTGATTGTCCCTTCCATTTCAACAACATAGACGGGATTTATTTCACCGGCCTGTCCGGTTTCCGTTTCTGAATCGGCGGCTTGTGTAAATGCTGCTGCCGGTGCATTAAAAGCAAAGATTAACATAAAAAAAGCTATGATCATCTTTATAAAATTATACTGCATTATTCTCATTAACAATCAACGACCTTTTCTAATTATTTGTAATCCCTTTAACTTAATTATAATACAAACTACTTTGAATTCAAATAGTTCTACCGATTTTTGCTGAAATTTAGTTGACTGGAGCTATGAGCTGGCATATAATATAACTAACCAGGTTATTTATAATCTTTTAAGGGAGCCGCAGCATGATTACTAAAAAAGCGGAATATGCCATTATTATACTGACTGAACTGGCTTCTCACCCAGAAAGATCTCGTATTACCAGTAAAGAGATTGCCTGTAATCGAGCAATACCGGTTAACCTGGTGGTTCAGCTTCTTTCCCTTTTAAATGAGGCCGGTTGGACAAGTGGCAGCAGGGGACCGGCTGGTGGTATCAAGCTAAATATTGACCCGGCTGAAATCAACTTAAGACAGGTCATTGAAAAGGTTGACGGACCGGTTGCCATTACCCGCTGTTTACTTTACGATACTCCGTGCCAAAACAAAGCTTTTTGTTCTCTGCGAAAAGTTTGGTCAAAGGCCCAGGTAAGTATGCTCTCAGTTTTAGAAGAAGTGTCGATAAAAGATCTCGCTAATGAGGAACCGGCATCATTACATAAATCAAATTTGTCATCCTAAAAGTTGAAGGCTAATTTTTCTCCAACGACAAATAAAGAAATTAAAGCGGCCCTCTAAACTAATTAAGTTAACTAAGCTTTTTATTTGTGAAAGGTTTAATTTTCTTCTTTAATGGTTCCATCTACCCCCACAACTACCTCTTTTAGCGGAATTTCTGCTTCTGCTTCCTGCAGCGCTGCCTTAATCAGCCTGGATAATCCAAAACAGCAGCCTACTTCCATGTGCACTAAAGTTATACTTTTGAGATGATTGTTCCTAAAGATTTCCACTAACTTGTTATGGTAGCTTCCGGTATCATCCAACTTGGGACAGCCGATTAAAAGGGAGCGCCCGGCCAGGAAATGCCGGTGGAAATCAGCATAAGCAAAGGGAACACAGTCGGCAGCGATTAACAAATCCTGATCTTTTAGAAAACGAGCCTCCGGGGAAACCAGGTGCAATTGGACCGGCCAGTGGCTCAGTTCAGCTTCCGGCTCAAATTGTTTGTTAGCGGTAACAGCGGATCTTTTATCAATACTTCTTCGATCAATTTCTTTTTCCAGGTTGCTGTGGCAGGGACTTATTGTAAAAGCCTCTTTTCCAGCCTCTTTCTCTATAGTTTCATTGTTTAATGGTTCCCGGCATTTTTCAACCGCTTCCCGGTCAAAGGGTTCTGCTTCTCGCTCGATTATTTCAATCGCCCCATGAGGGCATTCACCAAGGCAATCACCAAGACCGTCACAGTAAATTTCTTTAACCAGGCGCGCTTTACCGTCTACAATTTGAAGCGCTCCTTCTTCACAGGCGGGAACACATAAACCGCACCCATCGCATTTTCTTTCATCTATTGAGATTATTTTTCTAAGCACCTTGCTCACTGGTTATATCCTCCTGACTTCGAATTAAAATAGATAGCTAATCTAGCAAAACAATTTATGAACCGTTTTCTAATTTGCTGATATTATTTGCAAGCTTGTTTTTCAGCTCGACAAGAATTTCTTCCATCTTTCCTTCAATTTTATTGTTTGAAATATTTTCGACCAGAGTTTTAGTTTTATTTACCGCCTCTTCAGGCAGGCTGTGTTCCCGGTTTACCTTCTCTAAGAAACTATCTGTATCATTAATAATACCCAGGTCAATCAGGGTAGCAGTCATAAAAGCAATAGTTACCGGTAAAAAATCTACCTGATTTTCATGGCATTTTCCTTTAGCATAATCAAGCAACTTTTTTAACGTATTAACAGTTTCCGGGTAATTTGCGGCCAGGCTGGAAAACTGATCCTCCAAAACGGACCTGAGCGACTTCTGCTTTAATCCTTTGGCTGCTGCTCCTAAACACATTTCCGCATGCGAGCACCACTGGGCGCACCCCATATCAAAGCGCGGGTTTGCTACCCTGGTTTTACAATTGCGGCACCGCAAACGTATATCGGTTTTAAAAAACTCGATTAACTCTCCACAATTTGGACAATTCTCTTCATGCACATCATCAGCTGTCCAGTATCGCATATCTTGTCCGGGACACTTGGTTGCAAACATACTAAACACCACCTATTAATTACTAACTTTATTGGTTATATATATTATACAACAACTCATTTCTTTTTGCAACAAAAAACAGCCTCTATTTGAGACTGTTTTTAAACTACATCTTTTTATCGGTTCAACCAGACTGCAACTGCTTTGGCATATTCTAATGCTACTAATCACCGGTATAATTTATTAGAAAGTCTAAGCTGCTAACCGGTTAAAAAAACAAATTTAATCGTAAAGCCATTCTTCATGGGCCAGGTCATACGGGTAGATTTCGTTATCTTTAAAAAACAACTCAATCTCTCTTGCTGCGCTTTCCGGGGAATCCGAACCATGGACAATATTTTTACCGGTAAACATCGCCAGGTCGCCGCGGATAGTTCCCGGAGCCGCTTTTTTGGGATCAGTGGCACCGATCATGGTTCTGGTCATTGCTACCGCGTCGTCGCCTTCCCAAATCATAGCCACTGAAGGCGCTGAAGTTATATATTCAATCAAACCTTCGTAAAATGGTTTACCTTTGTGTTCTCCATAATGACGGGCGGCTAAAGCTTTATCAATACGGAGCATTTTCATGGCCACCATTTTCATCCCTTTGTTCTCCATACGCCTGATTACTTCACCTACCAGCCCGCGCTGTAGACCATCCGGTTTAACCATCAAAAATGTTCGTTCTCTACTCATCGATTACCTCCATTTTGCCTAATCGGCTAGTATATCGTGATCAAGTTGCTATCATCTATAATCCTGGTTTCTTCACTTAAAATCTTACGGATATCTTTGGGCAGGTTGAACATTCCGGTGTAAGTTTCTCCGTCAAAAAAGCGCAAGCCCAGATTTCTTGTTTTGATTAAATTGTCGATGGTCTCTGGTTCGGGCAGACTTCTTTCTTCCGGTGAGGCAAGAATAAAGCCCCATTCAGTATTAAAGGAAGGAACAAAGGCCCGGTAAGGGCAAACCAGAGGCATTACCTGGCGAATTGTTTTATTAAGGGCGCTGTAAGTTTCGATAAAGGGACGGCTTGTATCCCCGGCCTGTAAAGCAAGAACGCCGCCTGGATTTAAAGACTTTTTCAGAGTTTCGTAAAACTGAATTGTAAAAAGTTTCAAGGCGGGACCCTCTTCGACCGGTTCAGGAATGTCGCTGATGATTACATCGAAAGGTTCTTTTCCTTCTTCTATGTATTTACGGGCGTCCATAAAATGCAGTTTTACCCGCTTATCATCAAAACTGCCCCGGTGCCAGGAAGTTAAGTATTCTTTACAAAGTTCCACTACCTGTCGATCCAGATCGACCATTACCAGTTCTTCCAAATCCGGGTGTTTTAATATTTCTCTTAAGGTAGCACCTTCCCCGCCCCCGGCAACCAGTACACGTTTTGGCGCCGGTGACATAAGCATTGGCGGATGCACCAGCGCCTCGTGGTAAATATATTCATCTGTTTCGGCAGATTGAACTTTGCCATCAAGAACCAATATCCTGCCAAATAAATCGGTGTCGGCTATTTCTACCTGCTGGTAGTCTGTCTTGTAACTTTTAATGTAGTTATCGATTCCATAAATATGAGCCGTAGCCGGAGAAGTGTAATCTATGTACCATTTATGTTTCTCAATAGCCATGCGCTTGGTCTCTCCTTTACCGGTCCATTTATTAGCAATTAACCGCAGGTTTATAGTCTACCTCAACGTCAAAGATGCCGCGCTTTATTTCCCTGGCCGACATATTCTGGGCTGAGAAGACTTGTTTTAAATAATCACACGAGGCCCAGGGGTCGACAGTTTGCCCACAGGTGAAAACATCTACTGCGGCATAGCCGTATTCAGGCCAGGTATGGATCGCCAAGTGTGATTCAGAGATAACTACTACCCCACTTACGCCCTGGGGACTAAACTGATGAAAAACTGTTTCCTTTACTTCAGCACCTGCTTCGAGGGCAGCTGCCACCATCTGCTGCTTAATTTGTTCCGGTTCATTTAATAGTTCTTGTGGGCAGCCGTAAAAATCAGCCAAAACATGACGGCCTAAAGCGCTCATCTCTAATACCTCCTTGTTTTATTATTTTAACTAAAGGATCGATTAACATTGTAACAAAACGAGAATAAAAGTCAATGAGCACTAAACAATGACACATTATTGCTATTTTCTTAAGAATTATATAAAATAGTGATGCAAGATGAACTTATAAACTGATAAAAGGATTGTGGCTATGATTGATCTAGATTTTCTATTTAACCCCGAACAAATAGCAGTAATTGGAGCCTCTAAATCCCCCCATAAAATTGGCCACGCTATTTTAGATAACATTATCAATAGTGGTTATCAGGGTGAAATATACCCAATAAACCCCGGGGAAGAAGAAATATCCGGTTATAAGGTTTACTCTTCGGTAAACGAAGTAAACAAACCAATTGATTTGGCAATCATATCAGTTCCGGTAAATCATACGATTAAGGTAGCTGAAGAGTGCGGTAAAGCCGGCATAAAAGGGTTAATTGTGATTACTGCCGGTTTTAAGGAAGTTGGCAGGGAAGGACTTAAGCTTGAGCAAGAACTGACTGCAATTTGCAATCATTATCAAATGCGCATGCTTGGTCCTAATTGTGTCGGCATTATGGATACTCATACCCCACTCAATGCCTCTTTTGCCAACGGTTTTCCTAATGAAGGAAATATTTCTCTAATATCCCAAAGCGGAGCCATGTTAGTTTCAATCCTCGACTGGAGTTTTGAAATGGGCATGGGTTTTTCCCGCTTTATCAGCACCGGCAACAAGGCTGATCTTACTGAAATCGATCTGATTGAAAGTTGTGCTGCCGACCCAAATACCAGCGTTATTTTGTGTTATATTGAAGATATTACAGACGGAGAACGTTTTGTCGAAGTATGCTCGGAAGCCAGTAAAAAAAAGCCAATCGTCATTTTGAAATCCGGGATCAGCAGCGCCGGAGCTCAGGCAGCCAGCTCTCATACCGGTGCTTTAGCCGGCAGTAACCGCGCTTATGAAGCGGCTTTCAGGCAAAGCGGGGTTTTACGGGCTGAAACCATGAATGAATTATTTGACCTGGCCAGGGCCTTTTCCAGCCAGCCCTTACCTGAAGAATCAAGGGTAGCTGTGGTTACCAACGCTGGCGGCCCCGGGATACTTGCTACAGATGCTGTTGAAAAATACAACCTGAAGATGGCTCGTTTTACTAAAGATACCAATGATAAACTGCGCAACAACCTGCCCCAGGAAGCAAACATTTACAACCCTGTCGATATAATCGGTGATGCCAGGGATGATCGCTACCGGTTTGCTCTCCAGACGGTACTGGAAGACGAAAATGTTGACAGTGCAGTTGTAATTCTTTGTCCAGCAGCCGTTACCGAACCGGAAAAAACGGCTCATACGATTGTGGATTTAAACAAAAAATGTAAAGGAAAACCTGTAATGGCTGTTTATATCGGTGGCAGGGTCCTGGCAAAAGGCAAGAACTACTTATCCGAAAATGCCGTGCCAAATTTTACTTTCCCGGAACCATCGATTTCAGCACTTGAAGGCATGGTCAAATACAACAGGCTTCTCAAAGAAGCTGAACCCGCGCAACCAGCCGAACTTAAAAATATTGACCAGGATACTGTTCGCGAAATTGTTGATCAAGTGCTGGCTGACCGCCGGGTGGTACTTCTGGGGCATGAAGCTTCAACGGTTATGTCGGCTTACGGGATTCCGGTCAGCAAAACCTACCTGGCCACATCAGAAGAAGAAGCCTCTGAAATAAGTATCAAACTTGGCTACCCGGTGGCTTTGAAGATTTCTTCGCCCCGTATAGCTCATAAAACAGATGTAGGTGGAGTAGCAATCGGCTTGCACAGTGAAAAAGAAGTAAAAAAAGCTTACTGGCAGATCATGGAAAATGTTAACTACTATCTTCCGGATGCTCCTATTTATGGCATTGAAGTCCAGGAAATGGTTGATGAAGGGGTTGAAATCATTGTCGGTATGTCCCGGGACGTCCAGTTCGGGCCGCTTGTTGTTTTCGGTCTTGGCGGTATTTACGTAAACTTGTTGGAAGATGTTTCTTTTCGCCTGGCTTCAGCGTTAGACAATCACGGTGAAGTTAAACAAATGATTGCCGAAACCAAAGCCTATACAATGTTAAAAGGATATCGCGGCAAAAAGTCTGCAGACATAGAAGCTCTTTCAGATACTATTCTCAGAACAGCTCGTCTTGTCCGTGATTTTGGTGAAATTACCGAGATGGATATTAACCCGGTCCGGGTCCATACCAAAGGATCCACAGCTTTGGATGTGAAAATTACCATAGAAGAGAGAGACAAGCAGGATTAATCCCAATGAGGTGATCAAATGAAAGCAATCTACTTTTCCGGTATAGCGGGCGGAGGGGTAACTGCCACTGCCCTTGGAATTGGTTTAAAGCTAAGCGAACGAGGGTTTAAAGTTTCCTACTTTAAACCGATTAGCTTTCGTAAAGGGCCGGCAAAAAAAGATGACGATGATGTAATCCTGATGCGGGAAATATTTTCCCTTCCCTTTTCCAGTGATACTATATCACCGGTTACCGCGGGCAACCATTACCTGACTCCCCGTTTCATGCAGGATCTAAAAAATTTATATCCGCGTATAGATAGTGCCTTCAAAAAATGTTCCGAAGGCTATGACGTGGTTTTGATTGACGGCAGCACCGACCCTCATATCGGGCACAACCAGGGCTTATGCGATTTTACCCTGGCTGAAAGATTCAATGCGACTGTTTTACCAGTGATCAAAGCCGAAGATGACTTTGAACTGGATAAAAACCTGCTTTACCTTGATTTATGGTTAAAGAACAATATCCCGATTATCGGTTGTATATTTAACAATGTTTCCCAGACCCAGTGGAATAAAAGCAACAGCGTTTATAAACCAATGGTCGAAGCAAGAGGTTTTGAGGTTTTAGGTGTAGTTCCCAGGCAAGTAGAAATTTCCTCTCCGACGGTAGTTGAATTTCATGATGTTCTACGCGGAGAATTACTCACCGCTCCGGATAACTTAAACCGGATTGTCGAAGATGTAGTCGTGGGAACGATGACTATCGAAAGCGCCTTGAGCTACCTGCGACGGGCGCCAAACAAAGCCTTGATTACCGGTGGTGACCGCAGTGATATGGCTCTGACTGCTCTTGAAACCAGCACTTCCGTAATAATTTTTACCGGTGGTCTTTATCCCGAAGTGCAGGTGCTCGCCCAGGCTGAAGAAAAGGGCGTACCGGTAATTCTAGTCCACGAAGATACCTATTCCACAATCGAAAAGCTGCAAAGTATCTATCGCAGTATCCACCCGCAAAATGACGAGGCTATTAAGCTTGTAAAAGAAAACATGGAAAAATATGTGCACTGGGAAAAAATTGCCGATCACTTGCAAGAATCATAGAATTTAATTTATAATCTTTCAATTACATACTTGCTGAAATATAGTAACAGCTAAAAGCAGGCGGTTGCGGAATCGTCTGCTTTATAATTAATTATCGTAGCGGACTATTTTGTTTTCCCAGGTCCTGATCATATGGTAATCTAAGCCACTGCTGACCAAATATTCGGGAAGCATTGGGATTTTACCCAGTCCAAAGGGTGCATTTATTACAAAAGTAGGAATTGCCAGGCCCGAGGTATATCCTCTCAGGTTTTCCATGATTTCTATGCCCTCTTCTATTTTTGTCCGGAAATGGGAAGTCCCCCTAACAGCCTTAGCGTGGAAAATGTAGTAGGGTCGGACCATGATCTTTAAAAGTTCCTGGCATAGTTTGCGCATCACAAAGGGATCGTTGTTAACGCCGTTTAAAAGAACGGTTTGATTGCCGATGTTTACGCCTGAGCGAGCTAATTTAAAGCAAGCTTCCTGGGCCCGTGGAGTAATTTCAAGGGGATGATTGTAGTGCGTATTAACATACACTGGCAGGTGGTCAGATAATATTCTGCAAAGTTCTTCGTCAACACGCTGGGGCATGGTTACCAGTGTACGAGAACCTAAACGTTTGATTTCTACATGAGGGATGCTGTCCAGCTCGTCCAATAACCAGGCTATAGTCTGGTTGTCAATCATGAAACCGTCACCACCGGTCATCAGTACATCCCGTACTTCTTCGTTTTTGCGAATGTAATCAATTGCTTCTTTAAGCTGCTCTTGCGGTGTGGCCAGGTCTTTTTCGCCAATCGAACGACGCCGCTGACAGTGCCGGCAGTACATGGCGCACTGGTTGGTAACTTTTATAATTAAGCGGTCGGGATAGCGACGGGTAATCGCAGGTAACGGTGAAGTAAATTCTTCTCCCATTGGATCGTAATAGCCGCCCTGATCAACATACTCGTTAATTGTGGGAATGCATTGTTTTTTTACAGGGTCGTTTGGATCATCGGGATCAATCAAGCTTAAGTAATAGGGGGAAACAGCCCAGCGATACTTGGAACCTGTCTTTTCAATTTCTTCCAGCTCATCTCTATCTATCGGTAACAGTTCTTTTAAAACGCTTGTAGTGGTAATCCTGTTTTTCAACTGCCAGCGCCAGTTTTCCCAATCTTCATCGCTGGCTTTGAAGTATTCCTTAATTCTTTTCTGGTTTTCAAGGATCTCCGGCCAGCGGTTAAACCCGTAGGGCATCGTTTTTACGGCTTCTTTGTAATCCGCTATGGTGTTTTTTAGCTCCTCCGCCCTCTGGTGAGCCATTTCCTGTTTTTCATCTGTACTTTTTTCAACTGCCATTTACAATTAGTACCTCCAGATATTCTTTTAATGCTTTACTCGAAAATGATTATACTGCTAATAAATTATTCTGTCAAAAAAAAGGTTTAATGGTTGTGATTATAAAATTACCGGCAGGAGCAGGTAGAACCCTGGCGAAATTTAAATAGTAGACAAAGGAGACAATTATAAATGCTCGTTATTATAACAATATTGCTCGCTTATTTTATTGGCGCTTTTCCTACAGCATTTTTGGTCGGGAAAACATTAAAAAGTATTGATATCCGCCTGGAAGGATCCGGTAATGTGGGGGGAATGAACCTTTATCGTTCGGCCGGTTTGCTTCCGGGTATTATTACTGTCTTACTTGATATTGCCAAGGGTTCGCTTGCTGTTTACCTGTCATTTGTCATAACCGGTGAACCGGTTTATTACATGCTTGCCGGCCTGGCTGCAGTAGTCGGTCATAATTACAACCTTTTTTTAAACTTCAAAGGCGGAAAAGGACTGGCTACAAGCCTGGGGGTGTTTATAGTCCTTTCCCTGCAAAGCATTCCCTACATATTTTTAATTGCCGTGCTTTTAACTCTGTTATTGCGGGATATTAATACTGCCTTTGGAACGGCTGCTGTTGCCATTCCCCCGGTTCTCTATATGCAGCACCAGCAGATTGAATGGATAATATTTGGTTGTGCCCTGGCTGCTGTGATTCTGAGCAAGCATCTCCCCAATTACCGGGCCTACCTGAAGGGGAGGAAACAAATCAAATAAATCCTGGTAAACCTGTTAAAATCAAAAACCACCGATCAGAATTATTTGATCCGAGATGACTGGGAGACCTTAAAATAGCTGAACAGCCGGCCGAAGTTAATTCCGGCGATTACCTTATTATTGTAACGGGCATATAACTGCTGGTTCCCTTCCTCAAGATGGGATGACTTAATGCCATGGGAGATGGAAAGAAATGTTTCAATATAGGCAGCCAGCTGATCACAGGCCTTTATAATTTCCCCGTCTAAAGGATTGAAGCGGTCTTCGTTATAACTTTCATTGATCGCTTCTGAGCCAACATGGCGCACCTGACCCTTTTCAATAATTTTGCTGGCAAATTCATCTTCGGTAAAATAATGCAGCTCGCTGTGCCACTCCTTGGGCAGAAGGGGAAAAATCCTTTCTTCCAGCTGACGGTGTTCGATTTCATGGATAATATCTTCGATTCCTGCCACCGCTCTTTTAACCGGTGATACTATATCCCTGGTCAGCACTTCCGGTAGATCATGGAAGAGGGCGGCAAAATAATTGTTATATATCCTTTTCGGGCAGGCGTTGAGCTCGATTGAACAAAGGTAACTCATCATCGCTACAATAAGCATATGGCCCATAACCGAGGTTTTCGGGACCCGGGGCGATTGAGCCCAACGCTGCTGAAAGCGTAACTGCCCGACAAGGTCCAGAAAATTGCTGGTTTTTTTACCTAAAGCCAATTTTTGCACCCCCGCTAAATCATAATGTTCTTCAATTTGATCAGCAATGGTTGCTTTGGTCTCGTCGAGGCCGTACAAACCTTCGTTTAAGCGGTAAATTATCTTAAATTCCCAGTTTGTAGCCAGGTAGTGGGCAGCTTTCAAAATACGCTTTTCCAGGTTGGCCCTCTCCGGGGTGGAATAATACTTTTTCATTTTTTCAAGCAAACTATCGCTGAGTTCAGGAACTTTTTCTTCCAGGCGCTCGATAACCCATTTATTTAGCTGTTCCCCTTTTTCAGCCATCAGTTTGTAATATACCGGGGGTTTGATATCGGTTAAAACTATCCGGTGTAAAAACTCAAAAAAACCACCTTCGATCAGGCGATGCCAATTAATTGTTGTTCCGTGATCGGCTTCTTCAATTTTCGAGAGCACGTAAGCATAGACCATCTTATGGGCCTGCTTGTCCAATTCAGTAAAATGCTCGGGGCGGATATGGTCATTCCACCGCTGGATACTGGCTGCTTCATAAAGAACTTCCAGTAATTCTTCCCTGATCATTTTACCCCAACTTTCTTTTGGCCGATTTTTGATTCAGTACCCTTTGCCAGGCGGCTGATGTTTTCGTGATGGCGGGCAACTACCAGTATGGCTGCGCCAATGCCGAAAATTATGTAGGACAGTTCAAAGCCCAGCAGTAAAAAAAATATGGGGGTAAGAATCATAGCTGTCATTGATCCCAGGGAAACATAGCGGCTAAAGTAGACAACGAGAAGGAACCAGGCAACTACAATCAAGGTAACCCAGCCTGAAAGGGCCATCAGGACACCAATAGATGTAGCCATAGCCTTTCCCCCTTTAAATTTAAGATAAACAGGAAAGCTGTGGCCGACCATGGCTAAAAAACCGGCTCCTAAATATACTGCCGGTAAATCACTGACAGCTCTGGCCAAAACCACCGCTACCAAACCTTTAAGCAGATCTAGTATAAAAGCAGGCAGGGCCAAACGCCAACCGTAAACCCGCAGG
Organism: Bacillota bacterium; assembly: GCA_046483445.1. GTDB lineage: Bacteria > Bacillota > Dethiobacteria > DTU022 > DTU022 > B1SED10-74M. Next base: position 50,590 of record JAWODD010000034.1, on the reverse strand, counting down.
ACATTGGTAGCTCCGATATTCCCGCTGCCGTATTTGCGAATATCAGTTTTTTGAAAAAGCATGGTGATAATGTAACCGAAGGGAATCGAACCAAGCAGGTAGGCAATAATTAAAACAAGGTAAGTCATCTTTATTCTCCTCTCCGCTGTCTTTTTTTAAATTTTATTACTAACGGGGTGCCGCTAAAATCAAAAGCCTCGCGCAGGCGATTTTCCAGGTAACGCTTATACGAAAAGTGAATTAATTCAGGAGCATTGGCAAAAAAAACAAAAGTTGGCGGCTTGATGCTTGGCTGAGTAGTATAATAAATCCTCACTTGTTTACCTTTTACCGTTGGTGGGGGATTTACACTCAAGGCGTCTTCAAGCAATTCGTTTAAAAGAGCGGTTGGAACTCTTTTGTGCTGTTCCTGCCAGGTTTTCATAATCAATGGAAATAATTTATCCAGCCGCCAGCCGGTCTTGGCGGAAACAAACACAGATGGAGCATAGTCCACAAAGTTAAAATAACGGTGTAAATCGTTTATAAAATCCTGCATGTTTTTTTCCGGTACCTGCCCATGGGCACGGCCCCCGCCTTTAAACAAATCCCATTTGTTAACAGTGAGGATTAAACCTTTTCCAATTTCGTTTACATAACCGGCTAATTTTTGGTCCTGTTCGGTTATTCCGGCTTCCGCATCAATTAAGAGCAGGGCCAGATCGGCACGCTGAACTGCTTTAAGAGAGCGCAAGACACTGTAATACTCTATGGAATCTTTTACCTTACTTTTGCGCCTCATTCCCGCTGTATCAATCAGCACATAGGGTTGCCCTTTATAATTGAAGTATGTATCAACCGCATCCCGGGTAGTGCCCGGTGTATGATTCACCACCACCCTTTCCTTACCGAGCATGAAATTAATCAAAGATGATTTCCCCACGTTGGGGCGCCCGATCACTGCAACTTTAACCGCATCTTCAAGGTGGGAATCCTCGCCAAGATTATCCGGAAGATGGCCGAGGATTGCATCCAAAAGATCGCCGGTTCCTCTGCCGTGTTCCGCTGAGATAGACAGCGGTTCGCCAAAACCCAGGCTGTAAAAAATAAAGCGATTGGTTTCAGCTTCATAGCTGTCCAGCTTGTTTACCACCGGTAAGACAGGTTTACCGCTGCGCCTGAGCATATTGCAAATATCTTCATCCAGGGCCGTAAGGCCTTCTCGGCCATCAAGCAGGAAAATAATCACCCGGGCTTCTTCTATAGCCAGGTTAATCTGGTGTTGGACCCTAGTTGTAAGGGGATCCTGTTTTCCAAAAGTGATTCCTCCGGTATCTACGACCACAAGGTTGCGGTCCCGCCATTCTGTAACCCCATAAAGACGGTCCCTGGTAACCCCGGGCACTTTTTCCTCAATAGCTGTTCTGCTGGCGATAAGGCGGTTAAACAGAGTTGATTTGCCGACATTGGGGCGGCCAACTATTGCTACTAGATTATCACTCATATAGCAATCCCTCTTTAACGATTTCCGTTGTATTTTCATGCGTATTTCTTAATAGTTTCAAGCACATCAGCAGGCCCGTTTGCTGCAAATACAGGCACCTTTAAGGTTTCAGCCACATCTTCGATGGTCATCTCGTCTAAAAAAAGATTACTATCCTCTTTAACCATGGCAGCGGGTATAAATAGCAAATCTCCCAGATCTTCATTTTTTAAAGCTTTTATCAAATCACTGCCGGTAAGTAAGCCGCTTACAGTGACTTCCTCTCCAAAAAATGTGTTTTTTAGCGGTACCATTTTCACCTGCAGATTACCGGTTTTATTCAAAGCATCCACCATTTTTTGAACCTGGGGGATGGCTGAAAAGCCTGTAACTATAGTAACATATTTTATATTTAGACCGGAAAAATCTTCAGTGGAAATTGAGTTTAATTCGTCTAAAAATATTCTGGCAATCCCGACCCCGTTTTCCAACTGAGGGTAACCTTCATATTCTTCTTCTGCCGGCAAAGAACGGCCGCTTAAATTATAAAATTCATCGGCAAGAAAAACAAAACGGCGGTTCCGTTTCTTTAAAAAATGCTTTTGCAATTCAGTTATTTCATCGATTAAATTAGTTGCCAGTTCAGGGGTAACTTTTTTTAACCTGGGCAAATTCCTGCGGTAACTGGTCAAACCCACCGGAACCAGGGCAATACTTAATATTTCCGGGCCCATTAAAGCCAGGTAGCGAATAGTTTTCCATAAATCTTCTCCGGTATTATAACCCGGACATAACACAATCTGAACGTGAAATTTGATTCCGGCCTTAACCATTTGTTTTAGATTAATTATACCCTGTTCGGCCTGCTTTGTCCCAAACATAACTCGGCGCAGCTTTGGATCGATTGTGTGAATTGAAGTATAGAGTGGGCTAAGTTGGAGCTTTATAATCCTTTCTATTTCAGATTGAGAAAGACGGTTTAAAGTTATAAAATTGCCATACAAAAACGACAGCCGATAATCGTCATCTTTTAGATAAAGCGGGTTGCGCAAACCCGGAGGATTTTGATCAATAAAACAAAAGATACACCGGTTCCGACATTTCTGCATGGGAGCCAAGGTCGGTGGTTCAAAACGAAGCCCAAGCGGTGTCCCAGCTGACTTTTTAATTTTGATTCTTTTTAACAATCCTTCATTCGTCTTAAAAAGGATTATCAGTCGATGATCAGCTTCCATCACTTTGTAATCGATAATATCCCTGATCGGCTGATTATCAATTCTAAGCAGCTGCCAGCCCGGTTTGATCCCTACAGATTCTGCCATAGAGCCTTCTTTTACTTGATCAATTAAATGCCCTTGTTCCTGACGCATACAATAAAACCTCATCCAAGAGTGCATATTTTAAATGAAAAGAGGCGAACTATAAGTCCGCCTCGGAGCTTCCTTTAAAAGGCTTTATCCGGATAAAAAAATCCGGTAAAAAGTATTGGGACTAAGTAGAACTTTGATCGGGATCTTCTTCATTATCTTCCGCGGCGGGTGTTTGTTCTTCCATCTCTTCCTGCCCTTCTTCATTTGCGGCAGCATCAGTATCCTCTTCAGTTTCTTCGTTTGCCTGGAAAGTATCGGTTTCTTTTTCTTCGGCATCTTCCTGATTGCTAAAAAGATTACCGAACACATCACCAAGGGTTACATTGCCGTCTTCCACTTCTTCAGCTTCTTTTTCTTTTTCGGGAGGCGCCTTTTCTTCGCGTGCTTCTTTTACGCTTAAACTGATTCTTTTGGCCTTTGGTTTAACTTCAAGAATTTTAGCTTCAACTTCTTCACCTTCCGTGAGTATTTCTGAAGGGTGTTTGACGTGATAATCGGCCAGCTGAGAAATATGGGCTAATCCTTCGACGCTCGGTTTTATTTCAATAAACGCTCCGAAGTTAACTATCCGGGTTACTTTACCGGTAATGATCTGCCCGCTTTCCAGTTCCTTGGCTGCTTTGGTCCATGGATCCGGTTGCGTTTTTCTGACACTCAAACTAATCCGTTCTTTTTCAGGGATGACATCCAGAACCTTAACATCAACCTCTTCCCCGTTTTTTAAGACCTCACTGGGATGACCAACTCTTTCCCAGGATAATTCCGAGATGTGAACCAGTCCGTCGATATTGCCAACATCGACAAATGCGCCAAAATTTGTAAGACGCTTGACGGTGCCGGTTATGGTGGAACCAACTTCTAGCGAGTTAAGCGTTTCTTCCTTCTTCCTGGTTGCTTCTTCTTCCTGGATTGCTTTTCGGCTTAAAATTAATTTGCCCTTTTCCTGATTGAACTCAATAATTTTAAATTGCAGGGTTTGATCCTGAAATTCCGTAAAATCAGGAATATATTTGATATCAACCAGGGAGCCGGGCATAAAACCTTCGACACCAGACCCCAAATCAACGACCAGTCCGGCTGAAACTACCTGTTTTACCCTGCCCTCGACTACCTGTTCGTTTTCAAAAGCTTGTTCAAGTTCCTCTAGCCGTTTTTCTTTGGCCAATCGTTTGTGGGAGACAATAACTTTGTCTTCCTGTTCATCTGCCTCCAAAACTGTCACCTCAACATTATCTTCCGGGCTGAATAGATCTTCAAGCTTCATGCCCTCATCAAGGTGAACTTCTCTCGCGGGAAGAACAGCTTCGGTTTTGGCGCCGATATCAACGTACACTTCATCATCGGTAACCCGGGCTACTTTGCCGGCAACTTGCTCGCCGACCTGAGCCACCTTTACCTCAACATCAAATGAAAACTGTTCTTCGGCCTTTTCCTCCTTGTGCTCTTCATTTTGTTCTTCGCTTCTGGTTTCCAAATTCTCGTTCTCCATTCTCTCCACTACCTCCTTAATCGTCCAGGGGGGAGTTGATGCTCCCGCAGTTACCCCTACCGTCGAGTAGTCTTTTAGAAAATGCGGGTCCAACTCCCTTGCATTAGTTATCCGGCAGGATGGCTTTAGCTGCCGGCAACACTCATAAAGGGCTCTTGTATTAGCGCTGGTTTTACTGCCAACCACTACCAGCGCTTCAACCCTTTCTGCCAAATTAAATACTTCTACCTGCCTCAGTTTTGTTTCCGGGCAGAGTGTGTTATAGGTTTGACCATCTGGGGCTTTTTTATTATAAAGTTTCTTTACTTTTTCATACAATTCCGGATCACTTGTGGTCTGGGCAATCAAACCGGAAGGAGTCTTGATTTCAAGCGCGTCCAATTCTTCAAGTGATGCTACCACTGTGACATTGCCATCTGCCCAGCCAATAAGACCCTGCACTTCCGGATGATCGGCATTGCCGAAAATAATGACATTATGCCCCTTTTCGTTTAGTTCCCGGGCCACTTTCTGGACCAACTGCACGCGAGGGCAGGTTAAGTCGATTATCTTGATATTTTTCATTCCATCTAGCTCATTGAGAACTTTAGGGGTGATGCCATGAGTGCGGATAGCCAAAAATGAGCCCACCGCTTCAGAGGGTTCATTTACCGCTTTTACGGAATTGTTCTTCAGGTGTTCTACAACTTCTTCATTGTGAACCAGGGGCCCCAGTGTAGAACCGCCGCCGTGTTGTTCTGCTTCATCTAAAAGATGATAAAGTGCTCTTCGCACTCCGGAACAAAAACCTGCTTTTTCTGCCAAAATAACCTGCAAAAAACCACTCCATTATTTACGCTCACTAACTTTTTCTGATTGTGAACCGTTAATTGTGTCCACAGTTTCTTCATAAAATGCATCTTCAATCTTATCTTCAGGCAGCAGATTGGCGATATGCTTCATAACATGGGCGCTCATTTTTTCAAGCTGCGCCCTTTTGTCATATTTCCGGTCATAGATAAGTGGGGGCAAAGCAAAAGGCGGCCCAATCTTTACATGCAGAGGCTTAAACAAACGGTAGGGCCCGGTTATGGCTACCGGCAACAGCGGTACTCCGCTGCGCACAGCAATTAAAGCTGTCCCATTATAAGCCTTTTTTAATTTTCCGGTTTTGCTGCGCGACCCCTCTGGGAAAAGTCCCAGAACCTGCCCATTTTGTAGAACCTGATAAGCTTTTCTTATCGCTGCATAATCGGCATCCTGGCGGTTTAAGGGAAAGGCTCCCAGACAGCGCAAGGTGAAAGCAAAAATAAAATTGCTAAATAGTTCTTTTTTGGCCATAAAATGGACCTGGTAACGACCGGGTATGGCAACTCCCACAACCACTGGATCAATCCAGTTTAAATGATTGGAACACACTATGAAAGGCTTACGCCCGGGAATATTTTCAGCACCATGGATTTTGAGCCGAAAAAACAGTTTTATAAAGATTACGCAAAGCAAACGAGCAAAGCTGTAAAACATCTGATCATCACCCGATTTCCCTTCAGCGCACCCTTTCAGTCACTATATCTACAATTTTACCCACTACTTGTTCAAAAGTAAGATTAGTTGTATCAATCACTATTGCATCACTCACTTTGGTAAGCGGTGAATCAACCCGGTTTGAATCTAAATAATCCCTGTTTTTAATCTCAGCGATTACTTCTTTTTCTGAAAGTATAATTCCTTTTACTGTCTGTTCTTTCATGCGCCTCCTGGCTCTTTCCACCGGCGAGGCATCAAGAAAAAACTTGAAGTCGGCATCAGGCATAACCCGGGAAGCTATGTCCCGTCCCTCCATCACAATGCCCCTGGATTGATCGACAATTTTCTTTTGCACTTCCACCAGGTGCCGACGAACCATGGAAATGGAAGATACAGGAGAAACATGTTCATTTACCGCAGGCATCCGAATTTCATTGGTAACATTTTCTCCGTTAAGAAAAACGTTCTGTTCATCATCAAATTCTATTTTCGTTTGCGCTAATATTTTTTCAAGCATTTTTAAATCCGACAAGTCTGCGTTTTCGCGAATAAACTTTAAAGTTACAGCCCGGTACATTGCCCCGGTATCTAAATGCTTCAATTTTAAACGTCGGGACACTTCCCGGGTAACCGTGCTCTTGCCGGCTCCTGCCGGTCCGTCTATTGCTATTTTTGGGTTTTCACTGTATGCAAGCATAATTTCTACATATTCGCTCTTTTGGAATTAAATCCTTTTTTCCTGGTTAAATTGGATTAAATAATTTTTATAGCTTTCTTAATATTTCTGTGCCTTTTAAGTAGACATGTTCAATCTGATCCTGCGCAAGCTCGGTATTTACTAATATTAAGATCCGAATACAGTGTTTTATAGCTTCAGGCACATCGATTTCAACCTGGCAAAACAGAGGCACAGTTTGCCAGCCCATTTTACGGGCAGCTTTAGCAGGGAAAGCCTTGTTCAAATCCGGGGTTGCTGAGAAAAAAACCGCACTAATCATTTCGGTGTCCAGTTGATTTTTTATTGACATCTCTTTCAAAAGTTCACCGGTAACCCTGCATATTTCTTCGGAATCATTGGTTTTAGCCACTGTAGCCCCTCTGATGCCGCGAACCATGGTCCTTTTTGTGCTCAAGATTCAATCACCTAAAAAAATATTAGCAATATTTACTACCGACACAAATAAAAGCATAACTATTTTCTCATCAAACCCGATATTATGCAAGACTAAAAGCCAATTACAGCTGAACAAGCTTATAAAGGTAATTGATCTCTTCCTCGACCAGGAAGCGGTGAGCACCTTCAGGGAGACCGTTGTCATCCAATCCGGCAAAGGTGACCCGCTTTAAATTTATAACCGGATGACCAATTTCTGCACACATCTTTTTTACCTGCCGTTTTTTCCCCTCAGCCAGGGTTATCTCAAGTAAAGCTTCACGGTGGTCCGTTGAAGCATGCAGCATGGTTGCCCCGGCCGGCGCTGTTTTTACTTCTTCAAGATAAATCCCTTCGCGTAATTTGGCCAGGCTTTTCTCAGAAGGTACCCCTGTTACCCTGGCATGATAAGTCTTTTTTACCTGGTAACGTGGATGGGTAAGCCGGTGAGCCAACTCTCCATCATTAGTCATTAAAAGGACTCCGCTTGTGTCGACATCAAGCCTGCCTACGGGATAAACCCGCGCTTTAGTATCTTTTATGAGCTCAATAACAGTTGGGCGACCATGGGTGTCCTTTACAGTAGAAATATAGCCCGGAGGTTTGTTTAACAGGATATAAATCTTTTCTTCCGGGCCGGTGATCAGCTTTCCGTCAACTTTAATTGTATCGTTTACACTAACTATTTTCTGGGGCAGTTCGATAATAATTTCATTAACTTCAACCCGTCCCTGCCTGATTATTTCTTCAGCATGTCGGCGGGATGCCACTCCCGATTGGGCTAAATATTTTGCCAAACGCACAGTTTAAACCTCATTTTGCCCATCAAAATTTAGATCAACCTGCTCTTGATCATCTTTTATGTTGTTTTCTTTTTCCAGGTCCAGTTCAGGCAACTCACTTAAATCCTTTAAGCCAAAATATTTGAGAAAATCAGCAGTTGTGCTATAGATCCTCGGTCTGCCGGGTCCTTCCTTGCGCCCGCTTATTTTAATCAACTTGCGCTTTACCAGGTTTTCCAGGACGTGTTCACATCTAACCCCGCGAATTGATTCTACCTCAATTCTGGTAACAGGTTGTTTGTAAGCGATTATTGCCAAAGTTTCCAGGGCTGCAGTAGAAAGGTTGCTGGAAACATCTTCGCTGAAGGCTTTTTCAAGGTACGGAGCTAATTCCGGGAGGGTTCCCATCTGGTAACCGCCGGCTGTTTCAAAAATTTGAATGCCACGCCCTGCAGCTGACAAATCTTCTTTTAATTCAAGGACTAAACTTTCAGTTTCTTCCGGAGCGACCGATAAGACTAGCGAGATCCTTTTTATCGTTACCGCTTCTTCGGTTAAAAAGAGCAGGGCCTCAATGATCAGTTTCTGCTGTTCTCTCTCCAATATTAACCTCCTCTTGAGGATCTGTTTTAGATTTTAAGGAAACTAAAATTGGCCCAAAATGACGTTCCTGTAGTATAGTTACCCGGCTTTGCCTGGACATTTCCAGTAAAGCGATAAAAACTACAATGATCTCCCAGAGACTACTGCCCGTAACAAAAGCTTTCATCGGCATCGCTTGTTTTTTTTCTTCCAGGACTGACTCAATATAGTCGGCTTTATCGGCTATAACAAAGTCTTCCACGGCGCTGAAAGCAGGGATATATTCTTTAGCAGAAGCCACTTCCGCAAAGCGCTGCATAATGTCACTAAGGTGCTGCGCTCCTTCCCAGATCGTATAAGCGGATTCCTGTCCGGTAAGAACCATCACTTTTTGGCCACCGGTAGAGCGCAGAAAGATTTTTTTCTGTTCTTCCTCTTTTTCACGCAGGTGTTTAGCGATCTCTTTGAAACAGCGATATTCTTCAAGCCTCTGAAAGAGTTCTTCTGCCGTATTTATTTGAAAAAGTTCTTCATCCTCTTCGGCTTCCCCGGTCAGCGTAGATCGCGGTAAAAGCAGTTTAGATTTTAACCGCAGCAAAGTGGCGGCCATCACTAAAAATTCACTGGCAATCTCGAGGTTTAGCTCTCTCATGGACTGAAGGTATGCCAGGTACTGTTCTGTTATCTCAGCAATGGAAATCGACCATATATCGACCTCGGCCTTTTTTATCAGGTGAAATAAAAGATCAAAAGGGCCTTCAAAGGTCGGCAGTTTGATTGTATACCCTTCCTGCTCTACCATGGCCTCAACTTCCTTTTAAAAGCTTTGTATCCGGTAAAATTGATTAGAATGAAATTTAACGCAGGCCGATTCGTTCTCGCACCTCGCGGATTTTACTTTCAGCTTTAGCTCCGGCAATTTCTGCTCCACGAGCAAGCATTTGATCCAGGTGCCCTTTTTCTCCGGCTATTTCCCGGTACCGTTCCTGCAAAGGCCGCAAACTTTCAGTTACTGTGTCGGCAAGTTCTTCCTTTAGTTCTTTATAATTCTTTCCATTGAAATAATCTTCAATTTCTTCCCTACATTTTTCGGTTAGCAGCTGGTAGATAGTAAGCAGGTTATTTACGCCCGGACGCCCCTCGTCAAAACGAATATCCCGTAATGAATCTGTAGTGGCTTTCTTTATTTTTTTGTGAATTTGTTCGGGGCTATCCAGTAAGTATATGGAGTCTTCCTCTTTTTCTTCACTTTTACTCATTTTCTTTTCCGGGTTGGCAAGCCCCATCACCCTTCCTCCTACCGGGGGAATAAAGGCTTCAGGCAAAACGAATGTTTCACCGTACTGGTAATTAAAGCGTTGAGCTATATCTCTGCTTAGTTCTACGTGTTGTTTCTGATCTTCCCCGACCGGAACCATATGGGTATCATAAAGAAGGATGTCTGCTGCCTGTAAAATCGGGTAATCAAACAGGCCTACGCTTACTTCTTCTTTCTGCCTGGCGGATTTTTCTTTGAACTGAGTCATCCGGTGAAGCCAGCCCATCGGGGTTATGCAATTGAGAATCCAGGCCAGTTCGGAATGCGCTTTTACATGCGATTGAACAAAAACTACTGAATTTTCTTCGATGATTCCGGCGGCGAATAAAAGCCCAGCTACTTCCCGTATTTTTTCCCGTAAAGTGGCCGGATCCTGGGATACAGTAATCGTGTGCAGATCAACAACACAAAAATAGTTGTTGTATTCGTACTGCATAGCCGCCCAGTTTCTAATTGCTCCTAAAAAGTTACCCAGGTGCAGGGATCCTGACGCTTGGATGCCTGAAAACACTGTTTTTTTATCCATCTACTGCAGCCCTCCCCAGTCAATATTAAGTATTTAGATACCAGGTATAAAGTTGATGATCATATTGTAAATTTCCAGGATTAGATTGGCTATTGGGAAGATAATTGCGCCAAGTATCCCTGTAATAATTAGCCCGATAAGAATCAACGGGGCATAGCGTTCAATTTGATAGTAAATGCCAAGGTTGGCATCAGACAATAATGACATCAATATCTTGGAGCCGTCAAGTGGCGGTATTGGGATCAGGTTAAACAAGGCCAGGTAAATGTTAATCATTATCAGTTGCTGGAAAAACATAAAAGGAAGGCCCGTGCCAGATGTCTCGATAAAGCCGGTTTCCAGCAACATCCTGAAAAGCAGCAGGCTGAAGAAACCCATGATCAGATTAGCCATCGGGCCGGCAAACGAAACCCAGCGCAAGCCTGATCGGTACTGGTTAAAATTGATTGGATTAATCGGGACCGGCTTGGCCCAACCAAAACCAACCAGAAGGATCATTAAAGAACCAATCGGGTCTAAATGATTTATTGGATTAAGGTTCATCCGCCCCTGCCGACTGGCTGTAGTATCGCCAAAATGATAAGCCATTCTGGCATGGGCAAACTCATGAACCGTAATTACAATCAGCAAAACAGGTATCCGCAAAGCAATTACTGCCGGATCCATTCCCAACATCTTTAGTATTCCTCCCTTCCTCTTTCCCTCTCCAAATAGTTTATCACATAATCAAGTTCTTCCTGCGGAGTTCGCACTTCACCGTCTACCACTGCCTGCTTGAGGCTGTCAATAATTTTCCTGTAGCGCGGTCCCGGTTCTAAACCAAGTTTTTTAAGATCCCGTCCTCCCAGAGAAGGTTGCATATGCTGCAGGGCACCCATGTAAAGCTTTAAATGTTCTCTGACAGTTTTACTTTCCGCCAGGGCATAAGCCATGATAATCGCTTCTACAGGAAGTGTTTCCAAACAATTTACTACCGTACTGGGACTTAAAGCGGCCTGGTTAAGCTGGCTTACTACAGCAGGAATTTCTTTGCATGCCGTAATAACCTTTGAGGCCCTCTCCCGCGATAGATTTAACTTTCTTATTATAGCAGACCTTTCTACAGAATCCAAACCCAGGAGCAAGCCGCTCAGGTAGACCAGTTCCTTATCCGGTTTTTTCCGCCAACTGTCCTGTTCCATCAGCTTTAAACTTTCTTCGATATTTACCAGAAGCTGCCAGGTTGACTGTTCGGGCCTTATTCTGGGAAAAAGGAACGGAAAAATGTTCAGTTCCGCAAAACGTTTTAATATATTTACAGGAGCAGGTTCTTTATAAATCAGTCTCAATTCCTGGTTTAACCGGTGGCGGCTTACTTTTTCCAAGACCCTGCGTTCAACCGCGTTTTTGATTAATTTCAAGGTTTCAGGTTCAATGGAAAAGTCATAGCGCTGTTCGAAACGTACTGCTCTCAGGATTCGCAGGGGATCGTCAACAAAACTAAGCTTGTAAAGAACCCGGATTACTTTATTCTTTAAATCGGTGCGACCGTTATAGTAATCGTAAAGCTCACCGTAATTTTCACCGCGCAGTGAGCAGGCCATAGTATTAATGGTAAAATCGCGTCGGAAAAGGTCATTTTTCAAGCTGGAACTTTCAACCTGGGGCAAGGCGGCCGGGGCCGCATAATATTCCTTGCGAGCAGTAACAAAATCAAGCCGCAAATAACCTTCTAAGGAAATAGATGCTGTTCCGAAATGATCATGGTATTTTATTTCACCACCGATCAGTTTTTGCAGTTCAAAGGAAAAATCCACAGCATTATCTAAAGTTACAAAGTCCAGATCTTTTTCCGGAGGATAACCAAGTAAAAGATCGCGGATTATTCCTCCTACAAGGTAAACATCTTTATTTTCGCGTCCTGCTAAATGGCTGATCTGTAAAAGCAGTTTTGCCATACTTTTAGGCAGCTCGTTGTTAATTAAAGGCAGTAAATTAATTGAACCGTTTTCTTCAAAAATAAGCTTGTCATCATTTGATTGGGTTTTTCCTACAGGTGACGGATTACTTGGGTTTTTTAATGAATGTCCCTTGCGGTCTAAAAAACTTAGGTAACGTAAAATATCAGAGCGGGTTACTATCCCTGATATATTTCCTTGAGCGTCAATAATCGGAATTCGCCCGATGTTATGTTTAATCATCAAACGCCTCAGCTCTAGCAATGAATACCCGGGAGAAGCAGTGACAACTTCTCTGCTCATAAATCCTTTAACCGGAGCATGCCCAAGGTTGCTGCGCAGCCCCTTACGCAGGTCGCGGCGGGAGATCATCCCGGCAATACTTCCCTTTTCTATAACCGGACAGCCTTTAAAGTTGTTTTCAAACAGTTTCTCGTCCGCTTCCTTGACACTGGTATCGATATCGATGCTAAATACTTTTTTGGTGGCTGCTTTTTCAGCTGTTACTACCGGAGGTAGGTACTTTTTGAGAAATTCTATCACTTTTTCCTTGGTTTCTCCTGCTCTGGCATTTTTATAGTGGGCCGATACCGCTTCCGGATAGCCCTTTACCTCGAAAGGAGAGAGCAATTCCAGTAAATCAAGGTCACTGTCCCTGGCCCGTGCTGCCAGGTAAACATTTTCATCCATCTGAACAATAATTATGGTTAAGCCGGCATCTTCAATATCATCAAGTAGTTGGATAATCACGGAAGCGCCGAAAACATATTCATCTAACACAGTGGTACTGAGCAAGACCCGCCGCTGGTTCAGCTGATAATGTTCACTGTTGTGGATAAGCCTTTCAAGCAAGTTTTTTTGCAAATCGCTGAGCGGAGCCCTGAGGTATTCCTGAATTACCTTTAGATTAACTCCTATTCCCCACAAGGAGGCCAGGACCCTGGCATCACGTCTTGTCGTAATGTTATAGGTCAGGCAGCCGGTATCTTCATAAATCCCCAGCGCAAATAACGTGGCCTCAAATTCAGAAAGCCGAGTCTTGTAGCGGCTCATTTCTTCTAAAAGCAGGGTTGTCGTCGATCCAACGTTTTCTATTTTTGACTGAACCGCTTTGAAGTTTTCTTCCCCGGGATGGTGATCGTAGACTATTACCTGCCGGGCCTGCTCAGTTAGATAAGTCCATTTACCAAGACGCTCTTTTTGGTTGGTGTCAACCACTATAACTAACTCAATTACTTCATTAATCTCTTTTGGGTCTATGAGAGGAAGTAAATCCCGGTAAAGGTTAACAAAAGAGCGTACGTTTGACTGTAAAGGCTCAGGCAGAAGCGCAAAACTGCCCGGATATAGTTTTGAAGCGGCTACAACTGACGCCAGCGCATCAAAATCTCCGTTTTCATGGGTTACGATTAGATTCACCGTCAAATTCCTCCGGTCACCGGGATCAATAAATATTTTACCTTATTTTAGCCCCTCTGAAAAATTTAAGCCTTTAAATAGCTTAAATTACTTGATTTAATCGATAAATATCTTGGTACTTAAGATGCGCGGTTTTTAACCGCGCAGTTATGGAGCCACAAAAGTTGCTTTAAATTACTGGATTTCCTGAAATGATTACTTAAAAGGATCATGCGCGAGGATGAGCTTTATCGTATATTTCCCTTATTTTTTTCCTGGTAACCTGAGTGTAAATCTGGGTGGTAGAAATATCGGAGTGACCAAGCATTTCTTGTACAGAACGAAGGTCGGCTCCGTTTTCAAGAAGGTGGGTGGCAAATGAATGCCGGATGGTATGGGGAGTTATCTCTGTTTCAATACCGGATTTTTTAGCATATTTTTTTAACAGTTTCCAAAAACCCTGCCTGGTCATCCTTTTTCCATGATGATTGACAAAAAGGGCGGATTCACCGTTGTAATTACATAATTTTTCCCGGGAATTACTCATGTAATCGTTTACATAACCGATCGCCACAGAGCCGATCGGGACAATCCTTTCTTTCTGACCTTTGCCCCGGCAGCGCAGATAACCGACCCGGGGATCATAATCACTTAAGTTGAGATCGATTAGTTCGGAAACCCTTATACCCGAAGCGTAAAGCAGCTCTAACATCGCTTTGTCCCTGAGTCCTTTACATTCTCTTGTTTTTGGTTGTCCCAACAGGCTGTTTATTTCATCGGTGGTTAATACCCGTGGTAGTTTTTTTTCAATTCGCGGAGACTCCAATTCCAAAGCAGGGTTGCTTTTAACAATTCCTTCTTCGAGCAAATAATTAAAGAAAGACCGGATTGAGGCCAACATTCTCGAGATAGTAGAAGTGGCCCTGTTTTTAGATTTTAGATCGCTTAAAAATTTGGTGATATCGCTGCTTTTAACCTGGTCAGGATCGTTTAACTGATCATTTTTCATAAAGGAAATAAATTTATGCAGATCGCGATGATATGAATCAAGTGTATTTTTAGCCAAACCTTTTTCCACAGCGAGATAATGCATATATTCTTCCAAATGTTTTTTCATATCGGTAAAGCCCTCACCCAATGATTACTTTCTTATAGAGATAATTAAATAAATAATTCAATATATAACGAAAAAAACCTTCTTTTTAAATAATACAAATTAATTAATGCTGTTTTTGATTAAAGCATACTGGATTGCAATGATAGTTTTGCCGTCTTTAATTCCCCCATTTTCGATTTGTTTTTTAGCTTCGGGCAGACTGATGGTTTCTATTCTGAGGTTTTCTTCAACATCGCCGGTTGAAGAAGCTGTTTCTCTCATGTTTTCTGCCAGGTATAAATATATTTTTTCATCACAAAAACCGGGGGAAGAATAATAAGTATATAAATCGATCCAACTTGCAGCTTCCAGTCCAGTTTCCTCAAGCATTTCCCGGCGGGCACATTGCAGCGGATCTTCGCCGGGATCAATTTTTCCAGCCGGGATCTCTAACATGACCTCTCCGGCAGGCTGCCGGTGTTGCCGCACCAAGATAATTTCACTTTGGTTATTAAAAGCGAGAATAGCCACGGCACCCGGGTGCTCTACAACTTCCCGAAATGCAGTTTTTTCTCCTTTAGTTTTTACCTGGTCCTGGCGCACGTTGATAATTATGCCACGGTAAAGGTAACTCGTAGAAAGCGTTTCTTCATGCAGTTTCTCTTTAATGGCCAATCACCTCACTTGCTTTTACTGATCAGTGCTTCACAAATTTTTATCCGACAAGCTTTTCTTTAAACCGCCTGGCTCTTTCAAGAACACTGTCCACATGTTTAAGGCTGACCTGGTCAATACTGGCGCCGTCGAGCATTCGGGCCAGTTCCTCACGCCTTTTTTCTTCTTCGGTCAACTTGGCTGCCCTGGTTAAAGTTCTTTCACCCACGGTTTCTTTGTAGAGACTGTAGTGGCAGTCGGCCATAGCCCCAATTTGAGGGCTGTGAGTAACGCACATTACCTGGTGGTGTCTGGCCAGCTGGGCTAATTTTTCCGCTACCGCCTGAATCGTGCTGCCTCCGACACCGGAATCAACTTCATCGAAAACCAGGGTAGGCACCAGATCCTGTTGGGCAAAAATTGTTTTTAAAGCCAGCATAACCCGGGAAACTTCACCGCCGGAGATTATTTTAGTTAGTGGTTTTACTTCTTCACCCTGGTTGGCGCTGAATAAAAATTCCACCTGGTCCATGCCCTTTGGCGAAAGTTTCTCTTTTTCTTTGATATCAACGAAAAATTGGGCATTAGGCATGGCCAAGTCTTGGAGGCTGTTTTGTAGTAACGATTCAAGCGATTTCGCAGTTTCCCGGCGCAATTCCCTCAATTTGGCACTTTCTTCTTTCATTTCATTTTCCAGCTCGCTTATTTCCTGTTCCAACTGTTCAGCCATTGCTTCACTGTTTTTTAGACGCTCCATTTCAGTTTCAACCTGATCGGCAAATGTTAGTATTTCTTCAATAGTGCCCCCGTATTTTCGTTTCAAATTATTAATATGGTTTAACCGATCTTGAATGGCAGACAGTTCACCGGGGTCAAATTCCAGCTTGGATTGATAGTTGCGCAGTTCATGCGAAACTTCCTCCAGCTGTGCGGAAGCGCTTTCCAGCATATCAACCAGGGTGAGAAAGCTTTCATCAAGTCCGGCTGCCTCACTTAGGGAGTTTTGGGTTTTATTTAAACGATCTATAATCGCTTCAGTGATACTGTCTTCTTCGCCGGCATAGATTTCTGTATAAGCCTGAGCGGTGATAGCCCAAAGTTTTTCAGCGTTGGCCAATATTTTTTCCCGTTTTGCCAGCTCTTCGTCCTCACCTGTTTCCAGGTTGGCTTCCCGAATTTCTCTTAACTGAAAAGCATAAACATCAAGGCGTCTTTCTCTTTCAGTGCTGTCATTGCCAAGCTCAGAAAGTTCATTGCTTAACCGTTGCCGTTTATTAAACAGCTCACCTAATTGTTTCCGGCAGGCAGATATTTTTTCTCCGCCGAAAGAGTCTAAAAGATCAAGGTGCTGTTCAGACCGGAGCAGCGACTGATGTTGGTGTTGACCGTGTAAATCGACTAAAATCTGTCCCAATTCTTTTAAAAAAGTTACCGGTACTGCCCGGCCGTTAACCCTGGCAACGCTGCGCCCATTCTGGTGCAGTTCCCTGGCAATGATCAGTTCTTCATTTTTTGCAATCCCCGCTTCTTCAAGCATATTGTCGATTAATGAGCGGATTTGCTCGCTGCAGTTAATCATTGCTTCCACATATGCGGATTCTTCACCCTGGCGAATATATTCAACATTGGCTCTTTCGCCGAGTAATAGACTGACTGCCCCAATTACGATAGATTTACCGGCCCCGGTTTCCCCACTTAAAACATTTAAGCCTGAGCTAAAATTAAAGCTGAGATCTTCAATCAGGGCAAAATTGGATACCTTGAGTTCTAGAAGCATCCTTTCCTCCTTGAAGTTTATGCTTTTAATTTTTGGTGCAAAAGCCTGTAAAAAGAATTATCATGAAAGAAAACTAATTTTACTTTTTGCCTGGATCGACGGACAATTATCTGATCATCATCTTCCAAAGAAAAGCGGACCTGTCCGTCAACGGTCAAGACCACCTGGAGATAGCGGGAATCCACTATGAGTTTCATGGTGTCTGAACCATTGATAATGACTGACCGGTTGTAGAGACTGTGAGGACATATGGGTGTTATGAGAAAAAGCTCCATGGTTGGATTTACAATCGGTCCGCCTGCAGAAAGAGAGTAAGCTGTAGAACCGGTGGGAGTAGAGACAATGATCCCATCGCCAAAATAACTTTCCATAAAATCCTCGTTTATAAAGGTATCGACTTTAATATTTCTGGAAAACGGTCCCCGGGCCACTACTATATCGTTTAAAGCCAGATAATATCCCAGTTCTTCATTGCCGCGGTGCAGCCAGGCTTCCAGCATCATCCGGTCCTGGTAGTTGTACTGACCGGTAGCAATATATTGCAAATAACGTTCCATTTGTTCAACTTCAATTTCAGCTAAGAACCCTTTATGGCCCAGATTAATACCCAGTACCGGAACTTCCCACCCGGCAAGATCCCGGGCTACTCTTAAAATTGTTCCATCTCCGCCAACAACTATAATCAGTTCCAGTTTGTCAAACCAATCTTTTAATTGATCGGAAAGTGAAACACTGCTGTAAAAATCTGCACATTTTTCTTCCGCGATCTGCAGTTTGATTCCGCGTTGCTCAAAAAAATTAACAATTTTTTCTACGACCAGTTCGGTATTTTTTTTGTGCCAGTTTGGGACCAATCCAATAGCTTTGTTCATTAACTTCCTCCCCGGGTTGTTTTGCTAACCTTGGGCCTAACTTAAAGGTAGAATTCTGCGCATAGATTAAAAATCCTTTTCATATTCACCTAATTATTTTTCCTTAAAAACCTTCGGTGTGCTTCATCAACAGTTTTATTAACTAAGTTGGAAGCTGCATTTGAGCAATTACAAACTTCTTTACTTTTACGGGTTAAGTAGAGAAAGTATTCCAGGTTGCCTTTTGGGCCGGGGTACTGTGAAACAGTTATATCTTTAAAGCAGTAATTATTTTCACATGAATAGATGATTAAATCAGATAATATTTTTTTGTGAAGTGCGGGGTTGCGGATCACTCCTTCTCCCCTGCTGACATCCGCTCGCCCTGCTTCGAACTGTGGTTTAACCAGGGCCAATAACTCAGGTATAGTTAAACTTTCCATTACCGGAAGCACTTTCTTTAAAGAAATAAACGATACATCAATGGTAGCCAAATCCGGCCGGCAGTTAATATCAGCGGGTCCAAGGTAGCGTATATTCCATCTTTCCATCATCACTACCCTTGAATCGCCGCGTAAGCTGTAATCAAGCTGACCGTAACTTACATCAAGCGCATAAACTAGTTTGGCGCCATTTTTTAGGAAGCAATCGGTGAAACCGCCGGTTGACGCGCCTACATCTAAAACAATAAAGCCCTGAACCTCAATTTTAAAATCTTTCAGGGCACCTTCAAGCTTTAATCCTCCGCGGCTCACATAGGGGTTTTCCGGTTCACGTATTTCGATTGAGGCATCTTCTTTAACCAAAAATCCCGGTTTATCGCATACTTTTCCATTAACCAGGACTTTACCGGCCATGATTTCAGCCTGCAGCCTGCTTCTGCTTAATTCAGGCCGCTTTTCTTGCAGGAGTTGATCAAGCCTTACTTTTCTTCCCTTGCGATTCAACTTTGTCCCTTCGCAGTTTTGCCGTTAATAAAAATTGCTGCTTCCCTGTAGATACTTTCGCTGTCAAGGTTATGAGAAGAAAGTATTTTTGCCCGGGAACCATGTTCCACAAATTGATCATCAATTCCCAGGCGTTTTACAGGTAAGCACAGTCCTCTTTTTTCAAAAAGTTCCATGATTCCACTGCCGAATCCCCCGTTCAGCACGTTTTCTTCGACTGTAATCACCCGGCCGCATTTTTGGGCCCAGCTTACTATTAATTCTTGATCAAGGGGTTTTACAAAACGGGCGTTTATTACAGCCGGTTTGATACCCTGCCAAAAAAGTTTTTCAGAAGCTTCCAGGGCTGAGTTAACTACTGTTCCGGCAGCAATGATTAAGATATCTTCCCCCTGCTTCAGCACTTCAGCTTTACCCCAGGGTAAGGTTTGCGGCTGTTCAAGGTGAATGCCTTCAACTTTGTCGCGGGGATAGCGAATTGCCACCGGACCGCTGTTATAATTAAGTGCAGTTTTTAGCATATGCTGCAGTTCGTCTTCATTTGCCGGAGCCATAATCGACATGTTGGGAATACTGCGCAGGTAACTTAAATCAAACAAGCCCTGGTGGGTTTCCCCATCTTCACCGACAATGCCGGCCCGGTCCACGGCAAAAACAACCGGCAGATTTTGCAGGCAAACATCGTGCAAAATCTGATCATAAGCCCGCTGAAGGAAAGTACTGTAGATAGCCATTACCGGACGCATTCCACCGGCTGCCAGTGCTCCGGAAAGGGTAACGGCATGCTGTTCGGCGATACCGACATCATAAAAACGCTCCGGAAATTCTTTGGCAAAATCAGACAGACCTGTCCCGGCGGTCATTGCCGCTGTAATGGCTGTAATTTTCGGATTTTCGCGGCCAAGTTGGAGCAAGGTTTGGCCAAATATTTCGGTATAGGAGGATTTCTTCTTTTTCTTCAATAACTGGCCATTTTCTAAATCGAAAGGCCCAATCCCGTGAAATTTTTCCGGGGCTTGTTCGGCATAATGATAACCTTTTCCCTTTTCAGTAACCACATGGACCAGCACTGGTCCCTGCATCTGGTTCGCCTGGTTGAGAATCTTTTTCAGCGCTGTTATGTTGTGTCCGTCAACTGGGCCAAAATAGGTAAAGCCCAGCTCTTCGAAAATTACCCCGGGCATTACTAAATACTTAAGCCCGCCTTTGATTTTTTCGGCAAAATCAAGCGCTTGTTTCCCTATAAAAGGAATTCGGCTCACAAAGTTTTCAAAGTCTTTCTTTATTCGGGAATATTTCGGGTCGGAACGAATGCGCGCTAAATAAGAGGACATACTGCCGACATTGGAACTAATCGACATTTCATTATCATTCAGGATTACCAGCATATTCGCCTTAATATGCCCGGCATGGTTCAAAGCTTCAAAAGACATTCCGCCGGTTAACGCCCCATCGCCAATAACCGCTACTACCTGGTAATCTTCACCATTAAAATCGCGGGCCTGAGCCAAACCAAGCGCAGCAGAAATTGAAGTGCTGCTATGTCCGGTCAGAAATGGATCATGTTCGCTTTCATCCGGTTTGGGAAATCCGCATAAACCGCCTTGCTGGCGCAAGGTGGGAAATTGCTTCCAACGCCCGGTCAACAGCTTGTGGGGATAACTCTGATGTCCCACATCCCAAATGATGCGATCCCTGGGGCTTTCATAGGTGCTGTGCAACGCCAGGGTCAATTCTACCACACCCAGGCTGGCCGCCAAATGCCCGCCATTGCCGGCAACTGTGCGAATCATATATTCCCTGATCTCTTCAGCTGCTTTATTTAGTTGTTCTTCATTTAACTTTTGCAAATCACCGGGTAAATCCAGGTTCTCAAAAATACCATTCAATTCCCTCACTCCAATTTTTCACCGCTCTTGCTAAACAAAGCCAGCGGTTTTTGCAGTTTGGTAACGATAAATCCAACTAAAAGAATTACCTCAGTTGAATAATTAATTGCCACAATTTTCCCCAATGCTTTACCGCCTACTGTTATAGCGGCAATCAAAGCTGTCAGCAAAACCCCTACAAAAAATTCAGCCTGCCCATAAGGTATCATTATCACCATTTTTAGCACAATTGTGGTTACCAGGGTTCCACTGATAATCCCGCTAATATCTCCTGCAACATCGTTACAAAAAGTAGCCACTCGCTCGGCATTTTTAACGATATTAACCCCCAGCTTTGCTCCGCTAACTTTTCTTGAGGCCTTGGCATTTAAAGGGGCGATATTCGCTGCTGCGGCAGCGGTACCGATAAGATCAAAAATTATTCCTAAAGATGCAACAAACAACAATATTATAAAAGAGCTTGTAATCGATTCGATTTTATCAAGAAAATAGTGAGACACAAGGCCTAAAAGAACCGCAAGAATAAAGGTCCAAATTGAGATAAAAAGAATCCAGCGGATCCGACTTTTATTTTTTTGGTTATTAGCCAAGTTTCATCACCTGTACAAATAAACATAAGTGGTGGCAGGCCAGGTAAACTTTGCGGCTTAGGTCCAGCAGGTTTTCCCGGACAGTCACCCTTCGTCGCCGAAAAGGGTAGTTCCCTTTTAAGTCTGTCCCTACTGTGTTGCCATCAGTAGAGCTGGATTACCACTTAGCTCACACTTTAATCCCTGGCCTGTCACTCTCGCGAGAGCAGTCTAGGAGATTTCCTCTCTGGCGCCTGGTCTTTCCTAGCCTCTTTTGCAGAAAGAGTTTTGGAGAAAGCTTGTCCTCCTCCCTTTCCACTCAAGGCAGGCTACACTGCACACAGCTTCGTACCGCATGCAGGTTCTTTCCCAAACCGTAGCCCTTTATTTGACAAAATTAGCCACGGATATTGGGTCTCCGCGAAGGCAGGGTCAACGCCTACATGCCTTTGTAGATCGCCCCATCCTTCTTAACTCCCAGCAGCAGCCCCCAACTGGGCTTCGGCGGCCGCCACCAGGAACTTCATCGATATGCCCTTAACGGATTTTTAGGCCCGTTTTCGGAAAGGGGCGCCAACTAGAATACTGCACCACTTATGTTTTCTTCGCGTCTATATAATAGCATAAGCTTTCAATCCAAACAACGGGCCTGCCTAACAATTAAGTCGCATTGAGCGACATCCTTCAGAAGATAACCATTTTATAGCCATAGACTACCGGGTAATTTACTTTTTCCTGTTAACTATCCGCTCAGCCAGGCCGGTCAACAAATCAACAGGGCCATTTAATTTTTTAACATTGTCAACCGCTTGCTGATGAAGCAGTTCTGCTTGCTTCCTTGCTTTTTTAGGACCAAGAATTGAAGGATAATTGGGTTTAAAACGCTCCTGGTCGGAACCGACCGGCTTGCCCAATTCCTCTTCACTGCTTTCATAATCAAGCAAATCATCGATTATTTGAAAAGCGGTGCCGATACAGGTGGCATAATTAGCGAGATATTTTTTCTGCTCCAAAGTGGCCCCGGCAGCGATTGCTCCGCACATGACTGATGCTTTTAAGAGGGCCCCTGTTTTCATTGAAGACATTGTTTCCAGTTCAGATTCAGTAATCTGTTTGCCTTCTGATTCAAGGTCCAGGACTTGGCCGCCAATCATACCGTTAACTCCAGCTGCCGAGGCCAATTCAACAGCTATCTGCATTGCTTTATTTGCTGAACCGTTTTTTTGGCCGTAGCGGCTTATCATTTCAAAAGCCAGGGTTAGCAGAGCATCACCGGCCAAAACGGCAATAGCATCACCAAAAACCCGGTGACAGGTGGGTTTACCCCGGCGCAAATCACTGTTATCCATTGCCGGCAGATCATCATGGATCAAAGAGTAAGTATGGATCAGTTCCAAAGCGCAGGCTACATCAATTACCGAACTGTCCTCATAATTAAGGGTATCGGCAACCCCCATGGCAAGAATTGGCCTGAGCCTTTTACCCCCGGCATCCAGGCTGTAATCCATAGCTTCCCTTACTGCCGGGGGGCCGCTTTGCGGCAGACAGTCTTTTAAAGCCCGGTTAATAATATTTCGTTTTTCATTTAAATATTGATCGAGATCATTCACTTTTCTCACCATCGTTATTTTCCCCTGCTTGATCAGGTTCATCTTCGCTAATATCTTTCAGAGACTGCTGCTGTTCTTCTTTTAATAGATATTCTACCCGGTATTCAATTTCAGCCAGCTTTTCCCGGCAGTACCTGGACAAAGCTATTCCTTCCTGAAATGAAGACAGCGATTCTTCCAGGGGTATTTCAGCATTCTCCAACCGCTGGACAATTTCCTCCAGTTTTTTAATCGCTTCTTCATAAGACATATCCTCAATTTTCTTGTTTGTCAACGCTTAAGTCCTCCTCAATCTTTTCTGCGCGGCAGTCAGCCCGCCCGTCCCGAAAGGTAAGCTGTAAAAGCTGTCCAACCTTAATATCTTTAACCGAGCGGATAATATTTCCTCCTTCATCACGGCAAAAACTGTATCCCCGGCTCATTACTTTTAAAGGACTGTAGCTTTCCAGCCTGTCTACCAGGGCATTTAGTTTCATACCCTTTACCTGGAGCAAGCGAACTGTTTCCCGCTTAAGATCCTTTTCCAGGCGGTTCAATTGCTCCCGGGAATTTTTGATCCTTTCTGCCGGCCGTCTGAAAAACCGTTCACTAACAATATGATCAAGTCGCTGTTTTTCCTGCTGAACCCTGTTTTTTAAAGCAAGCGCCGCCCGGTCTTGTAATTTTATGATCCCTGAGAGCAGTTCTTCCGCTACCGGTACTGCCGCAGCCGCTGCTTCAGTTGGGGTATGGGCCCGGTAGTCAGCGGCAAAGTCGGCTATGGTAAAATCGGTTTCATGGCCTACAGCAGAAATAATGGGAATTTCCGATTTATAGATCGCCCTGGCTACTTTTTCTTCATTAAAAGGCCATAGATCTTCCAAAGAACCGCCACCACGGGTTAAAATTATCAAGTCAATGTCATCACGTTCATTAAGCAGATCCAGGGAGCGGACAATATCTTCCGCTGCTCCTGCTCCCTGGACCAGGCTTTCCACAATTACCAGATGAACGTTAAAAAAGCGTTTTTTTATAGTTAAAAGAATATCCTGCAGAGCCGCCCCGCTGGGTGAAGTAACCAGCGCTATTTTACAGGGCACAAGAGGGAGTTCTTTTTTATGTCTCGCATCGAAGAGGCCTTCTGCAGCCAATTTCTTTTTAAGTTGTTCAAAAGCAACGTATAAGGACCCCATTCCGGCGGGTTCCATTTCCGAAACATAAAGCTGATAAGCTCCGGCAGGTTCATAAACTGAGAGATTTCCATGCACAATAACTTCCATTCCATCGGAAGGGTCGAAAGGACAGCGCGCATTTTCCCTGCGGAAAAAAACGCAGCGCAGGGAAGAAAAACTGTCCTTTATTGTAAAATACATGTGCCCGGAACGGTGGTGTTTGAAATTTGAGATTTCCCCGGTAACCCACAAGTCGCTCAGCCTGGGGTCGCCATGGATCAGTCCCTTGACATAACGATTTATTTCTGTAACCTGTAATATGGTTTGTGGTTTTTGCATGGTATTTAAGATAGCACCCGACTGTCCGAATAGCTTCTGCTTAATTCAGTCAGTCGGGTACTTTTCTAACTCAACCTCCCGGTTTTTTAAGGATTTCTCTTGATCAGTTTCCGGTATCTTTATTCCCCGGAGTTTTCAAGAATAATTCCTCCAACCGGCCTCCAGGTTTTCCATTTCCTCCCTGACATCTTCCAGGGAGGAATAGTTCCATTTTTCACCCATTGCTTCAGCCAAGTCACAAATCAGTTTCCAGTCTTCAACCGTATCGCTGCCATTTTGTAAAGCGTTTTCATTGATCTGGGTGAATCCTGAAGAATTGGTAAACAACCCCCGTTTACGGGCAACCGGTAGGGCCGGCAGCTTGACATCGCTGTTTTCCGGCGCCTGACTTTCCTCATAACAGGAAATTGCCAGAAACTTAAGGCCGCCGGGTTTCTTGGCAGTGCTTAATCCTCCAAAAGAAAGCAGCCCCTTTACTTTACCTTCTTCAGCGGCAGAGATTACCTGATCACGATCCAAACCGGCTTTACCGTTCAGAGCTACAAAACCGGGTCCGAATGATGGTGATCCGCCCAGCACTATAGTGCCGGCTGCATTACTGAAACCTGACAAAAGAAGCAGATCGCTTCTACCGGCAATTAACTGTTCACCGGCTTTGGCCATTTCAAGCAAAGCTTCGATGAAATTTTGATCTGCCGCATCAAGGCAGGCTGAAGTAATTAAAGTACAACTGTTAATCTTTGAAATTTCTTCAGCCACTTGTTTTAAGAGATCGGCGGAAACCCCGGCATCCGAGGCCGCTTTATCCGGATCACCACCCTGAAGTACGGCGGTAATTCCTTGTAAAACAGCTGTTTCTTTACCGGGTTTAGGCTTGAGGTCCAGTTCTTCCCAAAAACTCTTTTGTTTTTCACCGGCAGCAATACGCACGATAGTTGATTTTCCAAAGCGCCCGGCCTGCTGCAGAGCCATCGCGGCAACCGGGTGAGTTTCTTCCAGCTCAGGGCCGATTACAACAATAGACTCGCAATCCTGCATCGATGCCGGGGTGGGGCCCTGGACATCGGGACCGGTTACCTCTCGCATTCTGCGGTAAGCCTCAGCCCAATTTTTGTCAACGCCTAAATCAACATTGGCGGTTCCAAGCACCGAACGGGCCAGTTTTTGTAACAGGTAGCTTTCCTCGTTACTTTGTTTGCCGGAAGCAAGCACAGCTACAGCGCCTGCTCCTTCATTTTTCTTGATCTCAAGCAGGGTTTGCGCTGTTTTCTTTACCGCTTCGTTATATTGCAATTCTTTATACTGGCTGCCATCAAGACCAAGGGGTTTTTGCAATGGTTTAGGATCAAACTCATTGACGCCAAACTTGCCTTTCTGGCAAAGCCAGCTAACTTTTTCTCCTTCTTCCGGAACGGTTACTCTAATCAAGTCTTCTCCGTAAGCCTGTCTTTCCAGGACACAGCCCAGGGAACATTCAACGCAGACCCCGGGAACCCGGGTCAGTTCCCATTCCCTTCCACCGACGCTCCTTCCTTTTTCAGTTAAAGCTGCTACCGGACAAACATCGACACATTGACCGCAGAATACACATCCGGCTTCTTCCAGGGAAACTTCTTTGCCATCCTTATAAGGAACTACCCGGGTATCAACTCCGGTTCCAACCATTTCGTAGACAAAAGCCCCCGGGCCGGAGCGGCATACCTGGACACAGCGTCCGCAAAGAATGCATTTTTCTTCGTCACGGACTATATAAGGATTGTCTTCGTTTTTTTCAGACGGGATATTATCGCGTTCAAGTTGTTCGGGCAAGTCCACCTGGAAGCTGTAGGCTTGCTCCTGCAATTCGCAGGTCCCGGTTCTTTCGCAGGTCAAGCAGTCTTTATACGGATGCGTCGATAAAGACAAAACCAGGATTTGACTACGCTTTTCCTGTATTTCCGGTGTATTGGTGACAACGACCATTCCTTCGGCAACCGGATTGTCACAGGAGGTAATCGGCTTGTCGATCCCTTCTACATCAACAATACAGATGCGACAGTGGCCAAGGGGTGCTAACCGGGGGTGGTAGCATAGCGTGGGAATATCGATTCCGTTCTGCCGGGCCGCCTCCAGAATAGTTGTGCCCTCTTCAGCAAAGATTTTTTTGCCATCAATTTGTAAGCTTACTGTTTTCATAATATTTGTACCCTCCCCTCGGTTATAAGATGGCCATACCCAAGCGCAAACACTTAATGCAGCGTTCCGCTTCGTTGACTACTTCACAAGGATATTTAAAGCCCAGCTCTGCTTCATCAAAGCCTTCGACCCTTTCTTTTACAGGCAGGGCTTCTTCTTCCAGGCGAATTCTTCCACCGATAATTTCGGGAGCTACTTCTTCTTTATAGACCCCCATTTTTTCAATATGCTGTTCATTTACAACCTGCTCTCCCACACTGCTTTTACCGGTGCGAATATAGCTATCGATCGCTTCAGCGGCCCGGTTGGCCGAGGCAATCGCCTCGATAACCGTAGCAGCACCGTGGACTACATCTCCCCCGGCGAAAAGTCCGGGAGTATCGGTTTCCATGGTCTGCGGATTGACATTTAAAGTTCCCTTTTTGGTAACTTCAAGACCGCACTCCGGGGTGACATAGCAGAAGTCGGCAACCTGGCCGATGGCCGGAATAACCGTATCAACTTCGAGCACATGCTCTGTCCCCTCAATCGGTTTCGGTCGACGACGACCGCTTTCATCGGGCTCGCCCAGTCTCATTTTGATACACTCCAGGCCGCTGACACAACTGTCTTCTTCCAAAATACAGGTGGGGTTGGCCAGCATGTGGAAGATGATCCCTTCTTCTTCGGCGGCATCTACTTCAGCCTCGTTAGCCGGCATCTCCGTTCTGCTGCGGCGGTAAATCAAGTAGACCTCCTTAACCCCCAGGCGCAGCGCCGAGCGGGCACAGTCCATAGCCACGTTCCCGCCGCCGATAACCGCAATTTTTTCCCCAAGGTCGACTTTTTCACCCAGGTTAATCTTGCGCAGGTATTCCACCCCGGGCATGTAACCTTCGTATCCTTCCTCTTCTCCTTTGCAGCCCATCGTAGTGCTCTCATGGAGACCGTTGGCCACAAAGATCGCTTTGTAGCCCTGATCCCACAACTGCTCAATAGTTATATCCTTGCCGACCTCGGTGTTATATTTTATTTCCACCCCAAGACTTTCCACCAATCCTACTTCAGCATTGAGGATATCCCTGGGCAGACGGTAACTGGGAATACCCACCGCCAGCATTCCGCCGGCTACAGGCAGCGCTTCATAAATAGTAACAGCGTAGCCTTTTTGGGCCAGCTGGTAAGCGCAATTAAGACCGGCCGGACCGGCCCCAATAACAGCTACTTTGGCGGCATCTGCACCCGGTTTGGCAGGTTGGCGGTTTTGGTCGTAGTTATTTTTCGATCCAAAATCTGCGGCAAACCGTTTTAACAGCCTGATGGAAAGTGACTGGTCATAAGGCTGTCGATTGCAGTTTTCTTCGCAGGGGTGCACGCAAACCCGGCCAAGAGTTCCCACTAACGGTGTCTTTTCCCGGTTTACTGCCAGCGCCCCCTCATAATCGCCTTCCTTGATACATTCAATATACCTGGGGATGTTAATATGAGCAGGACAGCCGTTGCGGCAGGGGGCCGTAAGCATGGGCCGGTAAGTCAGACCATTGCCTGCTGCAGGCCGGTCCTCTTTTAAGTAGGCCTTAAAATCAGCTTCGAAGTATTCCAGGGCATCTAGCAAAGGCACCGGTGAAGACATCCCTAGTTCACAAAGCGAGCTATCCTTGATTAACCCGCTGATCTCCTTTAAGAAGGTCAGGTCTTCCTTGCTGCCCTTGCCGCTTATTAACTTTTCCAGCCGGTCGGCAATCACCTTGCTCCCGGCACGGCAGGGAATACAACGGCCACAGGATTCATTTTGCATGTTCTGATAGTACTCTTTCAACGCTTCAACAATATCTACTTGCGGATCTACAATAATCATGCCCGCCCAGCCGATAAAAGCCTTTAAATTTTGCCCGGCAAGCTGTGAGGGCACCTCCAAATCCTGCAGGTCCATCCGTTCCTCTAGGTTTTTGTTTCTTTCATCGTTTAATTTTCTATTCCAGCTGCTAAAAAATACCTTGGACATTTTTCCCTCTCTCCCTAAAGAAAATTACTTAAACCTACCTCCTCTGTCAAAGTTCGTAATACTTTAGACCCATCCTCCTTTCACTTCGCATAAAATATTTTGATTAAGGCATCGTCTTTATCATGTCATTAACCACAATTTACTTCGCCACAATTTGAAAAACTCCTTTTAGAGTTTTAAGAGTAACCAATTTTAAGGATTAAACCGGTGCTAGCTACCGAAAATAACGCGCTGCCAGGACTGCCAGTCCCACAGCGTTATCACCGGCATACTCAGGATCGGCAAAATATACTTTCCATCCGGTTAATTTTTCTTTAAGGCGGCTGCGGATAAACTTATTTGAAATTACACCGCCTACTGCCAGCAAAGCATCAAAACTTTTGCGGTCAATCGAGAGGTTGGTAACAGCATTAATCACTGAATCAGCTATGCAGCGTTCTATTGCCCGGGCCAGTTCTTCTTTATGACAGCCTTTGTGCAGCAGCCGTTCAGCGTGACTGGCCGGCCCGGAAAAACTAATTTGATTTTTTTTAACAGCAATGGGCAGCTCAAGATGATCATTTTTACATTCTTTCGCCAGTTTTTCCAAAGCAGGCCCGGCTGGAAAAGCAAAACCCATAGCCTTGCCAAGGCGATCAATAAACTGTCCGGCATTTAAGTCACTACTGCCACCCAGCAGCTCCAGCTTCAAACAACCCGGCTCATACTCTTCGGCAGAAATAATTTCAGTAGTGCCGCCCGAAAGGTGAACCACCAGGTATCGTCCGGCGTTTAAACCTGCCGACCATAAACCGGCCATAACATGGGCTTCCTGGTGGGTAGAAGATAAATAATTAAAGCCCATGGTCCGGGCAAGAAACAGACCAAGGGCTTCACTGACTTTAAAAACCGGCATATAGGAATTTTTGACCGGGCGCGGTGCCGAGGAATAAGCAACAGCGGCAATTTTAGCATGATCCTTAATTTCAGCTTCCGGATCCCAAAGTTCGGGCAGCTGGTTAAGATGGGCAAAAATCGCTTCCGACTGGCGCAAACCCAGGCTGCCCTCTTTTACCGGCAGAGGCTTTCTGCAGTCAAAAATAAGCATTTCATCCTGGTCCACAAGGGCCAGTGAGGTTGTATATGCTGATGTATCAAGGCCTAAATAATATTGTTCATGATCCTTTTTCAAAAGCTTCACCTATAGCGCGATCAAGCACTCCGTTTATAAAGCCAACCGCTTCAGCAGTGCTCCCATACTTTTTAGCCAGTTCGAGCGCTTCATTAATTGCAACTGCGTTGGGAATATCTTCACGATGCAATATTTCATACAAAGCCAACCGCAGCAGATTGCGATCAACCGCAGAGAGGCGTTTTAACTCCCATTTAACCAGGTACTTCTGAATTAACCGGTCTAGAGAATCTTGCCTGGCGGCAGTATTGGAGACTAAATCTTCGACAAAAATTTTTTCATCATTATTTAGATCATGATCTGGCAGAGTATAATGCAGGGCCTGTTCTACCCTGCATTTACCTATATCGATTTGAAACAGAGCTTTAAATGCGGCTTCTCTTGCCAACCGACGGGACAATTTGGCTTGTTACCCCCATGCTCTACTCTATCTATTATTAGTAAAAATGCCCTGATATTTTTATCTGAGATATTAAATAAAAAGCCGGCTTATTCTTCTTTCGTGGAAAAATGACGTTTAAAAAAACCGCTGATTCCCTTATTGGCATCCAACTTCCAGCCTATCATAATTCCCAGTGCAATGCATATGTAAATAAATAAACTCCACCAAAAACCGTAATACAAAACCAGCAATGCAAAAATTAAGCCAAGCAGGCCTCCCAGTATTTTTCCCCAATTTTTGCTGATTAGAATCCACCAGTTCATTTCGGACAAAATAAGTTCCTCCTTTATCCCTTGATCACTTTCTCAGTACTACTTTGTGGACGGAGCCTGATCTACGACAATATTGTCCACGTTAACTTTCACTTCATGAACCGTGATTCCGGTCATTTCTTCAACATATTCCTTTATTTTAGACTGCAGCTCATCGGCAACACCCGGCATAGGCACATCAGGCATCACCCTAACTTTAACTTTAATGACCAGGCCGTCCTGGGTAAAAGACACCTGCCTGCTCACATCTTTGATGCCCTGAATTTGCTGCACAACTCTTAAAACCATATTTTCTATGGCTGTAATTGAAATCGCAATTTCACCGTACTGACTGCCTTTCATCACAGCATTGGCAACTTTTTTCGGCGAACGCAGACCCAGTATTATCAAAATTAAGCCAATTAAAATTATTCCCGCTGTCACGGCAAGGACAATATCTTGACCGGTCCAGGCAGGCAGGGAAAAAGCTAACCCCGGAACCAGATTATAATTGACAGCTAATAAAAAGAAAGCTCCGCCAATAAACATTAGTCCTATTAAAACAAGGACTAACCTTAGTAAGGTTTTCATTTTAATTCCCCCTTCTTTACAAGCAGTTTTTGGAAAGGTCCACTTTTATTGCCCTTTTTCCAATTCAGTTTCTACTCCTTCTGATTCTTCACCTTCCTGCTGAGGGAAATGGACACCCTGCACATGCACATTTACATTGGAAACCCGCAGGCCCGTCATATTTTCTACCGCTTTCTTTACCCCTTCCTGAATATCCCAGGCAACATCAGGAATCCGGGCTCCATATTCAATAATAATAAAGATGTCCAGTTTGGCTTCTTCGATTCCAACTTCGACTTTAATCCCTTTAGCCAAATTTTTTCTCCCTAATACTTCAGCGATTCCGCCGCCTATTCCACCGCTCATAAAGGCAACACCCTCAATTTCAGTAGCAGCCAATCCGGCGATGGTGGAAACCACTTCTTCGGCAATCCTTACTACCCCGAGTTCTGTCGGAAGCATCCGGGCTTGTTCTTGCTTGTCATTTTCCATCTATAATACCTCCCAGTATTCTTATTTTCAAAACCAACCATAACCTTTAAATCACCTTTAATTATAACAGATTCTTCTAAGCGATTCAATTTTCTGTTCGCTGCTTCAGTGCTGACGCATGAAATTCTTTTAAGCAAGCGCAAACCTTGCAATCACCCTTTATGATAACAATAATTTCCAGTTATTTCACTTTATCCTTTCTCAGCACTCTTTCGTGAAGCCACTCGAGCCATTTGATCGGACCGAGGCCTAAAAAAGGGCAGAAGATTAGCATGGCTTTGGCAGGTTTTATACCTATGAGCTTTACCGTTATGCCGCCGGCTCGTTTGTTTGCCAATTTTCTTCCTGCACCAATCGCAGCTGGCCAGGATATTCTTTTAACTTGCGAAGCCTCTCTGTCTCCAGTTCCCTATGGCGCATAACGCAGAACAACTTTTTAAGAAATGCCTGGATGCCAACGGCTTTGACTTCTTCAAACAAGTTAACCGAATAAAGCATCATTTCATTTAACATCCGAGCGATATGCATGAGGTAGTGGTAACCCCGCATCGCATCAAAGTCATAGGCAAAGACATGTTCATAATGGTATCCCTGATGCTTCTCTTTTAGAATATTGTTCTCGTGCAGCCAACGTTTTCGGGCCATAAGGTTGCAGCGTTCGTGGATATTTTTACCGCTGAGTGGCACGCTGGAAATCCAGGCGTGACGGCCGGCTTTTTCTGACACATTGCCCTCTCTGTCGGTTTCTTCCCAGTTTTCGTCACAGGTCACTACGTGAATGTTTAAGACTTTTTTCTTTCTGCCCAGGCCATATTCATATTCGATGTCGTTTATCCACCGGAAGGCTTGCTCACGACCCTGCCTTCTTTTTTGAAAGCAGTTTTTTTCTTCAGTATCCAGGCTCATCAGACCTTTGACTTCCTGCCAAACGTAAGGAAGGGAGCCGCCTTTTAAAACGATCATAAAATCCCATTTCTTCTTGAAGCAAGTTTTCATCACCGGACCGTTTGCATACAGCCCATCTAAAAGCAGGGTAAGCTTTAGTTTCGGAAATTCTTTTTTCAGCCGTTCTGCTAACCGGTAGAATGATTTTAGTTCGCAATCCTGTTTCCAGTCTTCATCGCTTTCGATGCTTTCGAGCTCACTGGTGTTTTCCAGAAATTCGCTCATCAAAGGCAGCACCATGCCGTTTGAAAAGATTAAAACTGCCTCTAAAACGTAGGCGTAATACTGGTACTGGCCGTCTTTGCCGCGAATTTTTCGCTTAAGATAACGCGGGTCCCAACAGTGGGTCATGACGTATTTTTGGGTGCCGTCGATTGCTACAAGATAGCGATTATTTTGCAGCAGATTTTTAAACTTTTTCTTGCGGATTAAGCCTCTTAGCATGTCTAGCGTGAGTTTCCTACGCCTATTCCAAAAATCTGCCTCAAACCCTTTAAGTATAGGGTTTTCAGGCGTCCATACCTGTATATACTAAAGGCTTTATTTATCCAATTCCTGGTATAGTTCTAACAATTCCGGCTCCATTTCTTCGAGCTGGACTTCTTTACTCGGTTTCCCTTTGAAACCGATTAACGAAACAATCTCGGCCTGTCTGACTTCTGTCAACTTATCCAGGAGTGTTTCAATACTGTAATTGTATCCGGCTTCCCTGGCTTTTTTCCAGATTACCTGGGAAAGCAGCAAGCCCGTTAAGCAAACAAAGGTATGGACCTTGACTTTCTGATCGGTCCAGTGAAACTGTGGATGGACCGCATGGTGATAAGGGTTTTTGAAATTCTTAAACACCCGCTCAATATTACTTTGGCCGAAGTAAGCTTTAATGATCTCTTCTTCCGACCAGTCATCTTTGACTGTAACCAGCATCTTTTTGCCGAAAATCTTCTCGGTGACAAAGCGGTAATTTTCAGGGTCAATCTCCCAGTCAATATCAAAGTGCCCTTCGCTGATTTCATTGATAAAAGCGCGAATTAACAGCTCTCCTCTTTCCCCTTTGAGGATGGCTTTGATTTTTGCCTCAATATCCTCGCGTTTTTTCTTTTTGGCCCGGGGCGAGTTCAACTTTTGCTTTAATTCCTGGAGCTGCTCATTTTTCTTCTTTAGAGCCTTCTTTAGCCCGCTTAACTGCCCCCGGCGCAACTTTTCGCTTAGATAAATAACCACCGTTTTTTCTTTGCCCCAGATCTGCTTCTTGGTCCTGTAACATAAAAGTTCATTGTCGCCGACAATTATCGGTCGGTAGTGGCTAAAATCAATCTTTAAAAGATCTTCATGATAGCTCGGGGTTAAAGAGGCAACGTAAGGCAGCTGATGCTTGTCGAGTTCAGCAAAGTTTCTTTTTGTGTTGCTTCCCTTATCAAAAACAACGGTCAGCTCTTCCAAATTTAGATTCAGCTCCGATAATTTGCGCCTAAGGCGGGTAATAAAGGGAATAAAAAGCGTCTTGTCGGTTATGTTACCCTCATAAACTTCAGAGAGAACCGGTATTAAAAATTCTTTGGTGACCACCTGGGCCAGGCCAAACTGCCTTAAGTCGTGGCGCTTCTGTTTGTTCCTGCCCCTTTGGGCAAGCTTTGAACGCCCGTTTTCGGTGTCGATATAGGTGAAAAAGTTGGTTAGATCATAAAAAAGCAGCCTTGTTGATATCAGTCCCCGGTCAATCATCTTTGCTGTAATCTCTGTCTCGACCGCTTCAATCTGCTCATCAGTTACCGTATCCATCTGGTCCCAGAAGTGTTGGCTGGTAAGTTCTTCAGGGTTGAATCGGCCGATTTCAGGTAGAGTGGTCTGTTTCGCCCACCAGGAAAATGATTTTTTGCTGCCCGGCCTTACAGCCCGGTGGATGGCCGCAAGTAACAGCGATTGACCAACCAACAGACCGTCTCGAACCTGGGAACCAAATAGACGATAGAAAGTGTCTTTTAGCCCCAAATCTTCTGCTGTTTTAAACAACAACCACACTGCGCCATGTGATGCCGAGCGAACCGTTTTCTTAACCGGCCCTTCTCTTAGTTTATACAGCAATTGATCGGCAGTCCCTAAATGCATCAAGACAACCGGCCTGGGCTTGCCGTCAACCCTTTTGGATTCAACAATCTGCCAGTAGGTATACTTGCCGACTTTGGTCTTTCGTAGTGTTGCCATATTTAGTTTATACACTATCAAAAACCCTTTGTCAATAGGCTAAAATAGTTAACTTATTTTAGTTTATACGTTACCACTCCCCTCAAAACCCCATGGCTCAGGCATTTATTGGGCTTTTTATGTTAAAATGTAGGAAACTCACGCTAGGTAGATATTTTCCAACTGCTCTAAATCTATCCCTACCAGCAACCGGTAGAGGGTATCCTGATGAGGCATTTCGGTCAGCTCTGGAAAAATCGTTTTTAAGTTTTCTAAAAGCTGCGGGGCAGTAACTTCCTGGTTCGCATTACGTCTGGAAGGCACTTGAAAGACAAATA
Source organism: Bacillota bacterium (assembly GCA_046483445.1). GTDB lineage: Bacteria > Bacillota > Dethiobacteria > DTU022 > DTU022 > B1SED10-74M. The sequence goes on along the minus strand of JAWODD010000034.1, from coordinate 15,635 downwards.
CCAGGATCCCGTAGATCATCAGCACCGTCATCTGATGCTTAATTTTTTTCGGTTGGCGCGGGTCGGGTATCCGGGAGAGCTTTTTCAAAAGCCCCGGCAGCAGCTGAGTATATACCTCAAGTGCATCCTCGGTTGTGTACTGGGTGGCCTCTTTTTCTTCATCCACTGTCTTGTAGGCGCTTTTGCGGTTCGGAAACGTGACCAAAGGATATTGACCAGAGAGTCTTTTTTGCTGCTGAATCAGCTCACGTTGGTTTTGTCTTTTTTCATGGCGTTTTAAATCTTCCATTGATGATGTATTCATTGTCCATCCCCGCCTTTTTTGCAAAGGATAGCCCGGAAATCTTTAAAAAGCGGGTAAACATAAATATCTTTCCGGGTAAAAGGCCTCTTGTTATGCATTTCAGTACGGCCCCGCCCGGCACTCTGACCCAAATAAATCCAATTCGCCGCCCGGTAGCAGGTGCCTCGGTAAATTTCGGGGTCCACAAAGGTTTCTAAAAGAACCGGGCTGTAGCCATAACGTTCTTGCCAGTCGGCCCTGATGCGCTTTGCGGCTAAAGATAAGGCTTTGCTGGCCAGGTTCTTGATCCGTACCCAGGGAAAGATTAAAAATCTGGTGTTGTTTAAGATTAAGTTCAGACGCAAACTGCGGTTAACCTCACTCCAACCAATCCACTTATCGCGCGATTCAAGCGCCCAGGCCGCAGCCGCAAACAATAGACATCCCAACCTCAAACCGGCCCCTGATACAATGAAATAGCGCTGGCTGGCCCCGAAGGGGTGCCGGTAACCTAAGATATGGTAGCGGTGGACATATTCATTCCAAAGCTGGAAATCAGAACCCATACCAACTGGCTCCAAGGCGAGGGGTTCATAGCCGGAAGCATTGCCCTCAAGTAGCGAGGCAGGTGCCGTTTGTGGTCCAAAACCGATCTCCTTTTTAGTGCGACTCTTGTAGTTGCCTTTGGCCGGAAGCTCAATCAAGCCTTGACCTTCTAATTTTTCCAAAAGCTGCAGGCAGGAGTGGGTCTTATACTGACCGACCGGTGTTACCCATTCCAAGTTTTCACAGATCGTTTTCGCCAGTTCGGCACGGCTCAGATTCGGAAACATGCGCGCTGTTTCCTGAACCTCCAGCAATTCCTGCAGGGTAAAATACCTGCCGTTCAACAAAACCGAATTATCCAAGTCTTCGGGCATAGTGTAGGCCTCCTCTCATAGCAACCCACACTATTGTCTCATGTCAGCAATTCGAAGTCCAGTACTTTTTTGCGAAAAAATAAATTTTACAAGCTCCGCAAACCCCCAGCCATCAATGCTTTTTAAATCATGCGTCAGCACTGTCGCTGCTTATTCCTGGTTGTCTTTTTCGGTTCCTTCATCGCCCATCTCCGGCAGCTCTTCAGAATCTTCGTGCCATTCTTCATCATCCACCAGGATGGCTTCACCGCAGCCCGGACAGGTTACTTCAATTGAAGATTCCTGGTCAAGGATATTATCATCCACTACCACGATTTCCCTGCAGTTGGGACACTCAATCGAAAAACCTTCATCATATTCACCCAATTCGTCATCGAAAAATTCCTCGTCATTTTCTTCGTAGAAATCTTCTTCCATGGTAGTTAAATCTTCATCGATCGCTTCGGTGTATTCAAAAAGCTCTTCATAATCAACCCTTAATTGTTCGATTTCATCGCTCATATCGCCCAGCAAGTCAATGATGCGGTGCAGGATCTTTTGTTCCTTACTTTCTTCTTCAAGTTCCAACCCTTCGGTAAAACCGCGCAGGTAAGAAACCCGCGCTTTCAAATCTTCATGCATAAGATTAAGCCTCCTTGGTTAATAAGGTTAATAAAATATAAAAATTAGGCTCGCTCAATATATTCACCACTGCGGGTATCAACCTTGACCAAATCACCGCTGTTGATAAAAATTGGCACTTGCACGACCAGCCCAGTTTCCAGGGTGGCCGGTTTGCTCGCTCCAGATGCAGTATCTCCCTTGATCCCCGGCTCAGTATCCGTAACCTGAAGGGTAACTGTTACCGGCAGGTCAACCCCGATAACTTCATCACCGTACATAACTATATTTAAACGGTCGTTTTCTTTTAAATATTTTGCTCCCGAACCTATGTCTCCAACCGGCATAGAAAGTTGTTCATAGGTTTCTAAGTCCATCAAATAAAAGAAATCCTCATCACGGTATAAATATTCCATTTCCTTTCTTTCCAGGTGGGCTTTGGGCACTTTTTCGCCGGCTCTAAAGGTATGTTCAATAATCGACCCGGAGCGTAAATTCTTCAATTTTGAGCGGACGAAGGCTGCCCCTTTGCCGGGTTTAACGTGTTGGAATTCGAGCACGCTATAAAGTTCACCTTCGAATTCAATAGTAAGTCCGGTTTGGAAGTCATTTGTCGAAATCATTGCTAACTCCGCCCTTCGTTATAGTTTAAATCATGATTAATTCACGCGGGCTGTTTGTAATCACTTCCGCGCCGTTTTCTGTCAGACAAAGCATGTCTTCAATCCGCACCCCCATAGAACCCGGAATATAAATACCCGGTTCAATCGTAACCACCATTCCCGGTTCCAGCACGGTATTGCTGTGTTTATTTAAAACCGGCTGTTCGTGGGTTTCCAGGCCGACTCCGTGCCCCAGTCCGTGGCCAAAATATTCTCCGTAACCGGCCCGTGCAAAAATATCCCGGGCAACCGCATCTATTTCCCAGCCCTTAAGTCCGGGTTTGAGCGCCTTCCTGGCTTCTTCTTGCGCTAGCTTTACCAGTTTGTAAATTTCACGTTTTTTATCGCCTGGTTCACCATAGGCAACGGTGCGGGTCATATCAGTGGCATAATCGTCAAAAACACCGCCAAAATCAAGGGTGATTAATTCCCCGTCCTGGATTTCTTTATCAGAGGCAGTGGCGTGCGGCATAGCGCCCCTACTGCCGGAAGCGACTATAAAGCGAAATGAAGGCTCTTTTGCCCCCTGCCTTTTTAAATATATCTCAAGGTCCAGGGCCAGTTCTTTTTCAGCCACGCCCGCTTTTATCCGCCGGCAGATATACTCAAAAGCTGCATCAAGAACCCGGGCCCCGTTTTTTAGGGTGTTAAGCTCTTCTTCATTTTTAAACATGCGCAATCTTTCTACCGCATCTTCAAAGGGGATCAGTTCTCCAGGAAGCTTTTTCACCATTTCCTGGTAATTATAGTAAATAACATGTTTAGACTCAAATCCGAGCCTTTCCCAACCGGCTTCCTTGATTATCAGCGCAATTTCATTAAAAAAATCTTCTTTCCAGCACTGCACAGTAAATTCAGTTGCCTGGATTTTGGCCTGTTCAACATAGCGGAAATCGGTAACCAGGTAGGCCTGTTCCAGACCAATTAAAAGCGCTCCGCTGGTCCCTGCAAAACCGCTTAAATAGCGGCGGTTAAATGGATTGGTGATTAAAATGGCATCGAGGTTGTTTTGCTTTAGAAATGAGCGTATTTTTGCTAATCGTTCAGCTGTTTGCCCCGACATTTTTTACTCCTGCCTTTTACTTAAAATATTTACCAGCGCTTGCAAACCGAGTAGATAGCTATCAGGACCAAAACCACTGACCATTCCTTTCGCCACCGCAGTAATTACTGAATGGTGCCTGAAGGATTCCCGGGCAAAAATATTGCTCAGATGCACTTCAACTACAGGCAGTCCGGCAGCAGCTAGGGCATCCCGCAGGGCATAGCTGTAGTGGGAAAAAGCGGCCGGGTTTATCAAGATTCCCTCAAATTCCTTTGTCGCTTCCTGAATGCGATCAACCAGGGCCCCTTCGTGATTTGACTGGTAGCATTCAATCGAAACCCCCATTTTTTTACTGCGCTCTTTAAGGGCATGGTCAATTTGCCCCAGGGTTAAACTGCCATAAACTTCAGGTTCCCGCTGCCCCAGCATATTCAGGTTGGGACCGTGTAAAACAAGAATTTTTATTTTGGCCAAAAACAGCGCCTCCTGCTGATATTACCCTAAAACCACTTATACTATCCTTTAATTCCTGATCAACTGTAAAATTCCTGCCGGACACAGGTTATAATTTCTCAAACCTTAGTTTAACAAATTATCGCTCTCTTAAATAGCCCATTATTTTGCGGGCAACCTGAAGAGGAGCAAGGCCGGTCGTATCAATTCGCACTTCGCAATGCCTGTAATGTTCCTCCCTCTCTTCTAACAGAGAGGCCACTTTTTGATTGGGATGATCCCCTGAAAGAAGGGGGCGATCAGCAGTTTCCCCGGTGCGGCGGACAATTTCATCCGGTGAAGCAGTAAGCAAAATCACCATACCGATATCCTGCAATATTTCCCTGTTTTTTTCCCGCAAAACTATGCCTCCGCCGGTGGAAACCACCAGGCTCCCGCGAGGATACTGCTTAAGGCTTTCCACAGCCTCACTTTCGCGGTCCCGGAAATAAGTCTCACCGTAGCGTTTAAAAATCTCAGGGACAGAAAGCCCGGTATTTTTCTCAACCAGCTTGTCGGTATCAATAAAATCTCTTTTCATGGCGCTGGCCAACAGTTCACCTACCACACTTTTACCGGTGCCCATAAAGCCGGTTAAGATGACCTGTTTGGCTTCAACATTTTTTTTGAGCATAAAATCCCTTCCCCAGTTTTGCCGGTAAGATGCCTAATATATTTCCCAGTGCTCCGGGGGATCTTCTGAAATTCTGATCCGGCCGGTAGCCGGGGTTATGATCAAGTATAATATATCTTTACTACTATTTTCCAGCCCTATGGTCCCGCCCTGGCAGGGCGCTCCGGTCGGCCTGAATCTTAAAAGCGGGAAATCATTAAAATGGTCATAAGTATTTACTGCATAATCAATTCCTTCGGGGAGCTCGACAATAACAATTTCCTCAGTTTTCCCGTCTTTGATGCGGTACTGTTTTGTGGTCGGACGGAATTCAATCAATTGGGTCCATCCGAAAGTTATCGCTTTCTGCTGGGCCTTACGCAAATCGGTAGCCATAACCCTGGCGGCTATTTCCAGGTTGCGTTTATTGCCAAAAACATTCACTGCCGGCAGGGCGATTGCTGTAACTAAAGCTAAAAGGGCAATTGCCAGGAGCAGCTCTACCAGGGTAAAGCCTTGACTGGACCGCTTGTTTAACTGCGGCAGGCGTTTTCTTTTTGCTTTGCGCTGCCATAGCATTTTAACCCTCCCCCCTGTGCAGGCGGGCTATCAGGTTATTGCTCCCGGAATGATTAGAAAAATCAGGATCATAAAGATTGCTGTAAGTAGCCCGCACTACTTCGCCCATGCTGGTTTCTCCGGAAAGCAGGCAGCGCAGACCGTCTCTTGCAAGAGAAATCATTCCCAGGTCCAGCGCCTTCTCCTGGAGGTCTGCCGCCTTGGCCCGGCGCAGAATCATGCTTTGCAGTTCCTGGTTTAAAGTCAGCAATTCCTGAATTGAAGTGCGCCCGCGAAAACCAGTCTGGTGGCAGTATTTGCACCTGCTTCCGCGACGAAGCCTGTCCGGGGGATCTTCTTTGAAAAAGTTACTAAAAAAGACTTTTTCTTCATCACTAAGCTTGTATTCTTCACTGCACTTGCTACAGTTTTTACGAATTAAACGCTGCGCAATCACCCCGCTTAAAGAAGCGGTTACCATGAATGGTTCCAGGCCCATATCAACCAGCCTGGTCACCGCACCGGCTGCATTATTTGTATGCAGGGTACTTAAAACCAAATGCCCGGTTAAGGCCGCCTGGGTGGCAATCTTGGCAGTTTCTAAATCCCTGATTTCACCGACCATAATAATGTCCGGATCCTGCCTGAGGATAGAGCGCAGGGCGCCTGCAAAGGTGCGACCAATTCTGCGGTTTACCTGGATCTGGTTGATTCCCTGAAGCCGACATTCTACCGGGTCTTCAACGGTGATCAGGTTTACCGCCTCCCGGTTTAAATAATTCAGCGCAGAATATAAAGTTGTCGTCTTCCCGCAACCGGTCGGCCCGGTTAATAAAATCATACCTGACTGGTTGAGCAGTAGGTTCTGCAGGGTATGATAATTATTTGCGGCAAAACCCAGTTTTTCAAGAGGCAGGACAATTTTTTCTTTATCGAGCAGGCGAATAACCACTTTTTCCCCGTAAATAGTGGGCATCGTTGAAACCCTTAAGTTGATCTCTCCACCCTGGTGCTGCAGCTGAATGTTCCCGTCCTGGGGCAGCCTTTTTTCAGCTATATCAAGACTGGCCATAATCTTAACCCTGGATATAACCTGTTCCGGCCTGGTCTGTTTTGGCCTGGCAAAATCATGTAAAATACCATCCAAACGCAGCCTGACCCGCAGGCCCTCACCGGTAGGTTCCAGGTGAATATCGCTTGCGCCTTTTTCAATGGCGGCGCCGATCAAGGAATAAACCATTTTTACTACCGGACTTTTATTCGCGGTTTCAGACAGCAGCGTATCCTCTTCTTTTTCCTTAACTGCTTCATGGACCGCCAGGTTTCGCCCGGTCCTTTCAACTGCAGGATATTCCTTTAGAGCATAATACTGCTCAAAAGCATTTTCAATGGCGCCTTCTGAGGCCAAAACCGGGTAAACTTCCCTTTCACTGATCATTTCGACCTCGTCCACTACCGCTAAATCCAGGGGATCAGCCATGGCCAGCACAAGCTGGTTCTCCCTGATTGCCAGGGGCATAACCTTGTATTTTTTTGCTAATTCAAAGGGAATACAGTCGATGGCGCTGTAACCTATCTTTTTATTATAAAGATCTACCCGGGGGATGCCGAGCTGTTTTTCCATTACCTTGAGGATTACTTCTTCAGTGAGGGCTCCCCGGTCAAGCAGAATTTTACTGACTGGTTTCCCGGTGCGCTGCTGTTCGGTTAAAATACTTTCAACCTGGTCAGAGTTAATCGAGGCAGCCTTAAAAAGCGCTTCGCTAACCCGGCGGCGGTTAAATCGACCCATTTTTCAATTGACCTCCTGGAATTTTTTATATCGCCTTGGACTAATAATTCAACGCATCTAACCTATTATTGACGGTATTAAAGTGCATTTATCGACAGCCGCCGGTTTTCGTTTTAACCTGGTAAAATCCCGGCTTTTTTCTGCATCACCTCCAGGGGCGCTTTTACACCGGTGAAAAGTTCAAAAGATAAGGCAGCCTGGTGGGTGAGCATAGCCAACCCGTTAACCGTCCGGCCGCCGCACTTTTCAAAAGCTTCCATTACAGGGCTTCTTGCGGGGCTGTACCGCAAATCAAGCAAGAATTTGTCCTGATTAAAAGAGTTTATTTCACTAAGTGCCTCTAAAAATATTTGTTCATCATGAGGCAGGCTGTATATAATCAGGCGGCAGTGCATGAGGGCTTCTAGAAACGCTTCTTTCTGCAAGGGAAGGCTTTTGCTTTCCCTGACTGCGGTATTGCTTAAAAGAATTGCCCTCAAATTATCACTTTTTTCCTGGCTGCGGTTCGCTATCAGGATTTCTTGGGCACCTTTATTAGCCAGGGTATATGAAGCGGCCCGCGCAGCTCCGCCGGCACCAAGCACTAAAATATTTTGGCCCGCCTTATAATTTGGGTCTGCCTGTTTAAGAGAATGGTGCAGGCCTTCTCCGTCAGTGGTAGTCCCCTGCAAATGCCCCTCCCGGTTAACAATTGTATTAACCGATTGGACAAGCTCTGCTTCCCGGGAAACTTGATCCAGAAAAGGGATTACCGCTTCTTTGTGCGGACTGGTCACATTGGCCCCGGCAATCGAAAGCGCTTTAATACCTTTTACAGCAGCGCCAAGAAAGGCATCCTCAACCGGGCAGGCCAGGTAAACATTATGCAAACCAAGATCCTCAAAAGCAGCATTGTGGATCGCAGGAGACAGTGAATGTCCGACGGGATTGCCCAACAACACGAATAATTTTGTCTTGGCATTTGGTTGAAACATTTGTTTAGCAGCACCCACCTGAACAAATTTTCTTAAGTATAGCACAATGACAGTAACCCGGGAAAGATGAAAAAACAAAAATGGTAAAATATTTTTGCTCATTTGCCTTAATTTGTTTGAACAATAGCAGGAATTATCTTAAACACGGAGAATATTTGGGAAGTAAATTTGTTAATAAACCAGCACTGGTCAAGCAAAGGATCAATAACTTGATTAATTCGCCCCAATTATTTATATTTATTATCTTGTTTGCCATCGGGCTTTGCTTTGGCAGTTTCTTAAACGTAATTGTTTACCGCCTCCCTAAGAAACTTTCCCTAATCAACCCTCCTTCACGTTGTCCCAGCTGTTCTTACAGGTTAGGATGGCCCGAACTGCTGCCTCTTTTCGGCTACCTGTGGATCAAAGGACGCTGCCGGCAATGCAAAGTAAAAATCAGTCCCCGCTACCCCCTGGCAGAACTGGCCACCGGCCTGCTTTTTGTGTTTGTTTTTGCTTATTATTCCTGGAGCCTGGAATTTATCGCTTATTTAACCCTTCTCTTTTTACTTTTAGTGATTTCGCTAATCGATTTGGAGCACCGTGTTGTTCCCAATCAGATCATCGCCGCCGGCTTTATCGCCGGTTTGATCTTTTACCTGCCCCGGCTGGCCGATTTTATTATTGCTGTGCCCGCCTGGCTTATTGCTGAAAGAAGTCTTGCAGATGCTTTCTTCGGTATGCTGCTTGGCAGCGGAGTTATGTTTGTTATTTTCCTCGTGTCCCGCGGCGGCATGGGAGCAGGAGACTTAAAATTAATGGCTTTAATCGGTTTTTTTGTCGGCCTGCGCGGCACCGCCATGGTCATGCTTCTCGGGTTCATGATTGGTGCTTTAACCGGCATTTATTTTATGATTACCGGCCGGTTAACCAGAAAAGATGCTTTGCCTTTCGCCCCCTTTTTATCCCTGGCCACCTTGATTGAAATCTTCTGGGGCGAGGAAATCTGGGAATGGTATACCGGCTTTTTAGCCTGACTTTTACTGCTACGCACTCAAGCGGCAGCAGGTTTTAATTTATCTTTGCCTGAGTTTCATTTTTTAAAAACAAATAAGTTCGAAGGAGTCAAAGAAAGTGAAAAATATGGTTTCCTGCGGCCTTTTTACCACCTCTGGCGGTTACAGCTTTATTGAACTGCTCGTAGCTGTTACCATCCTTGGCTTTGTGATCGCAGCTTTATTAGGCCTTTTCACCAACAGTTTTCAAGCAATTACCTCAGCCGGTAAAGAAACCACTGCCGTTTATCTAGGCCAGGATAAATTAGAGACCTTAAAAGCAAAAGGATTTTTATATGTCCATCAAAATTATACCGAAGCCGGGACTAACTCTTTAATTGAAGATAATTTACCGGGCTTTAACGGTTTTACTCGCACCACCGAAGTCAGGGTGCTCAACCCTCCCGGATCAGATAATGGCCACCTGGCAAACGGGCTTCTGCAACTTGACGTAAAAGTGTCCTTTGCCCTTAACGGGGCCCAACAAGAAAAAACTCTTTCCAGTTACCTGGCTGAAAGGTGAATTAACCAGTGATGTTATCGATTGATAAACAAAATGGAATGACCTTGATTGAAATAATGGTTGCCCTTTCCATTCTCGGGCTTGTGCTAACCGCTATTTATTCATTTTACCTTTCCGGCCTGTCCGGCTGGTACCGCAGCACCGGGCAGATGGAATACCAGCAGACCGCCCGCATCGCCATGGATAAAATGATCAGGGAGCTTCGCTTTGCCCACTCCATAAATTTCAATGACCAGGGCAAATGTTACAGTGAAAGCGGTGATGAATTTGCCTTTAACCATCATTACGAGATTATCTGTTTCAAAACAAAAAAAGAGTCTTCTGACAGCGACCTGACCCTTTACCGTTTCCGTTTAGCCGGTGAAGATGAAAGCGACCAGTTATTTTTTGAGCAGCGCACTGACAATAACAATCATTATGCCACCAACCTGGTGGCTAAAAATGTTACCGCCTTAGAGTTTATTGTCGCTGAAGATACTGAAATTATCTCTATCACGGTCAGCGCCGGTAAAGATGAAAAAAAATATACCCTCACCGGCAGTGTGCGACCGCGCAACCTGGCCTTAAAGGAGGAATAATTTATCCTGGAAAACTCAATAAAAAATTTATATCAACCGGAGGATGGTATGGCCTTAGTCCTGGTCCTAATTTTTACCGGGGTCCTGCTTGCTTTTGGAGCAGCCTTAATTACCACCTCTGTAAATGAAAAACTAATATCGGGCTATAACACAAAGGATATTACGCTTTACTACATTGCCGAGGCGGGAATTGAAGCGGGAATAGCGGCAATGCCTGCCGATGCAACCGGCCTGGCAGAAACCTCCTGGTTCGACTACGAAAAAAAACTTAGCGACCAGGTCAACGAAGGTTACTTTACCGTGACCTTTAAAGAAATAGAAAGCTGCCTCGAAAAAGGGGTTAACCTAACCGAAATCATTGCGACAGGCACCCTCGAAGATTTTAGTAAAACCATGACCATTATAATAAAATTCGACGAAGAAGGATCGACCATAATCGAATGGCACAAACCGGTTCCCCAGCCATGAGAGGACGGTTACCTGGTAAAAAGGGGGTTAACCTGGGGTTGCTCAAAAAGAAAAATAACAGTAAAACAAAAAAAAGAGCCTGCAAGAAAATTTATTCAGCTATCGGTGTAGATTTAGGCGATAAAAGGATTAAATTTTTACAGTTAGAGCAAAAAAATGGGCAGTTAGCCATTTTTGCAAAATGTATTATCGCCTCCCCGCCGGGAACCATTAATCACGGTAAAATAATTGATCCCGGCCCGCTTTTAAAAGAACTTAAACGAATCAAAAAGGCTTTTAACTGGCAGGGCAAAGAAGTTTGCCTTGCTTTAAACAGCCGGGCCTGTTACATGCGCAAAGTGAAGATGCCCGGAATCGCCCCTAAAGAACTGTCCGGGGCCATGGAGTTGGAAGCTGAAAACAGTTTCCCGCCGGGTATCGAGCAGCTGGTTACCGGATACTGCACTACTTCTTTTTCCCGTCAAAACGACGATAAAAGCTCCTGCCCTGATTATCTACTCGCCGCTGTGGAAAAAGAAGTTTCCGATACTTACAGCAGGCTTTTCCTTGGTGCTGGTTTTTATCCGGCAGCTATTGAAACTGCTCCTGTGGCGCTTCTACGCTCTCTCCATTACGACAGCTTATTGCACAAACCCCCTCATAATAACCGGCGCCTTTTGCTTGACTGCGGTTACAGCTCCACTACCCTTCTGCTGATTTCCGGGAGCAGTTACCGTTTTCACCGCAGCCTTAATCTTGGGATAGAAGACTTTTTAAAAGCACTTAAGGACAAGATGCCCTCTGATAAAGGAGCAAGAATTAACCCGGAAAAGCTCCTTTTCGAAAAAAGAAGCATGAAAGATAAGGGTATTTCTGTTCCGGCCGGCAAAATGGCCAAGAGTATTAATCAGTCACTTGATTATATTTTTGAAATAGAAGCAATAAAGGAAAGCGAACTGCCTCCGCTTGAAGTTTGCGGAGGCGGCATATTTATCCCCGACCTCCCTTCCTACCTTCAGGATAAATTAAATTTAAAGCTGCTTCTTTACGATCCTTTAAAAACTTTAAAGCAAAGTTCTACCGGTTTAGAAAAGCTCAAAGGCCACGAAGGCGCTTTTTTTCACCTGGCGCACGGCCTTGCCCTCAGGGGGTGGTCATAATGCCACTTGAAATGGATTTGCGCAGCCGCGAGTTTATCGCAGAAAACAGGCCGTTTAGACTCGGCCCGGCATTGATAATTAGTTTAATCATATTTTTAATTCTCCCCTTATTGATTCCTTTTTTGGTTGACACTTACAGCGAAAGTTTACGGGCAAAAATCACAGAAGAAAAAGCTGTGCTAACAGAATTAAAAAAAGAAGCCAGCCCGCTTGATCAGCAAAGCCAAAAAGCGGCTTCTCTTAAAGAAGAGCAGCGGTTGATTAAACGTTTTGCCAAAGAAAACCGGCCGGTAACAGAACTTTACTTGCTGATCCTAACTAAAGCTGAAACAAACAATCTTACGATCAACAAAATCGATACCCCAACAGACGGTCAAATTGTCCTTTCCGGAAACACCGAAACCGTTAAAAATGCCGCTTTGTTCAACCTGGCTATCACTAAGCATCCCAAAATAATAACCGCTGCAGTTTCCAGCCTTGAAAAAGACAAAGAAAAAGGTTACGCCTTTAAAATTGAGGGCTCTTATGATACAAATGAAAATTTACATGAAAGCGGTAATCAGTCACTGACCGGGCAGGGAGGAACTTTAGATGAATAAAATTATGAGCATAAAACAGGGGATCAAAAAACAAAGCCGGCGGCTGCCGCTTTACCTTTTAGCCTTAAGTTTACTTTTATGCGCCTGGCAGGTCCGGGGGATTATTGCAAATGAAGAAATTATAAAGCTTCATAAAGAACTTGCAGGGCTGGAGGCGGAAAAAACATCTTTAACTGAACTGATCACTACGGCTCCCAAAAAAGCTGATGATTTAGCTGAGCTGGATAACAAACGGCAAAATACCGGTTTTAGGGTTGCCGAAAGTGATGATGTCCCCTTTGTCTTGGCCTCCCTGGAGGAAATGTTTAACGGTTATCCGCTGCAGGTTGAAACTTTCAGCGCCGGTGAAATGACCACTGAAAACGATCACTTTGCTGTTGGGGTCGACCTGCAATTTTCCGGTTCAAAAGGCCACCTGCAGAACCTGCTGATGGAACTGGAAGATTTTCCTTATTTAATTACTTTTAAACGGGTCACCTGGGAACAAACCGCAGAAAACACCGCTAACTTAAAACTAAAACTTCAACTGATTGTAAGCTGCCAGGAGAGCTGGGCCCGGCCTTAATTGATCCAGGAGAATATTTTTTATGCTGAAAAAATACCACTACACTGCCAGGGATTGGCAGGGGCAAAAAATTAAAGACAGCTTAACCGCGGAAAACAGGGCCAAAGCCCTGGAATTTCTTCGCTCCCGCGGACTTGTACCGGTCCACCTTTCTGAGAAAAACTTGTTGGTGGATCAAATCAGAGAAAATGCCTTTAAAATATTAAAAAGCATTGGCTATAGTCCTTTCAAAAGCCGCGACTTAATGGTATTCTGTCGCCAGTTTGCCACTATGCTTTATTCAGGAGTACCCATCCTGCAGTGTTTAGAAATTCTTTCAGAGCAAGGCAAATCAACTTCTTTAAAAAAACAGATTAACAGCGTGGCCCTTGATGTGGAGCAGGGACAAACCCTGGCTGCCGCCCTGCAAAACCGCGGCAGCTTATTCCCGGTTGTAATGACTGGCCTGGTGGAAAGCGGTGAAACCAGCGGAAAACTTGATCTGATCATGGATAAATTAGCCGACCACTTTGAAAAACAACATGATTTCAATGTAAAAGTGCGCTCGGCCACTTTTTACCCGGCTTTCGTAATCGGCACTTCATTGGCAGTAATGGTGATTATGGTTCTTTTTGTTCTACCGCAGTTTGCCCGGGTTTTTAACACCATGGGCATGGAGTTGCCCCTTTATACCAGGGTTCTTATCGAGGCCTCCTCGTTAGCCAGGCAGTACTGGCTCTACATTGCTGTAACCCTGGGATTCGCCGCAGTGGTTTTAAGCAAATATGTCCACACAAAAAAAGGCAGGCTCTGGTTTGACATCCTGCGCCTGCGCTGCCCTTTTTTTGGCAATATATACCGGCAAAGCGTTGCAGCCCGCTTTTCTCGCACCCTTAGCACCCTGCTTGCCGGAGGAGTTACCCTGCACGCAGCCTTAATCCTTGCCGACAAAGTGATTGATAATGCCGTAATCAGCATCTCCATCGGCAGCCTTAGTGATGCTCTCAACCGCGGAGAAACGATCGCCGGGCACTTAAAAGAGATTAAATATTTTCCAGGGCTATTGCCTGAAATGGTCCGGGTCGGTGAAGAAACAGGCACTTTAGAGCAAACCCTCCACAGCAGCGCTGTTTTTTATGAACGCGAAGTTTCTTACATAGTGGACAGGTTAACTACCATCCTGGAACCGGCCCTGCTCCTAATTGTCGGCCTTTTTATCGGGCTGCTGGTCTATTCGATCCTGGCACCCATGTACCAGGTGTTTCAAATGGTCTAAACTGAACCGGCCAATCATTATTCTTGATCAGCTTCATCTTTATTCTTATCCTCATCTTCGTTTTTATCATTTTCTTTATCTTCTTCGTCTGTTTCTGCTTGGTCATCTTTTTCACCGGAATCATTATCAGCATCTTTTTCTTCACCAGCGCTGTCAATTTCTTTTTGTTCCTCTTCGTCCGTAACCGTTACGGTAAAATCAATAATCACCGTTTCGGGAACAACAACATTTTCTGGGAAAATCAGTTTACCGATAAAAACATAAGGTCCTTCGACATCCGGGTCATAATCTTCAATAAGTTTGGGCTCCCATTCTATTGCAATTCCAGTTATTTTAAACAACTCCGTGGTCAGCTCAATAGTTTCCGGCAAACCGATATCTTCCACCTCTGTCCCGAGGGGGACTTCTTTTTCAAAAATTTCCTCGCCGGCAAGTTTCAGGAGGGAATCTCGTGGTTCCTCTTTTTGCTCTGCTTCCATTATATCCTCATTTGTATCCTCACTGTCTTGATCTTTTTTAGCTTCCTCAGCTTCTCCCTCGGAATCGGGATTGCTGAACTGGAACACTTCAACTTCTTCGGACTGATCATCATTTGGGCCGAGCTGATCGACAACCACGGCATAACCTTTTATTTCGGTATCTTCATAGAGGTATTCGCCGGACTCGGGCTCTACCAGGTCAATATAGCGCTTGAGAGTCCCGTCATCGGTACCGGCCTTTTGCTCTATTTCAAAGGAATCACCGGAAGATATATCCTGGGAGAGTTGACCTTCTTCACCGCGTTCGGCATCTATGCTCACCGCAAAAACCTGCTCCGACTCTTCGTCATAAACAAGGGTTGCAGCATTGCTTTCCTCGTCATAATCCTCATTTAACCAGAATGAAGAGGCTACTTCCAAACCGTGCAGCGAATCTTGCTCTGCTTTCCAATCGCTCATATTTTCGAGATCGAGCTTCCCGTCGCCCATCCTGATAAAATCATAACGCTCCAACCGGCCTACACCTTCGGCGATAGTCTGGTGCTTTCCGGCTTCACTGTAGTCGCTGCCAGCCTGCATTTTCATCGAGATATCACCGTCAACATCAAAAAAGCGCTGGTAATTGGATGAAGCAAAAGCCGGTGCGGCAAGCGAAAAAATTAAAATAACCGTTAATGAGATCGCCAGCAAACGTTTAGTAAGCATATTTAGCACTTCCTCCCTGATGAAAAAGTAAAAAATAATTTCTCTCTCTTTATTCTCTATTTGTAAACAATATAGTTAACTAACATTATATTTTAAGATTTGCCTTTTGTCAAAATTTTACCCCTGCTCCAAAATGCTCCTGATTTTTTCAGCGTACTCTTCGCTTGTTTCATCAAAGCTCACCAGTTCAATTTGATCGGGCCTTTTAATGCCCAGGCCCAGCTCTGCCGCCCGTTTGATCTGCTCCTGTTCAAAAATTGGGCACTTTAATGTTATGGCACAGGATCGTAACATTCAGGTTAACGAGGTTTACCCTTCCGACATGTTTATCGAGAATGGGGGGCGGCTAAT
>JAWODD010000023.1:0-30993 GCA_046483445.1 Bacillota bacterium | reverse complement strand
TAATCAAAGAGGGGAGCTGATTAAATGAAGGCATATTATGCGTTGTTGGCTATAGCAGTGTTGCTTGTTTTGGTTTTGTTTTCCTGGATTGCTGCTACCGCCTTTGGGCCTTACGGGCCGCAATATCTTCGTTATTTTAGCTTGTTGTTCGGACCTCTTGGCCTCTTATTAATTTTTATGCAGTTTGTATTGGTTTCGCGCATAAAACTTATTGAACGGGGGATTGGTCTTGACCGATTCTTCCCTGGCACCGTATTTTTGGGAGAGTCGGCTTCTTTTTTATTCTTTTACATGCAATTTTAATTGTCTATTACCGTTTAACCGAATTCGGGGAATTGTTCCTGGATATTTTTGGTTTTGCCGGAATAGTTGGTTTAGCCGGTTTTGCGATTACCGCTTCGCTTGCTTCTATGGATAAAAAGCTGGGCCTGGCCTATGAAACTTGGCGATAGAGCTTTTATCGATGCCCCTTATGAACTGTTTGAATTGTAAGGAATTGCAATAAAGACAAGAAGCAAAAAGAAGGAGGAGTTTAATGGATGGACCTTATTTTTCACAATGGACGGATTTTAACGATGGATCAGGATCAGCAGGAAGCAGAGGCTGTAGCGGTAAAAAATGACAAAATAACTGCGGTTGGCAGTAATGAAGAGATCCTGGCCCTTAAAGAAGCGGGCACTGAAGTGATTAATTTAAAGGGGAGGTCCCTGCTGCCCGGTTTTAACGATAGTCATATGCACTTGGTGGAATATGCAGAGAACCAGGCCAAAGTTGACCTGCGTTACTGTAAAAGTGTCGAAGAGGTCACTGAGGCCATCAGGAATTTTATAAATGAGCGAGACGTAAAAAAAGGTGAATGGGTTTACGGCTGGGGCTGGGACCATGGTCTTTTCCAGGAAAAGCGGATGCTCAACCGCTTTGATCTTGACCGGGCCTCCTCTGAACACAGCATTGCAATTACGCGAACCTGCTGTCATATCATGGCGGTTAATACCCTTTCGTTGCAAAAAATAGGTATTGAGCAAAAGCCTCCTACAGTTGACGGTGGCAATGTAGATACTGATGAGCAGGGAGTGCCCACCGGTATTCTTGAAGAAAAAGCGATGCAGCTGGTAAATGATCTAAAGCCGCCGCTTGACGGGGAAGCTTTAAAGGATTTAATTAAACTGGCTGCCAGGGATTTTTTATCAGCCGGTCTCACCTCGGTGCAAACCGATGATTTGGCTTTCCTGGGCAGTGATTTGATGCCGGTTTTGAGCGGTGCCTACCAGGAACTCGAATCAGCAGGTGAACTTAACCTGCGGGTTAATTTGCAGTGCCTGTTGCCTACCGTAGCAGAATTGCAGGCAGCACTCGATCGCGGTTACCGGACCGGTCAGGGAGGGCCTTATTTCAAAATCGGTCCGCTTAAACTTTTAACTGACGGTTCTCTTGGAGGGCGCACCGCCCTTCTTTCGGAACCGTACGACGACATATCTCCATACCAGGGGATTGAAGTGCTTCCCGTTGAAGTGTTGGAAGCCCTGGTTAACCTGGCTTCTCAAAGAAAGATGCAAGTAGCAATCCATGCTATCGGCGATCTGGCGGTAGAAAGGGTGCTCAATGCTTATGAAAAAGCCGCTCGGCGCTATCCCCAGCCCGATCCCCGTTACCGGGTCATCCATGCTTCCATGGCCACTGATGAACTGTTGGAGCGTTTTAAGCAACTGGATGTAATTGCCGATATCCAGCCTCCTTTTATTCCTTCCGATTATAGGCTGGTGGATCAGCACCTTGGCGAAAAAAGGGCCACATGGACTTACCGCTGGAAGGATTTTGTTAACCGGGGGATCAAGTTGGCCGGCAGTTCGGATTGCCCGGTGGATAATTACCCTCCGTTAGAGGGGATCCATGCGGCGGTTACCCGGCAAGATAAAGATGGCAATCCGCCCGGCGGTTGGCACCCTGAGCAAAGTTTAAGCCTGGGAGAAGCTCTTTATATATATACCATGGGTTCCGCTTACAGCAGTTTTGAGGAAAATGACAAGGGAAGCATTACAGCCGGCAAGTTAGCCGACCTGGTGGTTTTATCAGATGATCTAACTGGCGTAGAGCTCGATCATATCAAAAATCTTCAGGTTGATCTCACTGTTATCGGCGGTAAAATTGTCTTCAGCAGGTAAAGCGAGGTGATCAAAATGTTTCTGATCCTGGCCATCAACCCGGGTTCAACTTCAACTAAAATAGGCTTGTTTGAAAACGAAAAATGCCTGTTTAAAGAAACCCTGCGCCATAAAGTGGAAGAGACCTCCCCTGATTTAAGCAGGGAAGAACAGGCTCGCTTCCGGCGCCAGGCTTTACTCGACTGCCTGGCTGCCAAGAATCGTTCAATCAGTGAACTTTCTGCTATGGTGGTTCGCGGTGGTCTGCTTAAGCCGCTTTCATCCGGAACTTACCTGGTTGATCATACTGTTTATGAGGATCTGATTTCAGCAAAGTACGGTTGGCACGCTTCGAATTTGGGAACGATTATTGCCCTGCCGCTGGCCCGGGAAAACAATATACCGGTGTATACCGTTGATCCGGTCACCGTAGATGAATTCGAATCACCGGCCCGTTATTCCGGACTGGCGGGGGTGTCTCGCCGCAGCATGTCCCATGCTTTAAACATGAAAGCGGTGGCTCATCGCGCTGCTGAAGAAATGGGCAAAAAATATGAAGATCTGAACCTGGTGGTAGTGCACCTGGGAAGCGGAACCTCGGTTTCCGCTCATCGCCACGGCCGGATGGTGGATGTTAACAATGCCAATGAAGAAGGGCCCTTTTCCCTGGAACGCTGTGGCACTTTACCGGCGCTGGGCCTGGTTAAACTTTGCTTCAGCGGCAGCTATAGCGAGGAAGAAATGATCCGCCTGCTTACTTCTCGGGGCGGGATCTATTCTTACCTGGGAACCAAGGATTTCGCCTCTGTGCAAGAAGCTGCCGGATGTGGGGATGAAAAGGCCCGGAAAGTGGCCGAAGCCATGGCTTACCAGGTAGCCAAGGAAATTGGGGCTATGGCTGCGGTTTTGAACGGTAGTGTAGACCGGATCATAATTACCGGCGGGATGGCTCATGCCGATGCATTCGTGGATTTAATTAAAGAAAAGATTTCATTTATTGCACCGGTGGAGGTCTTTGCCGGGGAAGAGGAAATGGAAGCTTTGATTTCAGGGGCTCTGCGGGTTTTAAAAGGAGCAGAAGAAGCGCTATCTTATCAGCGGGAAGATTAAGTGGTAAAATTAAGATACCATAGAATCCGGTTATTAAAATATTCCATCGACTTTTACTTACTTTTATGAAAGGAAGGGGAAAGCTGTGGCTTTTGAAAATTTTTACCAGGTGATTTCAGCGGTCAAAGAATTGCCGCCCTGCCGGCTTTGTGTAGCCTCCGCCGCCGAAGAAACCGTCCTGGAGGCGGTCAGGGACAGCCGCAAAGAAGGTATTGTGAATTTTGTGCTGGTCGGTCATGAAGAACAAATTTGGCGCCAGGCCATGAAAGTGAGCCTTAACCTGCAGGGGATTGAAATCATCGACATCCCCGATCCGCTTGAAGCTACCAGCCGGGCGGTGAAAGAAGTAGCTGCCGGCAATGCCGATATTTTAATGAAAGGAATGGTTAACAGTTCCGACTTTTTACGGGCTATTTTGAATCCGGAAGGCGGAATGCGGCGGGAAGGTCTTCTCAGTCACCTGGCGATTTACGAGGTGCCCGGTTATTACCGTTTGATTTATATGACTGATGGTGGTTTAAATGTTAATCCGGACCTGGAACAAAAAAAGGCTATCCTGCAAAATGCCGTGAATTTCCTCCATGCCATCGGGATGGAGCAGCCCAGGGTAGCCATACTTTCCGCCAATGAAAAGGTCGATCCCAAGGTCCCGGTCACAGTTGATGCCCAGGTTTTGAGGGACATGGCCGCAGATGAACTGCCCGGCGCTATTGTTGACGGTCCCACCCCGCTTGATATAGCCGTTAGCTATGAGGCGGCTATGCACAAAGGTATTGATAGTCCGGTTGCCGGAAAAGCCGACCTGTTAATGGTCCCCAATATTGAGGCGGGCAATATTTTGGGAAAATCCATGATCTATTTTGCCAACAGCCGGATGGGCGGACTGGTCCTGGGGGCCAGCCGACCGGCTATTTTAACTTCCCGCAATGAACCGCCCATGGGCAAAATAGCTTCCATAGCCCTGGCTGCTTACTCTGTAGCCCGCAACAGAAGTAATGATTAATTATTAAGCAGATTTGAACGGAGGTAAGTTAATGGAAAAGGAAGAATTTCGCCGATACGGATATGAATTTATTGACTGGCTGGCAGATTATTTCGAGCAGGCTGAAAATTACCCGGTGAAATCTAAAGTCAAGCCGGATGAAATTAAAGCTGCTCTTCCCGGGGAACCGCCGCTTTCCGCTGAACCGATGGAAGAAATATTCAATGATTTTAAACAGATCATAATTCCCGGGATTACCCACTGGCAGCATCCCGGCTGGTTTGCCTATTTTCCGGCAAACAACAGCCCCGCTTCAGTGTTGGCCGAACTGTTGACCGCCGGCCTGGGGGCCCAGTGCATGATCTGGCAGACTTCACCGGCAGCAGCCGAGCTAGAAGAAGTGGTTATGCGCTGGCTTGGTCGCATGCTTGGTTTGCCTGAAACCATGAGCGGAGTAATCCAGGATACCGCTTCCACCGCCACCCTTTGTGCCCTGCTAACGGCGAGGGAAAGAGCCACCGCCTTTGAAGCCAACCGCTCCGGCCTAAAGCGGCCTTTGCGCGTTTACACATCTGAGGAGGGTCATTCCAGCATAGATAAAGCGGTAAAAATTGCCGGTTACGGTTTAGAAAATCTGCGCCGTATTCCTACCGATGAAAGTTACGCTTTAATACCGGAACAATTGGAGCAGGCGGTCAATGAAGATATCAACCGGGGCTATGAGCCGGCCTGTGTGGTAGCGACAACCGGCACCACCTCATCGGCTGCTGTCGATCCTTTGCGGGAAATTGGTGAGATCTGTGCCCGGCACAAGCTATGGTTCCATGTTGATGGCGCTTATGGAGGGACCGCCGCTTTGCTTCCTGAAAAGCGCTGGGTGCTTGAAGGCGTTGAAATGGCAGACTCTTTTGTGGTTAATCCCCATAAGTGGATGCTGACCAATTTTGATTGTTCGGCTTATTTTGTCAAAGATGAAGAACTGCTTACCCGCACCTTTGAAATCCACCCTGAGTATTTAAAAACCGGCTACGATGCCGTGGTGAAAAATTACCGGGACTGGGGGATCCAGCTTGGCCGCCGATTCAGGGCTCTTAAGCTGTGGTTTGTAATTCGTTCTTACGGGGTGGAAGGTCTGCAAAAAGTGCTTGGAGAACACATGCGCCTGGCCGAACTTTTTAAAGACTGGGTGGAAGCGGACAGCCGTTTTGAACTGCTAGCCCCGGTTAATTTTAGCCTGGTATGTTTCCGCTATAAAAGGGAGGGGGTTTCTGAAGAAGAACTAAACCGCCTCAATAAGCTCCTTTTAGAGAAAGTGAACAGTTCAGGCCGGGTGTTTTTAACCCATACCTCCCTAAATAGTTGCTATGCAATCCGGATGGCCATCGGTCAGCGGACTACCACTGAAAAAAATATCAGGGAAGCCTGGGAATTAATTAGCTCCCATGCCTCTTCGCTTTAGTTGGAAACTTCGAAATATGACGGTATGAAAGTTACCAGGTCAGGGTGCTGCCAATTTCTTTTCCGTAAGCTTTGGCTGCGGTTATTGCTTCTTCATCAGGGCTCCACCTTATTTTAAAGCCCTCTTGATTAATCAATTCGAAACCGGCTTCTTCAAGCTTTTCGTTGATCAGCTTTACCGATTCTCCGCTCCAGCCGTAGCAACCAAAGGCAGCTCCTTTTTTCTCCTGAAAATTTAATCCTTTGGCCATTTCCATCAGGGCGGCGATTGAATGCAGAATACCCTTGTTGATTGTTGGTGAACCTGCTATGACCCCTTTTGATTTAAATATTTCGGTAACAATGTCGTTGGTATCGGTGCGGGCTGCGTTATAGAGCTTGATCGTAATAGATTTGTTTTCCTCTTTAATCCCTTTGGCAATAGCTTCTGCAGTTTTCCTGGTGCCGTCCCACATGGTGTCATAGACAATGGTGACCTGGTTTTCCTGGTAAGCATCAGCCCACTTGCTATAAGTGTTGACAATTTGCAGGGGATCCTGGCGCCAGATGATCCCGTGACTGGGGCAGATCATTTCTACGGGCAAGTTCATATCTACAAATTCTTTGATCTTAGCGGTGACCAGCTTGCTGAAGGGGGTTAAGATATTGGCGTAATATTTAATTGCTTCTGCGTATAATTCATGCTGGTCTACCAGGTCATTGAACATGTGCTCCGAAGCATAATGCTGGCCGAAGGCATCGTTGGGAAAAAGGATGTTATCGCCGGTTAAATAGCAGAACATGCTGTCCGGCCAGTGGAGCATTTTGGCTTCGACAAAAATCAGTTCTTTGTCTCCAAGATCAAGTTTGTCGCCCGTTTTTACCGGTTTAAAGTTCCACTCCTGGTGATACTGGCCTTTAATTGATTTTTCCCCGGCTTTACTGCAGTAAACCGAGGTAGCCGGTATTTCACGCATTAGCTCCGGTAAGGCCCCGCTGTGGTCGGTTTCGCCATGGTTGGCGATAATGTAGTCGATATCATTCAAGTCAATTTCTTTTTTTAAGTTTTCCACGAACTCTTTGGCAAAGGGTCCCCACACGGTATCAATTAAGGCAGTCTTTTCTTTTCCTCTGACCAGGTAGGAGTTATAGCTGGTTCCCCTGTGGGTGCTCAGTTCTTCACCGTGGAATTTGCGCAGTTCCCAGTCTATTTTCCCAACCCAGGTAACGTTATCATTAACTTTGAAAGACATTTATAAACCCTCCTTTTTAAAATTAGCAAAGATTACTTTCTTACGAACGGGTCATTAAAAGCATCATTTTAAAACGTCGCTTGGCAAATAATTTATAACCATAGCGGTTAAGTATATATTATCATAATCATTGGATGGACACAATAGCAAGAAAAACTGCTGCCAGTTAAAGGATTTATTCTTTTACTGTCTAAATATAAATTGATCAATGATGATTAGGGGGTTTTTTTATGCTAAAACGCAGGATCTTTATTATTGCCTTAATAGTAATATCAGTGGCAGCGGTGGTGGCCCTGCCGTTTATTGACGGGGTGGACCAGCGCCAGGAATCGGCAAGGGTTGATGAAGATCGGATTGTAGTGATCAGGTTTTCTGGAACAATCCAGGAAGAAGTGGGTGGAGGTCTTTTTGCAGTAGGGGGAATTACACCGAACCAGGTTTATCGTCAACTGGAAAGGGCTAAAGAGGATCCCGCCATAGAAGGAGTTATTTTGAGGGTGGAAAGCCCTGGCGGTTCTATTGCCGCCTCGCAGAGCATTGCTTCGATGGTCAGGGATTTTAGTAAGCCAATCGTTGTTTCCATGGCCGATATGGCTGCTTCCGGGGGGTACTATATCTCGGCTCCTGCCCAGGGCATTGTTGCCCATCCGGGGACACTGACCGGGTCGATCGGTGTGATCAACCAGTTCACGGACCTGGAAGGGCTTTATGATAAACTGGGTATCGAAGTGGAAACGATTAAATCCGGAGAACATAAGGACATGTTCAGCCGGGAGTTGACAGATAAAGAAAGAGAACTGATGCAGGATCTTTCAGACGAGGCTTACGCGCAATTTATCGCTGAAGTTGCTGAGGGCAGGGATATGGATCCCGCGGAAGTGCGGGAAGTGGCCACCGGCGAACTTTTTATCGGTTCCCATGCCAAAGAGCTGGGTCTGGTAGACAGGTTGGGCGGTATTGAGGAAGCAATCGATTACCTGGCGGAAATGAATGATCTTCAAGATCCGGTACGTCATGAATTTCCACCGCCTCCCATCTTTGCTCAGTTTTTTGATTACGGCTTCAGTGTTTTGACAACCCTGGAAAGGACCTTTATTGCTCCTGAAATTGTTTTTTTTGAAAAAGTGAAGGAAGGGGCGCCCCCTGATATCCGTTACCAGGTGCAGTAGAGCCAGGAGTCGAAGCAATATTTAGGTTCTGTTTGAATTAACTGCTATGCTAAAAAGTTTTCTTGGAGGGCTTTCATTAAAGGTAGATCAGGTTGTCAGGGAGGGAGATGAATTATAAGATGGGCTACAATTTGATTGACTGGTTGTTTGGTGTTATAGCCAGTCCGGTAAAAACACTGCGTGAAATTTCCAGGGAAAGACCGGTGGGGTGGGCTTTCCTGGTCGCCCTCGGGGTGTCTGTTTTGGCCATACCGGCTAATTTTTATGGCAGCGAGGGGCAGCGGGCAATCGAAGATCTGGGCCGCGAGGTTGATTTATTTATCGATGCATCTTTTATGGTGATCGGCGGTTTGGTCTTTGTGGTAGTTTCGCTTTTTATTTTTACCGGGCTGCTGCACCTGCTGGCCAAGCTTTTCCGCGGGCAGGGTGGTTATTGGAACTTCTTTTCTGCTTACTGTTTTGCGGAATTTCCAATGATTATCACTGTACCGGCAACTTTACTGGGAGTATACCTTGGTCCGGCAGGGAGTATTTTAAGTGGTTTAATCGGCCTGGGTATATCTGTATGGGTAATGGTGCTGCAGGTGATTGCGGTTAGAGAAAGTTACGGCCTTTCTAGCGGGGCCAGCATTGCCGCCTATATTATCCATTTTGTGATTTTGATTGCCATCCCCGTTACGATCGCTGTTGTCCTGGTAACGGCCCTGCTTTTTTCTTTGTAGGTAAAAGGTTTATTGTAGCTTGAATTACTCATTGACTTTATTATAACTGGCTATGCTAATCTATACAATGCCGGTATTTCCGGTAAAATAGCAGGATTTTCCCTGGGCTGTGGGCAAAGCGAGTTAACTATGATTGTGCAGGTGGTACCAGTGAAAGATCATGACGATTTAGATCGTGAAATTAAAGAGGAAATCAATCGTAAATATGATAACGAGCAAACTGAAATCGACTATGGTGAGGTATCCCGGTCCCGCCATTTGATTTTGGGCACCACCGCTTTAATTTTAGCCCTGTTGTTTTTGCTCAGTGTTACCGGAAGGTTTCTTTATGTGTTAGGTGGCCCTGCATTTACTTTTTTACAGGAATCATGGGATCTAGCAGATGATCCCGTGGTCAGGGGGTCCCGCGATGCGGTAGCCCGGCTATATGCCGATGGGGTCCCGGGAATTCCCGGGGGACAAAGGCGGGGAACCGGTTTTAATATTGAGCCCGATGGTCTGGTAGTAACCAACCGCCACCTGGTTGAGGATGCGGCAATGGTCAGGGTTTCTTTTCCCGGGCGCGGCACCTATACTGCTGAAGAGTGGCATGTTTCAGAAGAAGTAGACCTGGCGATAGTCGAGCTGGAAGCGGACAATTTACCGGTTGTCCCTCTTTCTGAACGCAGGCCCGATCCGGGAGATCAGCTTTTGGTGATCGGCAACCCAATGCAGTTTGCCCGGATCGCCAACAAGGGCGAATTGATCGGTTATTCTGAACACCCACACGAGCGAGATTTGTCCTATCTGGTGGTGGAAGCGGCAATATACCCTGGCAGCAGCGGCAGCCCGCTTTTCAATGAACAGGGGAAAGTGGTCGGGGTAGTATTTGCCACTTTGCGTGACCGAGACCTCGGTCAGGTGCGCGGTTTGGCCGTAGATGTAAGGGAAATAGAAATTCTTCGCATGGATATATCCATTGTGTTGGAAGGAAAAATATTTACAGGTTCAGCTCCAGGGCCAGATTAAATTGTTTTGTTGAACTTTTATTTGCTTAAGCGGATAGTTAAAAAATTAGATGCTGCAAGGGAGGCTGGTATTATCACAGATCGAGAGAAGCTGGAACAAATATTTGCCAACTACAACTTAACCGACTATCGCTGGATTAAAGCGTCACAAATCGAGGTCGCCCACTGGGTCCGCTTTAAATGTACCTTTGGCTGCGCCAGCTATGGTAAAAAAGGAGCCTGTCCGCCGCAGGTGCCTTCTGTTGAAGAATGCCGCGCCTTTTTTGCTGAATACCGGGAAGCGGTGATTTTTCATTTCGCTAAAAAGGTGGATTACCCGGAAGACCGTGTCCCCTGGAGCAGGGAAGTAAATAAAGCGCTGGTCAAAATGGAAAGGGAAGTATTCCGTTCAGGTTATCATAAAGCGTTTATGCTCTGTATGGATGAATGCCGGTTTTGCGATAACTGTACGGGAGAACGGGAACTTTGTGTCAATAAAGAAGTTGCTCGCCCCGGCCCGGAGTCGCTGGCAGTTGATCTTTTCAATACCGTGCGCAGTATCGGTTACCCTTTAGAGGTTTTGCACAGCTATGACCAGGAAATGAACCGCTATGCCATTTTACTGGTAGAATAAATTCAACTAAGTTGGCGATAACTTTTCCAAATGTAATTGGGATTAAATAATCCTAAACAGCAGGAAAAATTAAAAAGCACTATTAATGATGTGATGAATTTTATTGGTTACCCCAGAACCCGGGGATAAGCTTGATAATAGCGGAAGCCAAAAAATGAGCCAGTCCCAACCCGGCAAAAAGGCCTAAAATATTTTGTGTGTAATAGCCGGCTGCAAGCGCAACCGCAATGACTATAACCATATAAACAAGCGCGTGAATCCAGTCCGGCAAGACCTCCTCATTCCCTTCCGAAGACTCCCCACCCATTATAACATGTTGGCATGAGTGCAGAAGACCAAAAGGAGGGGCTTTTTGACTAATAATTCCACATATCGTTACGGATAAATTTAGAATGCTCTCAAATAGTTAATCAGGCTTAAATTAAACAAACAATCATTATTTGCTGACAATATAGTTAATTGCGTCTTTTGTTTTGAGGATTAATTTCGTTCACTTGCGGAAGGATTCACTTAAGCCAAAAGCGAATACATTATTGAGTATTTAATCGAAAAAGGAGTTTATACCGGGAGAAATGGGGACTTATTTACGTTCAGCTGGTTGATGAAACATAAATCAATATATGTGGTAAAGGGAGTGATTATATGGAAGAACAATTAAATTCTGTTTTTGCATCATATCAGGGTGAAAAAAGTGAGCTGATTCCTCTTCTGCAAGATGTCCAGGAGGAATTTGGTTATTTGCCTGAAGAAGCAATGCGGGAAGTAGCTCATTTTGTGCGGCTGCCTGAAAGCAAGGTTTTTGGGGTAGTCACTTTTTATGCCCGTTTTCATCTCCAGCCCCGGGGTAGACATATTATCCGCCTTTGTTGCGGTACAGCCTGCCATGTACGCGGAGGTTCCAAAGTGGCTGACAAGGTAAAAGATGTTCTTAAGGTTGATGTTGGAGAAACTACTGGGGATAATAAGTTTACTTACGAGGAGGTAGCCTGCATCGGAGCCTGCGGCCTCGCGCCGGTTATGACCATTGATGAGAAAACTTATGGCAAGCTTAATCCGGAAAAAGTTAAAAGCATTATAGAAAACTTTGGCGAGGAAAGTCAGGAAGAGCAGGAAGGGAGGCAGGTTTAATTGGAGAGATTTATTGATCCCTGCTGTGAAAAGTGTTTTAACAGTAAAGAAAATCCTTGCGAACAATTTGTAGAGTGCTGCCTTGAAGGGCCGCTCTGTCATGAGAGTGAGTCTTGTAAAAAGATGCGGGAAGCAATTATTGAAAAATATGTTCACAACCCTGCTTACCGGGAGCAATAATTTATCCCGGGTAGTAAGGTTGCTCGGATAATTCAAAGTAACAGGATGATGAAAGGAGAGAGGGCCAAAGTGTATGAGAGGCATATTTTAATTTGTGCCGGGACGGGCTGTATTTCATCCGGAGCTGTTGAAGTGAAGGATGCCCTGACCAGTGAACTCAAGAAGCATAACCTGGATGATAAGGTGCGCATAATTATGTCCGGGTGCCATGGATTTTGTGAAAAAGGTCCGATTTTTATTGTTTACCCAGAAGACATTTTCTACTGTGGTGTCCAGGCTGAAGATGTTCCGGAAATAGTTGAAGAGTATTTGATTAAAGGGAATATGGTTGAGCGCTTGCTTTATAAAGATCCTGTTTCGGAAGAAACCGTAACCAGTCACGATCAGATAATGTTTTATAAGAAGCAAAAACGACTTGCTTTGCGTAACTGCGGCGTAATCGATCCGGAAAATATTGATGAATATATTATCCGGGGCGGTTATCGCGGCTTGAGAAAAGCTTTGCAAATGGAAGCGGCAGCGGTCATAGAAGAAATAAAAAAGTCAGGACTGCGTGGTCGTGGAGGAGCCGGGTTCCCTACCGGTATGAAATGGCAGTTCGGCTACAACAGCCCGGGGCCAAAGAAATATATTGTTTGTAACGCCGACGAAGGCGACCCCGGGGCCTTTATGGACCGCAGCACGCTGGAAGGCGATCCCCATGCGGTTTTGGAAGGGATGCTTATTGCCGGTCATGCTGTTGGTGCAGATGAAGGTTACATATATGTTCGTTCCGAATATCCCCTGGCTGTCAAGCGTCTGCGGACCGCTATCTCGCAGGCTGAAGAGTATGGCATCCTTGGGGAAAATATTTTAAACCAGGGTTTTAATTTCAGGATTAAAATTAAGGAAGGTGCGGGAGCTTTTGTTTGTGGTGAGGAAACCGCCCTGCTCGCATCGATTGAAGGCCGGAGAGGAGTGCCCCGTCATCGACCGCCTTTTCCGGCGTTAAAGGGGTTGTGGGATAAACCGACTGTAATTAATAATGTTGAAACGCTGGCCAATGTCCCCCTGATCCTGCGCCGTGGTGCTGATCAATTTGCCCTGGTTGGCACTGAGGGAAGCAAAGGCACTAAAGTATTTGCCCTTACAGGCAAAGTAAACAATACCGGTCTGGTAGAAGTGCCGATGGGCATTACCATAAGCGAAATAGTTTTCGATATTGGCGGTGGTATACGCGATAATAAAAAATTTAAAGCAGCCCAGATTGGCGGACCTTCAGGCGGTTGCATTCCCAGTAAACACATTGACCTGCCGATCGACTTCGATTCCCTGAACGAAGCCGGAGCAATGATGGGCTCCGGGGGACTGGTCATTGTTGATGAAGATACATGTATGGTTGATATGGCCCGCTACTTTTTAAGTTTTACCAAGAAAGAGTCTTGTGGCCAGTGTACTCCTTGCCGTCTTGGGACTAATCAAATGTATGATATTCTTGAAGATATATCCGAGGGACGGGGCAGACCGGGAGATATTGAACTTTTGGATGAGTTGGCCACTTCGGTCAAGAGAGGTTCCATGTGTGGCCTGGGGCAGACGGCACCGAACCCGGTTTTAACCACCCTGCGATATTTTCGTGACGAGTATGAAGCCCATGTATACGAAAAACGCTGTCCGGCCCTGGTCTGCAAAGAGCTGATCCAGTATAAAATTGACGCCGAGAAGTGTATCGGCTGCCGCCGGTGCGTCAAGGCTTGCCCGGTAGCCGCGATTTCCGGGGAGAAAAAACAGCCCCATGAAATTGATCCGGATGTATGTATTCGTTGCGGGGCCTGCCTTGATGCCTGTCCGAAGAAGGTCGGAGCTGTTTATATAGTTTCCGAGGGTAGCCCAGTTCAAAAAGAAGTGGAAGATTCCGAGGAGGGTTGCAAATGTCAGAACTAATCACTTTAACCATAGATGGCCGAGAGGTGAAAGCCGCTCCTGGCACTTCTGTCCTTCGGGCGGCCTTAAATAACGGCATCTACATTCCCCACCTTTGTGATCACGAAGAACTCTCTTCTGTGGGAGTTTGTCGTCTTTGTCTGGTTGAAATTGAGGGGCGGCGTCCTACGGTTTCCTGCATGACGCCGGTGGAAGAGGGGATGGTGGTAACTACTTCGAACGATATGCTTGAGCGAACCCGCAGAACCAACCTGGAACTGCTGGTCCTCCACCATGATTATGATTGCCAGAATTGTGTCCAAAATAATAACTGCAAGTTGCAGGAATTAACCCGCTATATTGGTTTGGATGAAGAAAAAATTAAGGCTATGCGGGCTCCCGAGCTGGACCAGCCGATTGATGATTCAAATCCCTATTACCTGCGGAATATGAATAAATGTGTGCTCTGTGGTATTTGCGTGCGGACCTGCGAGGAAATCCAAGGTGATGAGTGTATCGATTTTGCTTATCGTGGTATTAATACCAGGATAAGTGTATTAGGTGATAAGCCGGTCCTTGATTCAACCTGCGTTACTTGTGGTGAGTGTGTTTCACGTTGCCCGGTCGGGGCGTTAGTGCCGCGTACGGCAGTTGAGCCTGCTTACGAGGTAGAAACAACATGTTCTTTCTGCGGTTGTGGTTGTGGCATTATTATGGGGGCGCGCGGCGGTAAGTTAGTCAGTGCTAGAGCAGTTTCCAATAGCCCTGCCAGCGGTGGCAGTCTTTGTGTCAAAGGGCGTTTTGGATTTGGATTTGTCAACTCGCCACACCGTCTGACCAAACCTTTGATTCGCAAAAACGGTTCACTGGTGGAAGCTGAGTGGGAAGAAGCGCTTTCGTTAATAGCTGAAAAGCTGAGCCGTTACCAGGGAGACCAGTTTGCCGCGATTGCTTCAGCTAAATGTACTGTCGAAGATAACTATGTAATGCAAAAATTTACCAGGACGGTTATGGGGACCAACAATATTGATCATTGCGCCCGCCTCTGACATGCTCCTACCGTGGCCGGTCTGGCCACAACATTGGGGAGCGGAGCAATGACCAATTCTATTGCCGAGATTGGAGATGCAGCCTGTATTTTAGCTGTTGGCACCAGTACAACTGAAGCTCATCCTATCGCCGGTTACCAGGTTAAAAGGGCGGTCAGGCAAGGGGCAAAACTGATCGTGGCTAATCCACAGGAGGTCCCTTTGACCCGGTTTGCAGATTTATTTTTACAGATTAAGCCGGGCAGTGACGTTGCCTTGCTGATGGGCATGGCCCGCGTGATTATCCAGGAAGGATTATATGATCGGGAATATGTTGAGAAGCGCTGTGAAAATTTTGATCAGTTTGAGCAATCTTTGGAACCATACACCGATGAGTTTGTTAGTGAAGTTACCGGCATACCCATGGAAAAGATTGCCGAAGCGGCGAGAATCTATGCCCAAAACTCTCCTGCTTCAATTCTTTACTGTATGGGTATTACCCAGCATTCACACGGTACTGACAACGTAATGGCCATCAGTAACCTGGCTTTGATTACCGGTAACCTGGGGAAAACTTCAAGCGGAGTCAATCCCCTGCGCGGGCAAAACAACGTCCAGGGTGCCTGCGACATGGGTTCTTTGCCAAATGTGTTTAGCGGTTATCAGAAAGTAAATAACGACGAAATTCGGGAAAAATTTGAACGTGCCTGGGGCAAATCATTAAGTGGTAGCCCGGGGCTGACCCACACTGAAATATTTGATGCAGCACTTAGTGGTGATATCAAAGCCATTTACCTGGTTGGTGAAAACCCGGTTTTAAGCGAGGCCAATTCTGCTCATGCCAGGGAAGCAATGGAAAAACTTGACTTTTTTGTTGTGCAGGATATTTTTCTCAATGAAACTGCAGAATTAGCTGATGTAGTGCTGCCGGCGACCAGTTTTGCCGAGAAATCAGGCACTTTTACCAATACAGAACGTCGGGTGCAGCGCGTACGGCAAGTGGTTGAACCTCCCGGTGAGGCTCAGCCCGACTGGTGGATTACCAGTGCCATCGCTAATAAGATGGAAGCAGAAGGCTTTACCTATAATAATGCAGAGGAAATTTTTAATGAGATGGCTTCTTTAACTCCCAGCTATGCTGGAATTAATTACGAACGTCTTGAAGGAGACGGTATCCAGTGGCCCTGCCCCACAGAGGATCACCCCGGAACGCCCATCCTCCATACTGAAAAGTTCAATACTCCATCGGGCAAAGGAAAACTGATGCCAATAACCTACAGGCCTTCAATGGAATGTTGTGATTTCGACTTTCCTTTGATTCTGACGACCGAACGTAACCTTTACCAGTTTCATAGTACGCTTACCCGTTACTCAGATGGACTAGATAAGCTAAGCGGTGATGAACATATCAAGATTAACCCGGCCGATGCCGAAAAAATGGGGATAAAAGACGGCGATTTAGTGGAAGTGAAGTCCCGGCGAGGCAAGTTACAGGTCAAAGCAAAGCTCACCCGGCAAAGTCAAGTTGGCGTGGCATCGCTGAGCTTTCATTTTGCTGAGTGCCCGACTAATTTGTTGACCAGTGCGGCTTTAGATCCAATGGCCAAAATACCTGAAACAAAAGTTTGCGCCATCAGTATCGGGAAAGTTTAAGTTAGTAAGTTAGCAGCCAGGCTGCTAACTTACTAACTTATAGCAGAAGCATAAGGGTCAGGGGATTGAACCTTTTTATAGATGGCAAGCGGCAGAAATAGAGTATAGCTTATATTAAATCAGGGTCATAAAGTAAAACGGCAAAAATATCTTAATGGAAAAAAGGCGGCACAGGTGAAGCATGGATACCCTGACCGGGTTCAGCTCATATTTGAGGGCTAAGGCGGTCATGACCGTAAACCCCGCGGGGGCAGCCGCTAAAAAACTGGTGGGATAGTCCCAGTTAGTCAAATTAGCAATAATCCAGGCTACGCCAAAAGAGCTGGCAAACATAATTATTGAAGCAACGAGTATGGGGAACAAAAGATCCGGGTTGGCTATAGCATAGAGAGTTTCAATAGTGATGTTTTCAGAAAGATTCACTCCAATGGCTACCAGCAACAGGCTCAAAATTCTGGGAGAAATTTTACTTATCGGCAGGCCGGCTATGGAAGCCGTGGCTATAAGAAAACTGGACCCGACCATTAAACCGGCGGGTACGCCGAGGTAATGCAACAGCAAACCTCCGGCGATAGCTACGGACAGGGTTAAAATAGTCTTCTTCCAGGTGATCTTGAAAAGGTGCCATTGTTTGATTACATGATCAAATTCAACGGATGTGCTGGTTTTAAACTTAGATATCGAACCATTTTTTGCTGATTTGCCTGGATTGTTCTGCCCATTATCTTCGATATTTTCAGGATGATCGATGTTTAATTTTTTATTGGTAGAATCTGGTTGTGAAACCTCTGCTGGAGTGCAGTTTCCCTTTTTTCCTTTTATTTGTTCTGCTATTTTTTTTCTTTCCAGCCACTGCACCATTACCGGAAACAGCATAACCGTTCCCACCATCCGGATCATTTGCATCAAAATAACCACGGCAGCGATGGCCCCGGATGCTATTGCAAGCACTGTAATTTCAGGAAGTCCGCCCATGCTTGCTGAAAGCATTGCCGTGGGCAAATCCATTACCGAAAAACGGTGCAGGAATAAACCAATTATAAAAATCATTGACAGAGTCCAAACAATAATTACCAGTGCAGGTAAAACCATCTGTCTTAATTCGTGCAGGGCACTTTTATTCAGCATGGAACCGATAAAAATTCCGATAATAACCTGGGCTGCCGGGAACAAAAAGTCCGGGGCGGGAGGCAGACCTATCTGGGAGATCCTCAGGGCGCCGATTAAAACTAACGGGCCAATAATTTCCGGAGCTGCTAAGGGAAGCCTGGCAAAAAGCTGCCAGGCACATATTCCCAGTCCGTATATAAGGATAAACTCGCCTAAGGTTTGCAAAATCATGGTATTGTTAAAGCACGATCCTTTCGTTCAAGCAGAACAAATTCTTATGGCTCAACATTTATTAAATATTAGTTTCTTCTAGCACCGGTTGTTTTGATGCTTCTGAATTAAAACAGGCAGTCCATAAGACCAGGACCTGCCTGCAAATTTGGAACACTTTAGTGATTCTTGTAAAAGTGGTTGTTAGAATTACTCCCGAGCTTTTATTATTATATCATGTTTTTTTAATTCCTCAAGAAACTGTTTGCTTTTCACAGCATTAAAAAGAGATAAGCCGGTGCCTTAAGTTAAAAAACCGTTTTAAACCTCATCAGTACGCAGACTTAAAGCATTTAATAGGTATGATATAATAAAAAAGTCCGGTTAAACCGGCCGGCAGAGAGGCAGGATCTAGCTTTCAATGTTTCCTTTACGCGATACCATAACTTATCACGGAGCAGTTATTGCCACTATTGGATTGATTGTTTTAAATGGACTGGCCTTTTTCTATCAGTTTTCACTGGGAGTTGATATTTTTCCGGCTATTTTTTACTCCTTTGGTTTTGTCCCGGCGGCCTTTTTTAACAACCCGGTGGGCGAATTTTGGACAATATTCAGCAGTATGTTTGTCCACGGCAATTTCGGGCACCTGTTTGGTAATATGTGGTTTATCTGGGTTTTTGGACCTGCTGTGGAAGGAAGGCTTGGATTTAAGCGGTTTATGATCCTTTATTTTCTCTCCGGGATGGCCGCCGCTCTCATGCAGGGGATTTTCATGCCGGGTAGCAGTACCCCCATGGTTGGCGCTTCCGGGGCAGTTTCAGGGGTGCTCGGGGCCTATTTGATTCTGTTTCCCCGGGCTCGTATTTTGACAGTTATTCCGCCCTTTATCCTGTTTTTTTTCTGGCTGCCGGCGACCATATACTTGGGATACTGGATTTTCCTGCAGTTTATCTATGCGCTTTCCGGGATGCCCGGTGTAGCCTGGTGGGCCCATATCGGCGGGTTTGCCCTGGGAGCAGTGCTTATGTTGATTATGCGACCTAAGCGTATCTACCGGGCCGATCCTTTCTGGGAATGTTGGCGTGATTATTGTTAATAAATTGATTTTTGCACTTTAATTATCAGGATGTTTGGATGAAGGAGGACATAAATTAATGGAGATTTTTTTTCAGCTCTTTTGGTTGTTTATCATTTTAACAGCAGTTAGCCCTTATTTGCAGCAGCAGGTGCTGCGCTCAACGCGGACCAGGAAAATGATGGATTTTGAAAAAAAGCGGGGTAGCCGGGTAATTACGCTGATCCATCGCCAGGAGGCTTTAAATTTACTGGGCGTGCCTTTAACCCGCTACATCAATATCGAGGATTCAGAACAAGTCCTCACCGCCATCCGCATGACTGACAAGAATGTGCCAATTGATTTAATCCTGCACACCCCGGGCGGGCTGGTGTTAGCTTCCGAGCAAATTGCTGATGCTCTATTGCGGCATCCCGGCAAGGTAACCGTATTTGTGCCCCACTACGCCATGTCCGGCGGGACCATGGTAGCTTTAGCCGCCGATGAAGTGGTGATGGATGAAAATGCGGTGCTAGGGCCGCTCGATCCCCAGCTTGGCCAGTATCCGGCAGCTTCTTTACTCAAAGTATTGGATAAGAAAGAAATGAAGGATATAGATGACCAAACTTTAATTCTTGCCGATGTTGCTGAAAAATCTCTGCGTCAGGTGAAATACACGGCCAAATATCTTTTGGACAAACATATGGATGAAAAACAGGCTGAAAAATCGGCTGAGAAGCTTACTCAAGGCACCTGGACCCATGATTATCCGATTGACGTAAGTGAAGTTTCAGAAATGGGTCTAAATGTAACTACCGATATGCCGGCGGAAATTTATGAATTGATGAGCATGTTTCCCCAACCGCGGACGGCAAGGCCCAGTGTGGAATACAACCCGGGCCCGGTATATCCGTCAAGTCCGAAAGATAATTAGCGCAGCCGCCGTTAGTTTATTGATCGTTTTGCAAAATAACCTGCATTAATTTTATCTTGGCTCTCCCGGGCAGGTTTAAATTTTAGCCTGTTTATCGACCGCAGTCCGCCCCGAATTATGGTTAATGCTTTTTCGGAATAATCTGTGAGGGTCTTAAGTTCCTAATATTAAGGGAAATTAAGTTGTCATATTCTTTTACCTGTGGTAACTTAATTTGCAGGAGGTATTAAGCAAGTAATGACTGAACGAATTGATTTATCCAAAATGGAAAAGAAGCTGGTTATCAGAAATGTGGAAGAAAAAGATATTGACGAAATTGTCGAGTTAAGCAAGGTTTGCTTTCCCGGCATGGATCCATGGACCAGGGATCAACTTGAAAGCCACCTTAACATATTTTCAGAGGGGCAGCACTGTGTGGAATACGAAGGGAAAATTATCGCTGCTTCTTCAAGCCTGATCATTGATTTTAATGAATACGAGGACAGGCACACCTTTGATGAGATTACCGATAACGGATATATTACCAACCATGATCCCGAAGGTAAACATCTATACGGGATTTCCATAATGGTCCACCCCGATTACCGCCGCCTCCATGTAGGCACCCGGATTTACGAGGCCCGCAAAGAATTGGTCCAGCGGTTAAACTTAAAAAGCTTCCTGGTAGGCGGGCGCATTCCCAATTATCATAAATATGCCGACAAGATGACAGCCAATGAATATGTCAAGCAGGTAATCCAGCAGAAAATATATGACCCGGTTTTAACCTTCCAGCTGTTGAGCGGATTTAAGCTAAAGTGGGTCAACCCAAACTATCTCGATGATGATAAGGCTTCCCGCGGTTATGCTGTTTTGCTCGAATGGGATAATGTTGATTACATGCCCGGTTCCAAGCGCCTCTACTTGCGCGCTTTTCCGGTGAGGATTTGCGCTGTGCAATATATGCTTAAAAAAATCGATTCTTTTGAGGAATTTGCCAACCAGTGTGAATATTTCGTTGATGTAGCCGCCATTGATAGATCAGACTTTGTTGTTTTCCCTGAAACATTTACGATCCATTTGCTATCCTTTATCAACGAGAGAATTCCCGGCAAACAGGTTCGCCGCCTGGCTGAATTTACCGAGGATTATATCGAGCTCTTTAACATGCTCTCAATGAAACATAATGTCAATATTATCGCCGGTTCGCATTTCGTGGAAGAAAATGATTTGCTTTATAACGTCAGCTACCTGTTCCGGCGCGACGGGACAATTGATCGGCAGTACAAACTGCATATAACCCCCGATGAGCGCAAGTGGTGGGCGATCCAACCCGGCAATGAACTAAAAGTTTTTGATACAGACTGCGGTAAAATTGCCATATTAATTTGCTATGACACCCAGTTCCCTGAACTTTCCCGCATGGCCGTGGAACGCGGTGCGCGCATTATCTTTACACCGTTTGCTACCGATGACCGCCAGGGTTATATGCGGGTGCGATACTGCTCCCAGGCCCGGGCTGTGGAAAACCAGATCTATACAGTAATTACAGGTATGGTTGGAAACTTGACCCATGTGCCACGTACTGATACCATGTATGCCCAGTCCGGGGTATTTTCACCATCGGACTTTCCTTTCCCCCGCGACGGCATTGTAGGAGAATGCAGTGCTAACATTGAAACAATCGTTATCGGTGAAGTAGACCTTGAGATCCTGCGCCGTAACCGGATAACCGGTACTGTCACCCACATCAAGGACCGCCGCAAGGACCTCTACAAAATTGTGGAAGAAACCCCGGCGAAAGAAAGAACTTACGGTGAAGTGCCTAAATCAACCTCCCCTGAAGTCGGCCCGATTGGGGTTACTAAAAAGTAATAGCGAAGATGTCAAAAAGGAAGCTTTTAATGTTAAAGTGGTTTAATGCCTCCTGATAGAGTAGTGTTTTGAATAAATATTTGTGTTAAAGTTTAATAGAGTAATATAACCAGCATTAAATGTAGGGAGGTAGAAAAATGCATGAACCTGAGAAAAAATTTCGTGAACTAACCGACCGGTTTTTCGACTGGTACTGGGAAAATCATCCTGTAGATGCTACCGCTACCGGGATTCATTGTTATGATCACCGGCTGCCTGATTTTTCTCCGGAAGGGATCGAGGGAAGAAAAAAAGCGATCCGCACTTTTTTAAAAGATTTGGCAGAAATTGAAGAAGACGATCTGACCTTGGATTATCAAATTGACTACAAGCTTCTAAACTCTCAGCTTAAAGAGATGAAGCGGGATGCAGAAGAACTGCAGGCTTACAAAAAACGTCCGGATACCTACTTACAGAATGGATTATCTGGGATTTACCTTCTGGTAATCCGCAATTTTGCCCCGCTTGAAAAAAGGATGCGCTCAATCAAGGAGCGGATGGAAGAATATTGCCGCCTGCTTGAGGAAGGTTGCCGTCAGCTTGATAACCCCCCACCGGTGTTTATAGAAACCGAACTTTTAAGCCTACCGGGAACTATTGGCTTTTTCCGCCATATCCTTCCTCAGCTGGCGGAAGAAACCCCTGAGCTTAAGGAAGAGATTGATCAGGGTTGTGAAAAAGTAATTAATTCTCTGGAAAACTATGGCAAATACCTGGAAGAGCTTAAGGAAACAGCCAGTGGTGAATTTGCCGTGGGCAAAGATATCTTTGATCGCATGCTGAAAGAAGATCACTTTCTGGATTATAACTGGCAAACCTTGCTTGAAAAAGGCAAAGAGCTGGTTGAGGAAACTGAAAATGAATTGGAACACCTGGCCCGGGAGATTGATCCTGAAAAAAAGTGGAAAGATATCATTGCTGAGACTAAGATAGAGCATCCCCCAGAAGGGGAGCTGCTTGATTTCTATCGCCAGGAAAGTGAAAAAGTAAAAGATTTTGTAGCGCGCAACAAGTTGGTCGATCTGCCGCAAGGCGATCTGGTTATTGAGGATACTCCAGAACCCTTTAGACCGGTGATCCCTTATGCCGCTTACCTGCCTCCTGCGCCCCTGGAAGAAGAGCAAATCGGCCGCTTTTACGTAACCCCGGTCGATCCTGACAAAAGCCCGGAGGATAAAGAAGCCCAGCTGGGAGAACACAGCCGTTATTCGGTGCCGATAACTGTGCTCCACGAAGGTTACCCCGGCCATCACCTCCAGCTGTGTTATTCCAATAAAGCGCCTTCCCTGCTGAAAAAGACGGTTCAAAGCACCCTTTTCGTCGAAGGGTGGGCTTTTTACTGCGAAGAGCTGATGGAACAGCAGGGTTATTTGGACGATCCCCGCTACCGGTTAAATCGCTTAAAAGACCAGCTCTGGCGAGCCTGCCGTATTGTAGTAGACGTAAGCCTGCATACCGGCCAGATGGACTTTGAGCAGGCTGTCGACTACCTGGTTGAAGTGGCCCTGCTCGAAAGAAACAGCGCCGTTACAGAAGTCAGACGCTACACTGCTTCTCCCACGCAGCCGATGAGCTATTTAATTGGTAAGCTGGAAATCTTAAATATAGTAGATCGCTATCGCCGGCACAAAGGAGAAGATTTTGATCTAAAACAGTTCCACCAGGAAATCTTAAACTACGGTTCCCTGCCGCCGGCATTGATCAGCAAGGTATTATTTAATGATAAAGATTGAGGTTTAACTTAAGGTAATGCTCTAAAATTTTTGTCTTGAGCCTTTTTTAGCTTGAGCATTGTAGAGCAAAAAAACAGCAGTGAAAAATAAAAGCAAAAGGATAATGAAAGCGGCGGGGATAATCTCTGATCCCATAAAACTGATGCTGCCTAAAATAAAGAATACAATACTGGTGATTATTTTTATTTTGGCTAAAGATATCGATTCTCGCAGGCGAAGGCCCAGGAAAATTCCCAGTGAGTCAGCAAGCAGCATGCCGGCCATCACCCCTGCCAGAGTAAGCAGTGGTGCGCCGTAGGTGGCAGCATAAACAGCGGAAGCAATTTGCGTTTTATCGCCCATTTCCGCCAGTATAAATAAAGAAACGATAGACAAAAAAGAGCCCAGTCTTCCCCTGATCGTCAATTGACCGGGCTCTTCTTTTTTTTCCAGTAAAGTCCAGGCTCCGAATCCCAGGAAAGCCAGTCCGGAAACAAGCCGCACTATGTCCATGTTGATCATTTCAGCGAAAACAGAGCCGAGGAAAATAGCGGTTCCATTGTTGATCAAGGTAGCGAAAAAGTTAGCGGCGAGCACTAGACTGACCCGGTAGCGGCCGGCCAGGCAAAAGGCCAAAAACTGCGATTTATCGCCCATTTCAGCAAGAAATATCATTATAAAAGCTCCGAGCATAACAGACATTGGCTTTCTCTCCACTCATTAATTATTTTTACTTCTTTTTGCAGCCAAAACTGAAGCTGAACCCGGCGAAGCTGGCTTTTCAGATTAAACAAAAACGAGACTTTAACACGGATTTTGCCGCGTTAAAAGTCTCGCCAGTTGACAATGATTTTATCAACGGTGGAGCCAGGCTTATTAACCAGGCCAGGATGTTGACTCACACCTTTACCGAAAAGGTAACGGCTACTCCCTTTTAACAGGTAAGCTTGCTTTTTGCTTCAAATAAATATTAATCGAGTAACCACCTTTTGTCAAATCAAGCTATTAATCTGCCATCTGGAAAGTTTTACAGCTTGTTGTCGCCATGCTTTCCTGTGGTATAATGCTACGGGAATGTTAAAATAAATTTTTACGGAGGCTACAGTTTGGAACCGGAGAAAATAAGGAATTTTTGTATTATTGCTCATATTGACCATGGCAAATCGACCCTTGCCGACCGGCTCCTGGAAATGACCGGCACTCTAAGCGCCAGGGAGATGAAGGAACAGGTTCTCGATCAGTTGGACCTGGAAAGGGAGCGGGGCATTACCATCAAACTGCAGGCTGTGCGCCTTAATTTCCAGGGTCCTGAAGGAAACGAATATATATTAAACCTGATCGATACTCCCGGGCATGTCGATTTTACCTATGAAGTATCAAGAAGCCTGGCTGCCTGCGAGGGAGCTGTTTTGGTAGTTGATGCGGTACAGGGGGTAGAAGCGCAAACCCTGGCCAATATTTACCTGGCCCTGGAGGAGGATCTGGCCATCATCCCCGTGATTAACAAGATCGATGTTCAAAGTGCCAACCCGGAAAAAGTAAAATTGGAACTGGTGGATCTTATTGGTGATGATGCCGATGAAGCTATTCTGATTTCGGCCAAAGAAGGTAGGGGAATTGATAAGGTGGTTGAGGCGATTATCAACAAGGTGCCGCCTCCTGGAAAAAGCGATCTTGAAAAACCTTTAAGGGCCCTGGTTTTCGACTCCCATTATGATAAATACCGCGGTGTAATCGCCTATATCCGCATCAAGGAGGGCAGCATTTATTCAGGTGAAAAAATTAAATTTATGAATACAGGCAAGGTTTTTGAGGTATCTGAAACCGGGATCTTTCGCCCGAAAATGGAGCCGGTTGAAAGGTTATCTGCCGGGGAAGTCGGTTATGTGATTGCCTCGATTAAAAATGTTGAAGATG
The DNA here is from genome assembly GCA_046483445.1 of Bacillota bacterium. Taxonomy (GTDB): domain Bacteria; phylum Bacillota; class Dethiobacteria; order DTU022; family DTU022; genus B1SED10-74M. The sequence continues at coordinate 5,835 of JAWODD010000023.1, read as the reverse complement.
CCCAGGTTGGCGATACCATCACTTCAGCGAATAATCCTGCTCATAAACCCTTGCCTGGCTACCGACCGGTGGTGCCCATGGTTTACTGCGGCCTCTTTCCCCAGGATGGCAATGATTTTGTAACCCTGCGGGAAGCTATTGAACGCTTAAAACTTAATGATTCTGCCCTTTCCTACGAGCAGGAAAAATCTTCAGCCCTGGGCCTTGGATTCCGTTGCGGATTCCTGGGGCTGTTGCACATGGATATAGTTAAAGAAAGACTGGAACGTGAGTATGATCTCGATTTGATTGTTTCGGCGCCAAGCGTGGTCCACCGGGTTCACCTGAAAAACGGCCAGGTTATAGAAGTGGACAACCCGGCCCTGATGCCTCCAGTGGAAGATCGGCTTGTCATCGAAGAACCTTATGTAGATGCGGTCATTTACTTAACCGAAGATTTTATCGGGTCGGTCATGGAGCTTTGCCAGGAAAAAAGAGGAGTCTACCGCCACACAGAGTACCTGGAAACCGGGCTGGTTAAGCTTATTTACTACCTGCCCATGGCTGAAATTATCTACGACTTTTTTGATCTGCTCAAATCCCGCACCCGCGGCTATGCTTCTTTAGATTACAAAATGCATGGCTACCGGGAATCCGACCTGGTGTTGATGAATATCCTGGTCAATTATGAGCGTGTGGATGCCCTTTCTTTCATTGTACACCGGGAAAAAGCTTACCAGCGGGGCAAAGAGATGATTGAAAAACTTAAGGATCTGATTCCCAGGCAGATGTTTGACGTGCCTATCCAGGCCTCGATGGAAAACAACATCATCGCCCGGGAAACGATAAAAGCGCTGCGCAAAAATGTAACCGAAAACCTTTACGGTGGCGACGTGACCAGGAAACGCAAACTTTTAGAGAAGCAAAAAGAAGGCAAGAAAAACATGAAAAAAATCGGCCGGGTCGAAATTCCCCAGGAAGCATTTACAGCCGCACTAAAAATAAAATAAGGAAAGTTTGCTTTTCTGTACCGCCTTATTTGTAGTCGTTAAAACTTTTGCCTAAAAAATTTGGTAAAACAAGAGGTGTATTTGACAATGTTGCAGGGGCTGAAAAGTTATTGCCAGGTAAAATACTCTTCGGCAAATTCTTCAAAATTTCGGGCTAAAATATAGGCGGTCAAGATTAATTATTAATAAAATGATTCAACTGTAAAAAGGATCTTTACCGGCCCTTATTTTAAAGTAAGGAGATAATTGTTGTCATATGACAAAAATATATCCTAAAAAAGCAAAATGGCAAAACCTTAAGGCCAGGTTCTATTCTATTTTGGAAAGTCAGGTTTTTGAATTAAAAGAGAAACCCTCCAAGGTCGCATTGGGGTGTGCCATTGGGCTGGGCGTTAATTTTGCGCCCACTTTAGGGATAGGGTTTTTAATTGCTTATTTGCTTGCCCTTATCTTTAAGGTTAACCGGGCTGGTGCAGCGGCAATCAGCCTTTTAACCGGGCCGTTAATCCCGATTATGTATGCGATGAATTTCGTGGTGGGAGGTATGATTTTAACCCCGGTTTTAGTTGAAGAAACCCTCTGGGAATTTATACTGCGCCAATACGCTTTAATTTTAAAATTGGGTAATATCGAGGAAACAATTTACGGTTTCCTTGAACTCCTTGGAAGCACTTTTTTACTTGGTGCAGCTATAAATTCGGCATTTTTTGGCACCTGTTTTTATTTCCTGGTCATCTATTTATTGAAAAAATATAAACCGGGCAGCCAATAACTTTAGCTCCCAGGGATTTTGGGCAATACCGGGAGTCAGACTTTTAAAGGGGAAAAATGGCAGGAGTGATTTTACTTGCTAGATTGGCCGGGCGCTAAAGCAGTTAATGGCAAGTTTTTAACAATCCCGGACCCGGCAGTGGCTTTAAGCAGGACAATTATATTTATTGTCGAATTTATTTTTCAAAAGTCAAAAACGCTTTAATTTATAAAGCTGAAGGACTTAATTACTGCTTTTTCCTTTGACAGTAACTATATTTCCGTAGCAAAAAAGGGTGAGGTTCATGGATTCAGGACAGGAACAAGAACGCCTGATAATTGAAAACCTACCGGAGGGTTTTGCCCGCCTGCGCCTTGTTTCAGATACAGATAACAATACAATTGACTTGATCTTTCTTGAGGTGAACCGGGTTTTTGAAAAGATGACCGGCCAAACCAGGAAAGATTTGCTCGGGCAGCCGCTGACAAAAATAATGCCCGGCATAGAAAATAGCGAATTTGATTGGATTGGTGTATTCAATAATGTAGCGGGCAGTGTGGATGGATTATCCTTTGAGCAGTACTTTGAACCGCTTGATCGCTGGTTCAACATAAACCTATTTTCCGATCAGCCCGGCATCATCAATATCCTGTTTCACGACATAACTGCGCAAAAAGAAGAAGTCACTTCCGTGAAAAACCTGCTTGATTTTTCCAAAAGGCTGGTTGCCACCGACCGCAGTTCTTTTGATTTCCGTGAGCCGGTTAAGGTGATGAAAAGGCTTTCGGGCGCCAGATATGTAGCCATCAACGCCTACGAAAAAGACCATTCCAAAGCAGTAACCAGGGCTCTGGCTGGTATATCCCCGGGAATCCGGCGCGCTGCGGAAATCCTTGGTTTCGACCCCGAAGGGCAGGTCTGGGAAATAAACCCGGACAGGCTGCGCGCCATCGAGGGCGGCAAGCTTGTCCGCTTTAATAACCTTTACGATATTTCGATGGGCGCCATTAGCAGAGCTACAGCCTCAGTTATACAGAGCGTTGTTGGTGTGGGTGATATTTACGTGATTGAGCTGGCTTACGGCGATAGGCCTGCCTTTGGCGATATTATTTTTTTTATGCCAAAAAACCGTTCCCTTAAAAACCGGGAGGCGATCGAGCTTTACGCGGCCCAGCTAGGTTCGTTTCTGACCCGGCTGGACGCCGAAGAAGAAGCTCAAAAAAGCCGGGACCAGTATGAGTCGCTAGTCGAAAACATTCCCGGGATCAGCTACCGTCGCAAATTGGATCATTACTGGACCATGCTGTATGTTAGCTCCGATATAGAAAGCATTACCGGTTATTTGGCCGCTGATTTTATAGAAAACCGGGTCCGGAGTTATGAAAGTATTATCCATTGTGAGGATAGCAAAAGAGTCTATAAGCAAATCAAGGCGGCAATTGGTAAAAACAAGCCCTGCAGCATCGAATACCGCATTATCCACCGGGACGGTTCGGTGCGCTGGGTTTACGAAAAAGCCAGGGGCGTAGCCGGCAGCACAGGAGAGGTGGAATATCTTGACGGATTTATTCTGGATATCACCGATCGCAAAAAAATGGAAAATGATTTAAATAGAACCGTCAACTATGTCAATTCAATCCTGGACTCAATTCCCGATATTGTTTTAAGATGTGACCGGGAGGGAACTTTTCTGGATTTGATTTCCGCTCCCGAGGGAAAAAAGCTGTTCATGCCCCCAGATCAGTTTTTGGGACAGAAAGCAGAAAAAGTACTGCCTTCAGAAGTAAGCTCGCTTTTTAGGGATACCATTAAAAAAACCCTGGCCACCGGGCAGTTAACTGCTATCAGTTATGAACTGCCGGTTTCCGAGGGCAACCTTCACTTTAATGCCCGCTTTTCGAGGTTAAACGATAACGAGGTTATTGTCCTGATTGAAGAGGTAACCAGGCGTAAAAAAGCTGAAGAGGCTTTAAATTACCGGTTGGAGTTTGAAACAATGGTAGCCGAGCTCTCCAGCTATTTTGTCAGCCTCACCCCGGAGCGCCTTGATGAAGGGATTAACTATGCCTTGAAAAGAAGCGCCGAATTTTTCGGCGCCGATCGCAGCTACCTGTTTCAGTTTTCTGAAGACCTTGCAACGATGACCAATACCCAAGAGTGGTGTGCGGAAGGTATTACCTCCGAGCTGGGAAAAAACCAGGAAATCCCGCTGGATAGCCTGCCCTGGTGGAGCGACATGATCAAAAATAGAGAATATGTTTATATCTCAGATACTGATGCTTTGCCTCCGGAAGCCGAAGCAGCGAAAAGACTGTTTCAGGACCGGGGTATAAAGACACTTTTATATATGCCGCTCATGAGGGACGGCAAGCTTTTTGGCTTTTTCGGCTTTGATGCGGTTAAAGAAAGAAAAACCTGGCCTCAGGAACAAATCAACCTCTTAGCAGTTATAGCTGAAGTGATCACCAACGCTTTGATCAGGAATTTAAATGATGAAACAATCCGCTACTTAAGTTTCCACGATCAGTTAACCGGTCTTTACAACCGTCACTTTTTTGTTACTGAAATCAAGCGCCTGGAAGGGTCCCGTGAATACCCGGTAGCAGTGATTTCAGCTGATTTAGACGGTTTGAAGCTGATAAATGATACCATGGGTCACGAAAAAGGAGACAGCTACCTGCGAGCCGGGGTGAACTTGTTAAAAAATAACCTGAGAAGCTGCGATCTTTTGGCCAGGGTCGGCGGGGACGAGTTTGCAATCTTACTGCCCCGCACAGATTATGCAGCCGCTGAAAAAGTGGTAAACAGAATTTATGAGCAGGCTGAAGATTATAAAGATGAGCAAACCGTAATGCCTTTAAGTATATCACTAGGGATGGCGGTAAGCGAAAGTCCTGAAAAGCCTTTAGAAGAAGCCTACCAGGATGCAGATGCTTGTATGTATAAAGAAAAATTTAGCCGCAGCAGGAATACCAGAAAAGAAATAATTAGGGCCATGCTGGCCAAGCTACATGAGCGGGACCAGACTTACAGCAGAGAAAACGAACGTTTGCAGGCTTTTAGTATCGAGCTGGGCCAGGCCGCCGGTTTAAATGAAAAGCAGATGGCCGACCTGGTCATGTTGGCCCGGGTTCACGAACTGGGACTTGTAACCGTGCCAAAAGAAATTTTAAATAAACATGGCCAGTTAAACGAAAGTGAGCTTGAGCGCATTCGGCAGCACCCGGAAAAAGGTTACCGTATTGCCCTCAACAGCCCTGAAATGTCTGAGGTAGCAGAGTTAATCCTTTACCACCGGGAAAACTATGACGGCTCGGGTTATCCCCGGGGGCTGAAAGGAGAAGAAATCCCCCTGGAATGCCGCATTCTTTCTATTGCCAAAGCCTTCGTTGAATTAACCGAAAAAAGCCCCCACCGTCCGGCCCTCGGTTATCAAGAAGTCCTTTCTATAATAAAAGAACAGGCCGGAACCCGCTTTGATCCGGCCTTAACAGAAATCTTTAGCCGGAATATCGAAGAGCGCTTGCAGAGTTGACTGAAGTCAGCGACAGAAAAATTGATTTTAAAGAATTTACAGTATCCAAACTTAGGTTGGCCATTTTGTTTGGGTCCAGAGCGAAGAGTAAACTTTCCCTTGAAAGTGAACGGGAGCTTGTTTTGTTTAATGAACGAATTGTTGGACAGCCCTGATCGGCCAAGTTTTAGTTAATCAAATGTAGATTGTTTCAATCCACGCCCCCGCACGGGGGGCGACAGCTACGAGATAACAGAATGGATGGAGTATTTCCGTTTCAATCCACGCCCCCGCACGGGGGGCGACACACCGGGAGATTCACAGAGCAGGGCAAGAGCTGTTTCAATCCACGCCCCCGCACGGGGGGCGACCGGATTAACAGCAATCAGCTACCGTGGCATTGAGTTTCAATCCACGCCCCCGCACGGGGGGCGACCGGGAGCAAACGCATTAACATGAATGTTCACGCCGTTTCAATCCACGCCCCCGCACGGGGGGCACACGATACGACCGGCTACGGCGTCGGCCCGCGTGTGACGGCGGTCAACGCCTGCCGGCGGTACTCGCGGATGACTGCCCAC
>JAWODD010000001.1:0-7880 GCA_046483445.1 Bacillota bacterium | reverse complement strand
GACTGTCTGATGTTCCTGCAAAAACGTCAGGGGGTTTCCAATCTTGGAACGCTTCTTTAGCCGTGTTCTTTTTATGAAGCAGTTGGCCGGGGTTGGTAAACAACTCTGCTCCCCGGGTTAAAAGTGCATGCGAGCCACGGCTTAGTTTGCTGTAAATACTACCCGGCACAGCATAAACCGGGCGTTGCAGGTCCCAACCATATTCGGCGGTGATCAGGGCTCCGCTGTTTTCAGCTGCTTCCACTACCACTATTTGCCGGGCCCAGGCGGCCATCAGATAATTCCGTCTGGGGAAATGGGCGGGCTGGGGCGAAGTGCCAGGTGGAAACTGCGATATAACCGTGCCTTTTTCAATAATAGCTTGTTTTAAGCTGTAATGCTCTTTGGGAAAACAGGTATCTGCCCCGCCCCCCAAAAAAGCCAAGGTGTAGCCACCGGCTTTTAAGCATGAGGTGTGCGCATAGCCGTCGATGCCCGTTGCCATACCGCTGATGACCGGTATATCATAACCGGCCAGGAAGGCTGCTGTATCACAGGCCACCTTTTTTCCGTAATCGCTACATTTTCGTGATCCGATAATAGCAACTCCGCCTTTTCGCGGTGCAGCACCAAGGTAATATAAGACAGCGGGAGCTTTATTATTGTCTAAAAGCTCCTTGGGGTAAGCTTTATCAAGGCAGGTGAGAATGTTAATCTTTTTCTGTTCGGAGAACTCCAAAATTTTTTTCGCCTTATCAAGGGAACGCGAAGTCTTTAAAGCTGAGGCAGTAGATGCGCCGATTCCTTCCACGCTTAAAAGTTGATCTTTATCGGCCCGGTAAATCGCTTCGGGATTTTTAAATTTATCCAGCAATTTCCTGATGCTTACGGGACCGATTCCTTTAACCTGGGCCAGCCAGAGTAGGTAAAGCAGCATTTTTTAACTAAAACCTCCTGGATGTCGTAAATTAAATTACCATCATCCTGGCCTGGTCCCGGTCCAAGTCTCTGGCCATCAGGGCTGCAGCGACGTCCTGGCGGCGGATGGAGGCTGCTTCTTCGAGATCAGCCAGGGTCCGGGAAAGCTTAACAAACTTATGGAAAGCTCTGGCACTGTAATTAAATCTTTCATAGGCCTTCTTAAACAGTTCTACCACTTCTTCATCCAGGGGACAAAAATAATCAATCTGGGCAGCATTCATCTGCGCGTTGCAGGTAATTGAAGGGCAGTCTCTAAACCGGCTGCTTTGAATGCTGCGGGCTTGTTCCACCCTTTCCCGCAGCGTAGATGAACTCTTTCCTTTAGCGTTTTTCGGCATTTCTAAAATATTAACCGGCTGCACGTATTTTTGAATATCCATGCGATCCAGGATCGGGCCCGATATCTTCCGGCGGTACTTTAACACCTCGTAATCGCTGCAACGACATCGTGTTTCTCCATAATAACCGCAAGCGCACGGATTCATGGCCGCCACCAGCATGAACCTGCTGGGATAAGTATTAGTCTGGTTAACCCTGGATACAGTAACGCATTGATCTTCCATGGGCTGGCGTAGTGCTTCCAGGCTTTTTTTGCCGAATTCGGCAATTTCATCAAGGAAAAGAACCCCGTTGTGGGCCAGAGAAATTTCACCCGGGATAGCATTGTTACCTCCGCCAACCAGTGAATTGGTAGAAGCATTGTGATGCGGTGCCCGAAAAGGGCGCTGGGTAATAAGAGCCGAGCTGTTATGGAGCAGACCGGCTACACTATAAATTTTTGTAACTTCCAGCGCCTCTTTTTCACTCATGTTGGGAAGAATGGTTGGTATCCTGCGGGCCACCATTGATTTACCACAACCAGGTGAACCGACCATCAGCATGTTATGCCCCCCGGCTGCTGCCACCATGATATATTGAATGAGGGCATCCTGCCCCTGAACCTCCCTGAAATCTAAATCATATCCGGCACTTTGATAAACCGGCTCTGTGAGGTCTTGTTGCAGATTATCGCCGTAATGTTTTTCTCCCGCTAAAAATTGCACCACATCTACCAGGCTGTCGAAACCGTACACTTCTATACCTTTAACCAGCAAAGCCTCTTTCAGGTTACCTTTAGGCACCACAACTCGTTTAATGCCTTTATCTCTGGCAGCTACTACCATTGGTAATACACCGGGGCAGGGTCTAATAAAGCCATTTAAGGAAAGTTCCCCGATAAAACCACATTCCTTTAAATTTTTCAGGTTAACCTGATCTGTTTGCACCAGCAGGCCTAAAGCCATGGCCAAATCAAAATGAGAGCCGCTTTTTTTTATGTTGCCCGGAGCAAGGTTAATGACAATCTTCATCTTTGGAAATTCGAATTCAGCTTCGTTAAGCGCAGCCTGGAGCCTTTCACGAGCTTCCTTGATGGCAGTGTCACCGAGACCGACTATAGTGATTGAAGGTTTTCCGCTAATAGTTTTAGTTTCTACTTCTACGAGATAACCGTTAACCCCGGAAAGGGCAAAGCTATTAATTATGACAGCCACTTGCATCCTCCTGAGTGTTAGTTTTAGGCAGATGTAAACTTAGATCATTTTCCACGTATCGCCGGTATAATTCAGAGTTGCCCGATTTAAAATAGCAAAGGATTTTTTCAGGGGAAAGAATGCCGCTTTGCTCATAACCCAAATATTCCCTGTAGCTGCTCCACTGGTACTCAAGGGGTTTTTCGACCATGTTGGCCCTGACCGGGTTTAGATGCACGTATTTGCTGGTTTGCAAGTTTTGGGCATCTGTTTCAATAAGTTCAGCATGGTACCTGCCCTGAAAAAGGTGTCCAACGAAGTCGTACTTCCGATTGAAGTAAATAGCATAACACATATTAAGATGCTTCATAATTTTACCCGGATTTTCTTCTACGATTTCCATTTGGAGATGAACATGATTACTCATCAGGCAGTATGATAGAAGAACAAAATCATATTTGAGCTGAGTTTCTTTCAATAAAGAAAGGTAAACTTGCTTGTCTTCTTCATCGCGGTATATTTCAGACCTGTGGTTGCCCCGGCTCATGATATGATACTGGGCCCCGGGAAACCATACTCTTGGTTTTCTGGGCATGTTAGTAGTAGAGTGATATTTTACCTTTCAAATAATTGTGCTTGTGCAATAAGAAGCTATATTAAACATACAAGAGCACTTTTCCTGCTTGAAAAAGCCTATTATGAAAATATTTTTGGGGAATTAAACTTGTATGGGGTAGCCTTCCTCACCTCCTACTCCCTTGATTAGGATCCTGCCTAAACTGGAAAATATTACAGGGGGGACAGACCCCTTTAGGGAGAAATTGGAAGCCCGTAAGGGCTTACGATTCCGACCGGGCAGGATCCTGCCTAAACTGGAAAATATTACAGGGGGGACAGACCCCTTTAGGGGATTCCGACCGGGCATTTTTGAGTCAGAATTAAAGAAAAGAGGCCTCGCGGAAGCTTTTATTATTCTTCCGGAACCATTTATCAGCATCCATTTCTAATGCAGTCTTCCTTTAAATAAAGAACAAATTCTTCGGCCAGGACAGGGTCAAATTGTTTTCCTGAGCACCTGTTAATTTTTGCTATGATTTCTTCAGTAGTCATCTTCTTTTTATAAGGACGGCCATTACTCATTACATCATAGCTATCTATTATGTTTAGCAGCCGTGCCAGGTAAGGTATATCTTCACCCTGCAGCCCCTGAGGATACCCTTTTCCGTCCCATCTTTCATGGTGAGCAAGGATGTCTTCAGCAACATTGGCAAATTCTTCAGCAGTGCGGGTAATACGGTAACCCACCTCAGGGTGTTTCTTGATCTCTTCCCATTCTTTTTCTGTTAAAGCAGTCTCTTTTAAAAGAATACGGCTGTCGAGATTAATCTTACCGATATCATGAAGCATGGTAAGGGTTTCAAGTCTTGATAGCTCTGATGGTGAAAAAGATAACCTTTCCCCTATCTTACGTCCAACTATACCCATCCGCTCTATGTGTTCCTTAGTTTCAAAGCTCTTTTCAGACAGGGTTCCCAGCAGGGTTTTCATAATTAGATTTTTACTGCTTTTACTCTCGGTTAGCTTATTTTTATACATCATGTCTTCTGCTTCTTTTATCGCTTCATCAATATCCCCACCAGGAAGTTTTGATGAGATCCCTACCGATATTGAAAGGGGAATTTCATTGACAAATGTTTCCCCACAATGCTCAATCAGCCTGTTACAAAGTTCCCAGCTTTTTGCCTCATTGGTATTTTTTAATACAACGATAAACTCATCTCCACCCCATCTGAAAAAAAGGTCGCTCTGTTTAAATGATTTTCTTAACAGGTCTGCATATTTTTTGAGCAGTTCATCTCCTGCTCTATGTCCGTAAGTATCATTGACCAGTTTTAAACCATTAAGATCAGTCATGATTACACTCAGAACAGGAATATCTTTAAACTCATCTTTGCATTTTTCGAAATAATGGCGGTTGTAGAGGTCTGTGAGTTGGTCATGGAAACCTATATATTTAATTTTTTCCTCTGCACTTTTCCTTTCAGAAATGTCCCGTGAAGCAAACAAGGCTCCTTCAGGTTGCCCTTTATCATTAAATATAAGTCTCCCTATAGTTTCAAGCCAAATATAGTTACCATTCTTTTTGCGAACCCTATACTCAACCCTTGCGCTCTTTCTGCCTTCTATAATGCCTTCCTGAAATATTTCACCCATAGTCCCCAGGTCATCTTCATGAATCTGCTCAAGAATGCTTTTCCCAAGCAGTTCAACTGGTTTATAACCTAACACGCTATAGATAGATTCAGATATGTAAGTAAATTTTCCTTCAACATCAGCTTTTGACACAATATCGGTAATATTATTTATGACAGTTTTAAGTTCTTGCTCACTTCTTCTTAGCGCTTCTTCCGCTTCCTGGAGCTGATAAATAATTTCCTGCTGCTTTTTTGTTTTTTCATCAACCATTTTTTTTAATGCCATGTTCCGCTCTTCCAACTCTTTTAAGGGATAGGACTCACCTTCCGCATGGACTTCTGTCGGAAAAGAAATATGAATCCCGGATATTTTAACAATACCATCTTCTTCATGCATCACCATCATCATTCGAAGGTTGTTTAGCTTAATTTCCTGCTCTGCTATAGTTGTTTTTAAATCCAACTCAGTAACAACAATGGCATTAGATTGATCAGTCAGATTGATTTCATGACGATGAATGTTATAGTGCAGTTCGTTAGGGGCTGATTTAATATCTCTTTCGAATATTCCCATGCCCATGGCTTTACTGTAAAAGTTTTCATCTATTCCTGTCCCAAAGCCGCTGAAGTTTTCTGAAACCATTCCCTCAAGCTTCCCCAGATTTCGTCCGGTCATATAGACATCCAAATATTTTTGGAAGGCCGCTTCAAACCTGGCCAACTGTGCCTTTGAACTATTCTCCATAAAGCTATTGCCTCCCACATGGCAGACTTCCTATTAAAACCCAGAACATAAAAAAAAACAAACACCCACCAGATACCAGGCAGGTTAAAAGCACTTGATTATCTGAACTGAAAACTTGCTGGATCCTTGCTGTTAATTAGCTCCAAAGTCCCTGTAGCTTTGCGTCTCTATCTTTCGGTAATTTTGCCTTTTACAGTTCAATTACATATTTATTATATTTGATATTATAACAATTTTCAAGCTAATTTCAGAATAGTTGGGATGATAAAAGCCATGCTATCATGTTAATATCATAGTAACCGCTCAGGAGGTTGTTCCTGTATCCAAGTGAAAAAAGAAAAAGCAGTTGCCCCTTATATTCATTACCACTTAAGTGCAGCGGCTGGACCTTGAAGATGACGGGAAAACAAAAAATATAGCAACCTGATAAAAATACAGACTAACAATGAGGAAGATAATAGCGGGTTCATCGCCATGCGTGGAAAGGTATGTCAAATTTAGCCTTACTGCTTGGCTGCTGCTAAGTTAAGACACAAATATCCCCCTAAGCAAGCCCTTTTTAATTATTTTCAAAGGTCATAAATGGCTCACCCGTGTGACCAAAGAAACAGGTTAAGATACCTTTCAGTTAAATGTAAATTCAATAGACCTGTTATATTGCTGATTATATTGGTGCCACCTCTTGTTCTGGCTTTATCTCTATTGTAATATTAAATAAAGTAGGCGAACGACTATTTGCCGAAGATGTGTCTGATTAGGATGGGGGTATGATTAATGTCAAAGATACATGCCGGTCCACTTAAGTTTATCGATGGTATCGCCGACCGTATTTTTGCAGCCCTTGGAGCAGTTGCCCTTTCCCAGTTTCCCCAGTTTTATGGGCAGTATATGCAGCGCCTCGGCGGCCATCTTGCTGAAGCCCGAAGAATGCTGGAACAATATATTCAAGCTGCTGAATCCCATAATCTAACTCTTGAAGAATATATCCGGGAACACCTTGAATCAGGAAGTGATGTTTTTAAATCATCAGGCGAGGTTATGCAGAGGCTTGTTGAAAGACATGAGACTTTAGAACAGGCATATATGGCAATGCTGGATGCCAATATATACAACAGGTGGTTTGTTTTCTTAAAAGAAGTTGACTGGTCGATCGCCGCTGGCACCTGGGAGAACTTCGTGCCCGGTTTGCCTACGACCCTGGAAGGACTTGTATATGCTTTATCCGGCCTGTTAATAGGCTGGGGTACTTATAGTTTCTTGAAATATGTTGTTACTATACCATTTACTGCAAGCCTGGCCAAGAAAAGGCTAAAATAACAATAATCAGTTTTCATGGTTTTCGTCATTATGTAGTGTCTTAGATTATGGTGAGTGATTCTAATAAATGCCCGGTTTAAGGGTTTTTTAATTGAAACACTCACCATAATCACGTTAATCACAGAGAGAATTAAGCCACTTCATTAGGCTACCATCCTCTTCCCAATTAGGGAGGCCAACCGGCATAAAATCCTGATACGCATTTTCTATTGCCTTGCGCTTCATTTCGCTATTTACCCTAGCGTAGACCTCAGTAGTAGAACAATCACTATGTCCAAGAAAATCTCTGATATAAACAAGGTACACTTCTGATTGCAGCAGGTGCATGCTTTTCGAATGACGAAATACATGAGGTGTCACAGGAAATCCAACTGTAAAAGCAGGATTCTGTCCGGCCATTTTCACATATTTATTGATGATATAGGATATCCCCCAGCGAGAAAGCTTTTGCTGTTTTTGATTTACAAACAGCTGGTTTTCCAACTCTGCTAGGCCTCGATTAAGCTTTCTTTCGTCCACATATTTCTCTAAAAGTTCCTTCGTTTTTCCCATGAGGGGTATCTGTCTTGTTTTTTGTCCTTTACCATGCAATGTAATAACGGCAGGATTCGAAATTTACAGGGGGGTCAGACCCCTTTAGGGAGGAATTGTAAGCCCGTCAGGGCTTTCGGTTCCGACCGGGCACCTTTAGGGAGTTTCTGGAAGGGCGAAGCCCTGGAGGAAACTCCCGGGCAACTGCTCATACGCCGAACGGGTCAGGTAGAGGGTTAGACGTTTATCCCGCTTTTCCCCGGATCATTTTTCGGCCTGGCCATGATTAACCTCATCCTTTCGCAAACAAAGTTTTTTACAGGTTATTAAGGCAATGCTCTGGCCCGCTGTTTTGTGAGTTAAAATAGCACGGTATTGCGTTGTACATGGTAAGGCAGAGAAAAGTAATAATGCTGCGAAAAAAGTTGCTTAAAGAAGAATTTGCCTCTTGTAAATTAAAATTAAATAAGGTATACTTCTTTCGTAGTAAATTCTGGTTGTATTTCAATTTTCAATTTAATCTCCTTTATTGTATTTTTGATCAAAGGAAAACAGGGGTATTGCGCGCCCCTGTTTTTCTTTTAGGCCCCTTACTTTCAAGGTAAATAGCACTTGAAGAAG
>JAWODD010000011.1:0-2939 GCA_046483445.1 Bacillota bacterium | reverse complement strand
GAAATGGGACTGGAGGTATATGACTTCCATACCAGGTTCTATGATGCTGTAATTGGGAGGTTTATGACTCAGGATGCGCTTGCAGAAGAAGCTTATGATTGGACCCCGTATCGATTTGCTTATGATAATCCAGTTCTCTATACAGATCCAACCGGAATGCTCGAAACCAAGTATGAGGATGAAGACCACAATTTGCTATTGGAAACGAATGATGGAAGCGATGCTGTAGTTACAATCACAGATGATAAGCGTGCCGGTTTTGATGCTGCTGTTGCAGGAACCAAAAACACAGATGATGTTGCCTGGAATAACTCAATGAAAACATATGCACTTGGGTTTACCTTATCAGACAAGCAGGAAGGTTTATTAAGCAGTCTTAACTCTGACTGGTCACGAAGAGCAGCAATAAATTACTGGCAAAGCGGAAGTGTAGGAAGTGGTCTTGGGTTTGGAATTAAGGAAGTATTAAGTCAGTGGACAAATCCGGAACTAGTTGTGACTGGGCTAGCTGCAGGTGTGGCAGGGTATTCCTCAGTGTTAAATAGTGCCGCTAGAACTAACACTGCAGTGGCTACTAAGTATCCAGCTAATGCATCAATAGCAGGAACAACAGAAAGAATCTTTTTAAGACCAGGTCAAGTAATCGACAGATATGGATCTTTAAGTGGTAAATGGTTCTCACAACCTGGCGTCTCCTATGGAGCTAGGTCAATACCTCCAGGTCAAACTCCATATACTCAGTTTAGTGTTCTTAAACCTTTTGAAGTTAATAGATCTTTAGCTTCACCTGGGGCATTTAGTGGCCAAACAGGTTTTGGTGTTCAGTATCAATCCCCTGTGCGTGCTAAAGTTCTGATAAATAGAAATATCATATCTCCCATTAAATAAAGTAAATGACTAAGCAAGAATTAATTAAAGAATTGGAAAGGTTAAAAGTCAATCCCAAGCATTATGCTATTGGAGGGGAATTAAAAGATAATGCTCACAATGTAGAAAGATTAGCTGATGGATCATACGCCACTTACTATCTAGAAAGAGGTGAAAAGTGTGGATTGAAAATTTTTGATTCTGAGGGTCAGGCAAATGAATCAATGTTAAATAGTATTCTGTTTGACTTGAAAAATGGTCTTGATCTATCCCAATAGAATTTTCAATTATAGGAACAAAGAGCCTCGGAAAACTTCCGGGGCTTTTTATCTTGTTTCCCACAATTTAGTATCACGGCTTGTATGTAGCACAGCAGAAACAATAACCGTTTTATTTGCTTCATTAACGGTGTAGTGAACCATATACGGGAAGATGTTTAAAACAGCAGTTCTTACATCGTCGTAACGAACATTGGATGCAGTTGGGTTTTTCCTGATAAAACGGACTTTTTCCCGGACTTCTGCCGTGAATTTCTTACCAAGCCCTTTGCTGCGCTTGTTGTACCACAAAGCAGCTTCCCGAATATCCTGTTTAGCAAGGGGCAGGATGATGGATTTATACATTACAGTTCTTTTTCAATATCGTCCATTGCAGAATCAAAGTCCATTTCAGAACCTAGGTTTTTCTTGTAATCATCAAGGCGCTGCCTTACCAAATCTTTGTGCCACTGGGGGATATCAATTTCTGCCTGCTCAATACCTTTGTACTTGTTTTTCAGATCGTTCCATTCATTAATAGGGATAAATACGCCCGTTGTTTGTCCTGTGCTGTCTGAAATATACTGTAAGTTCATAATCATTAAATTTTAAGATGTATAAGCTTGTTGTGTTTTGTAGTCCCGGATTACGGAATCAATGATAGAATAAAGGTGTACCCTGAAATCGGGCTTCATATCCTGAATTTCCTGTAACCTTTTTAATGTCTGCTTATCAAAAGAGGCATTTATGCCTTCACCTACCAGGTAATCTAAAGAAACCCCGAAAGCGTCGGCTATTTTTTTAGCTGCATCGACAGAAGGAATCGCAATGCCCCTTTCATACTTACTAATCATCTCACGGGAAACCTTACTTTGATTAGCCAAATCGGTTTGCGACCAATTTTTTTCTTTTCTCAGGTTCGTAATGATAACCGCTATTTTGTTCATTGTAATCCTATTTTGAGTCCAATAATACTGACTATTTGCAAATATACGGAATTATAAGACGATAATAAAACCAATAATTCTTTGTTGGTTTGGGAATATAATCTATATTTGCGTCTAATAGTCCCAGAATTATTTTAAAAAAAAATTCTATGGAGATCAAAGAAATCAAACAAAGGCTGAAGATAGAGGCGGTACTAGGCCGCTACAACCTTACCCCGGACAGGAACAACCGCCTTTGTTGCCCCTTCCACGACGACAAGACCCCCAGCATGCAGATCTACCCTGAGACCGGTACCTGGACCTGTTTTTCGAGCAACTGCACAGCCGGCAGCGGCGATCAGATCGATTTTATCATGAAATACGAAAAGACCACTAAGCACCAGGCGATCATGAAGGCCAAAGAGATGCTTGGGGTGGTGACAACCTTTAAAAGCACGGCACCGGAGCTTACCCGGGCTGCAGTGCTCACGAAAATCTATCACTCATTCCGTAACGGAATGCATCGCAGCCATGCCGGCAGGGCATATGCCAGGGAAAGAGGCCTTGACCCGGACAGCCAGGACATAGGCTTTAACAGCGGCCAGTATCACCATAATAACAAGCTGAGCGAACAATTACTAAGCAGCTTTATCAAATACGGCCTTCTGAAACCCATCGGCAAGGGACTGCACCAGGTCTTTGGCAAGAACTGCATCTGCTTTGCATTAAGAGATAAGCAGAGCCATGTAACAGGGCTTTACTTCAGGAGCATCTTAGAGAGTAATGGAGACAATGACACGATCGGACGACACTATTATCTTAAAGACCGCCAGGGACTATATCCCGGTTATCCGAAACCGGGAACAAGAAAACTAATCCTTACCGAAGC
>JAWODD010000013.1:0-4388 GCA_046483445.1 Bacillota bacterium | reverse complement strand
AAATGAAAAAAGCAAAGACCGCAGGAATGCTTAAAATCTGGTATCAGCGACTCACATCATATGTTACCATCATTAATTTTATGATTTAGTGAAAGGTGATTAAATTGATTTGTAGTATTTGTGGTATTAAAATAACTAAAGAAAATTTTTGGAGCCATGAACATGATGAATACGAATAGAGATTATAATACAATCCTTGAGGTTAAGTATTGGATTCCTAAACTGTATGAAATGGAAGAAAAACATCTCCCTGATTTGGACCATAAGGATTGTGGTTGTATCGCTGATTTATTTAAAAGATTGTTAGAGATGGTGGGTGAAGATGCCGAGAATTAGGTATGTAGATTGCAAGTATTGTGATAAGAAGATTGATTTGAAAACGATTAGCAGTGATCAACTGTATTGGCATATTGATGAGGATGAGGTTGCTCATCGTGATTGTATACCAAAAGAGGATGAGGAATATTGGATTGATACTTATGAGATGAGGATGGCGGCTGATGTCATATGAATTGTTATCATTGTCATACGGATCTGTCTGGTGAAAAAAAGTATTGGTTGTATTCTAGTTATGGATTGGTTGAACGATGGCATTTTGTGTGTAAGGAGTGTTATGATGCTTGGCATGATGGGAGGCTTGATGATCTATGATCATTAGAAAAGAGGATATGACGTGGAAGAAATTTTGTTTCACGATAAGGTATGATGAGGACTTATGAATAAAATACAATCGGGAAAGAGGTATCTGTCACTGGCACTTTTAAAGGATACTATTGTCGGAGTGCATATGATTAGTGACGATAATCGGGTAGCTCCCGAACCTCCCCGACAATTGTAGTTTGTTGTTAGCACTATTTTATTAGATTTTTATTAAATCTTTAAGTTTTATTACAAGTTAAATGTCTTGTACTATTAAATACACCATAAGTTTAATATACCTCCTATTGCATATGATATTATTAGAGGTATATGAATGACAGGAAATAAGGAAAACAACCTGAACGAACTCTTAGAGGAGTTAAAAAGGCAGAAAAACAACAGATACGATGTTGTAGTACCTGGTAGTAACCTTGAGGTTTCTTATGACATTGGAACTAAAACTATTTTTATGGATGTTCCTCAACCAGAAAACCAACCATCAAAGCAACATGGTATAACTGATTGGGCACACCATCAAATATCTGAGAAGACAGGAATACCAATGCGGTACTACCGCAAAATGAAAGATTTTATCAAATGATGAAGAAATGGCCGACCTGGCCCGGCAAATTTTCAGCTACGTTTTAAGTGAAATGCGCAATGGCAAAGGAGCTTTCTTTGCCGCCGAAGATGCCGACAGCGAAGGCAAAGAGGGCACTTTCTATGTCTGGCAGCCAGATGAAGTGACCCGGGTGCTTGGCGAAGAAATTGGCTCGCTCGTAGCAGAGTATTACGGGATCACTGTCAATGGCATAATAAAAATACCCACTTTTGACGGAGAAAATTCCCCACCCCAGTGGTAATTACAGCTCCGATATAGTCTAATAGAGAAAGCTTTTAAATTAGACTTGAGAGGAGCAAGAAAATGCTGGAGGTGCACATGGAAACGACAGTAAAGACATTATTCGAAAAAGGTTACAACAAGACCCAGATTGGTAATATGTTAGGCATTGACCGCAAGACAGTTAGAAAAGTGCTTAGGAACCAGGATAAGGACCACAAGCGGGAGAAAAAGCCTCACCCATCGGTCCTGGATAAACACCGTGAATTTATTGAAGCCAGCATTAACAAAGAGCTTACGAACCAGCGAATCTTCCAGGACCTACAGAAAAAGGTCGGTTTTGAAGGAAGCTACTCTACCGTTAGGGATTATGTGCGTAAAATAAAAGGTGAGCAGCAAGCCGTCTATATGGTCATTGAAACTCTCCCCGGCGAAGAAGGCCAGGTTGATTTCGGCTATATTGGCAATTTAAAAATCGGCAACAAACGCAGGAAAGCCTGGATTTTTGTAATGACCTTGAGCTATTCAAGATATATGTTCGTTAAAATTGTTTTTGATCAAAGCATCAAAACCTTTATTAGTTGCCATTTAGATGCATTCAGGTACTTTGGTGGGGTTCCTGAAACTGTCAAGATTGACAACCTAAAAGCAGGCATCATTGAAGCCAACTTTTACGAACCGGTTGTGCAGCGCACCTATGCCGCCTTTGCCGCTCACTATGGCTTCTGGGCGCAGCCTACAAGGGTATATACTCCAACCGACAAAGGAAAGGTTGAGCGGGCCGTAGATTACGTCAAAGAAAACTGTTTCAAAGGCCGTGATTTTAAAAATGCCACCGAAGCAGCTGATTTTCTGCTTGACTGGTTGGAAAACGTGGCCAACAAAAGAATTCACGGTACAACCAAAAAAAGGCCAGTTGAAGTATTCCAAAACGGTGAGAAAGCCAAGCTACAGCCCCTAAACACTAAAGACTTTATCTTCTCTGATTCAGCTAAAGCTACTGTTAATAATAACTGCCACCTGGCCTACAAGGGCAATTACTATTCGGCACCCTTTCAATATATCGGCTTAGAACTTAATCTGATCGAGGTAAACAACATGTTGAAAATATATTTTGACCAGGAAGAAGTAGCCCTTCACACCTTGTGGGAAGGCGAGAAGGGCCATTACGTAACAAACAAAAATCATTATCCTGCTTCTAAAACTATAACATTTGACGAAATCCTGTCAAGGCAGAAAGAAGAAATGGCGGCAATCGGGCCCAATGCCTCACTTTTTTTTGAAGCTTTTGCTTCTAAGGCAGGGCTTCGCAGATACGATTACCGGACCATCTCAGGGATCCTGGCTTTAGCGAAAAAGTACGACTCCGAAACAGTTGATGCTGCCTGTGCCCGGGCCCACTATTTTAATTCACACTCCTTTACTACTGTGCGCAAAATCTGTGAAAAAGGTCTTGGCTCTTTACCTGCTTGTGAAAATGAGGCCTACGTTAACGAAATGCCCAACGAGTTTGCCCGGGATTTAAAAGAATATGCCAATTTAAGTGAACTGGGGGTGCTACAATGAACTCAGCCCTCCAATCCCATTTAAAAGACCTAAAACTATCTGGAGTGAGCAAAACCTTAGATACTCGCATTGAGGAAGCCATTAAAAACAAGCTTTCTTACCTGGAGTTCCTTGAATTGCTCGTCCAGGACGAAGTAACCAACCGAACCAATAATGCCAACCGTAAAAGGATGCAGAAAGCCCGGTTCAGACAGCACAAAACAATCGAAGAATTTAACTTTAACTACCAGCCTTCAATTAACAGGCAAATGATCTACAGCCTGGCCACCTGTGAATTTATCCGTAAGAAAGAAAATATTGCTTTTATCGGTCCGCCGGGGACCGGGAAAAGCCATCTTGCCTCTGCGATTGGGGTTAAAGCTGTTCACCAGGGTTACTCTGTACTGTTTACAACCGTTAATCACATGCTTGAAGAGCTTTACGTTTCCCGGGCAGATAACTCCTTTAACCAAAAGTTGAAAAAATACACCGGCCCGGAACTATTAATCTTAGATGAGCTGGGCTTAAAAAAGCTCAACCAGAACAGTGTTGATGATTTCTATGAAATTGTTGCCAGTCGTTATGAGCATAAATCGACGATTATCACCTCCAACAAAGCTTTCGATGAGTGGGGCCATATTCTTTACGACCCGGTTTTGGCCACTGCCATCTTAGATCGCTTTGTCCATCACTGCCATTTCGTGACCATCAAGGGAGAAAGTTACCGGATGAAAGAACGTCAGGGCTTGTTAGACAACAACTCGGAGAAAAAGCCCGCTAAACGCGGCCGGCCACCGAAGAAAAAACCACCTGAGGACAAAGGTGGTGATGACCATAGTACCTAGTACAAGGCTGTGGATATGACGTATTTATGGATTCTGATGGATAACTCTTCGAGTTAACCACAGAACCCACAAATACTTGGACAAAGCAAAAACCGCTTTGCCCACATAACGCACAGCCTCTGCTGCAAGTTCTTTTTAGATTAAAAGATTAAAACCATTAAATGACGGGGTGGGGATTTTTCTCCGCCATAAACGGGGAATTTTCATTGACAATAACAATCACCGCGGAGGGAAATTTTGAAGAGGGCACAAACGTCCTGCACAGGCAGCATGAGGACAAGGATTTTGCCGCCGGCAAAGGCATCAGCGCAGAAGAGCTGCACAGGCTGATTAAAGATGGCCGGGAGAAACTGTTCGCTAACCGTAAACAGCGTGAAAGGCCCTTTTTGGACGATAAAATTATCACCTCCTGGAACGGCATGTTAATCGCCGCACTCGCCAGGGGCGCAGTGATCCTTGAAGACGAGCGCTACCTCAAGGCAGCCAAAGAAGCAGCCGCTTTTATTTTAGAAAAGATG
>JAWODD010000007.1:0-46168 GCA_046483445.1 Bacillota bacterium | reverse complement strand
CCCATCTCTTTCAAAACATCGATAATCCCGGTTCTCAAAGGATTGACTCCTACATTGCTAATCAGGACTTCGGAACCGGGGATAATCACTGCGGCAACCATGATAAAAGCTGCAGCAGAAATATCACCGGGCACTTTTAACTGTTTCCCTCTTAAAATGGGCTGCCCCTGTAAAACAACCCGACACCCTTCCGCTTTTATTTCAGCTCCAAACTGTTCAAGCATTAATTCAGTGTGGTTGCGACTGCGGCATGGCTCTTCGAGGATAGTTTCACCCCGGGCATAAAGCCCGGCCAGTAAAACTGCCGATTTAATCTGGGCGCTGGGCCGCGGAGTATTATATTTAATCGGAGTTAATTCTCCCCCACTGATAGTAAGCGGCAGCTTGTCCGCATCATTTTCAAATAAGGCGCCCATCATCTGCAAAGGTTCCACGATTCTTTGCATTGGTCGTTTCTTTAGAGATTGATCTCCGGTTAAAGTCGACCGAAAAGGCTGGCCGGCTAAAATTCCCAGTAAAAGCCTTGCCGTGGTTCCTGAGTTGCCGGCATCAAGATCTTTCAACGGAGTCTTAAGTTTCAAGCCCTGGCCGGTAATAAGCAGTCTGTTTCCTCTAACATTAATTCTAACGCCCAGGGTGCGTAAACATTGTACAGTGGAGTGAATGTCTTCAGCATCCAAAAATCCCCGCACTTCAGTAACCCCGCGAGATATGGCCCCAAGCATCAAAGCCCGGTGGGTGATTGATTTATCCCCGGGGACAGCGATTTCGCCGGAAAACATTTCCGGCGGAGTAGTAATGATAATCATTGCAGCGCTCCCTTTTGAATTAGCTTATTTTGCTGAATATGATATAATAATAACTAGTTTTACAATCCGGTGCAAGTAATAACTAAATCCCAAACTTATTTGGATAAAGCTGGAGGCTAAGATGGAAGTATTTGCTTTTATTGGACACAGCGGTACAGGCAAAAGCCACCATGCCCCTGTGATCGCTGCCAGATTTGGCATAGAATACATTATCGATGACGGTTTACTAATCAAAGGTAATATGAACCTGGCCGGTCGTTCGTCAAAAAGAGAAAATACCCGTTACGGGGCAATTAAAAGAGCCTTGTTTAAAGACCTGGAACAAGCAAACCAGGTTAAAGAAAAAGTAGCTGAAATCAAACCGGAACGGGTTTTAATCCTGGGCACCTCAAGGCGAATGGCAGATGTAATCGCCCAGAATTTGGATCTGCCCAAACCGATCCATTACTTTACCATAGAAGAAGTATCAGATTCGGAATCAATTAAGAAAGCCCTCGCAATCAGAGAAAAGGACAATCGTCATGTTATTCCCCTGCCTACTTTTGCCATAAAAAAAGATTTTCCGGGCTACATCGTTAATCCTTTGCGATCATTTTTCAGCCTGCCTCCCTCGAAAAAATCTGACATTCCGATGCAGCGCTCGGTGGTGCGACCAATCTTCAGCAGGTTAGGAAGTTTCTTTATTGCCGAACATGTGATTACTGAACTGGCAAAGTTTATAGCCTTAAGAACTCCCGGAATTTATAAAATACTGGATCTAGAGCTGGAAAACGGCAGAAGTAAAGTTGTTTTAAATATTGACCTCTCCATCGACCTGGCTGATGTTATAGGTATGAGGATTGATAACCTGCTCAGGGAAGTCAGGCAGTCAGTAAAAGAAGAAGTTGAGCATCAAACCGGTTTTTACTTAGATGAAGTAAATGTTTATGCCAAGAAATTACATATGAAAGAAGAACTCACCAGGGATCCCAAGGCGATGCGCAAACTGTTTACTTCTTCATAAAAAAACTGGCATGCTCTCCCCGATTTTAGTTTAAATTAAAATAAATTCACTCTCACAATCATTTCCAGAACCATTTTTAGCTTTGCTTTACTTAACTTTCAGCTACTCGCCAGGGGTGCGTATATACATTCATACGCTTACCCCTGGCAAAACCGACCAGGGTTATGTTTAAGTTATCCGCCAGTTCCACGCAAAGGGTGGTCGGCGCCGCTCTCGAAATAAGCAGCTGTATTTTGAGCTTGGCCGCTTTCAACAGGATTTCCGAACTTAACCGCCCACTGGAAACCATGATTTTGTCCTCCGTGGATATGCCGGCCCGGAGGCATTCCCCGACAATTTTATCAATGGCATTGTGGCGACCGATATCCTCGCAAAAAAACAGGATCTTTTCGCCATCCGCCAGTCCGGCGCTGTGGACTCCCCCGGTCGCTTTAAATAATTCGGCTTTATCCTGAAGAGCATCTATTAAAAAACTAATTTTTTTCGGACTAATTGTTAAATCCCCTTCGAGCGGGCTACTGCGTAAAGAATCAAGGGCGCTAAAAAAAACTGTCCCTTTCCCGCATCCTGAAGTAAGAGTCCTTTTCCCGTAAAGTTTTTCAGCCAGGCCGGCATCTTTTTTCAAATTAACTTCTACCAGTCCTTCTTCTCGCACAAAAATATCCTTGATATCTTCAGGATCTGTAATGATTCCTTCTGAACGGAGAAAACCTAAAGCCAGGAAATCGAGCTTTTCCGGGGTGCACAAAAGAGTAACCAGTTCATTGCCGTTTAGATAAATGGTCACCGGGGCTTCCACTGTTAGCAGATCATCTATTTCCTGAAATATTCCCTGCCGAATCCGGAGAACCTTTTTGTAAACAGCATTTTCCCGGCTCATCTCTTTTTCACCTCCAGCCTCTTCTCACAATTCTAAGCATTACAGGCAGTTACTTCTCTGCACCTGGCAGCGCTGCTTTTTAATAATGCTTTCTGCCAGAACTCCGCGCTTTCGCGTATTGCTAGTTCCTATCTGACAAGGTTCATCCCCGATCATTTAGTTTGCGGAAAAACTTTCCGCTTTATTTATAAGGCGAGCTCTCAATTAAATTATTATGCCGGATATAAACATACTTAAGTTTTTTCGCCAGGGAACGCTTTTTCTCCTGCAAAAACTGGCGCCCCCACTTTATGCAAGGGCGCCAACTACTATCTTAAAGTAATGCAAATATTTATTTGGGTCATTATACACAGCAGCTTTCTTTAAAAGCGTTGATTACAGAGCGTTTACTCATTGATTCGCTTAAGCATTGACAGCTGTGATAGCCGGATCTACAGCAAACTGCGGTGTGCTCTTCTAACTTTGCAGCCAGTGCGGGATCATATTCAACTGCTGAAAACAACCCTTTGCCACGGCTGAAACTGTCCTGATGCAAGACCCTGGTTCCCTGGTCCTTTTCATCGGTGCAGGGCCACTGCAGTCCCTGTTCAGTCAACCGCCGGTAAGTGATACCATTGTAGTCAGGAGTAAGCGAAGCAATTTCCGCAAAAACATCCTCCGGATCGGCAAAGTCCCAATCGAAACCAAGCCATTCAGCCAACTCAACTAAAATAGCCCAATCCGGGAATACCTGATCGGGGGGTTCAACAGCAGGCTGGCTGAGCTGGACCCGCCGCTCAGAGTTGGTATAGGTGCCAAGTTTTTCGGCAAAAGCGGCTGCCGGAAGCACCACATCGGCCAAGGAGGCTGTTTCAGTCATAAAAATATCCTGGACAACTAAAAAGTCCAGTTTCTTAAGCAGTTCGGCTTTCTTTTCTTTATCATCACCGCAGCCAACGGGATTTTCCCCCATGATATACATAGCCTTTACAGGGCTGCTTTTGTCGTTTTCAAAGACATCGGCGGCGCTGAGGCCCGGTTTATCGCTAATTTTTACACCCCAGGCTTCAGCAAACTTATCGCGAACTTGCTTATTCTTAAGGTGCTGATAACCGGTTATTGTATTGGGCAAAGCCCCCATATCAGCGGCACCCTGCAGGTTGTTTTCTCCATAAGGCAGGTAAAGGCCTGAAGATTCTTTGCCAACATTGCCGGTCAGCATAGCCAGATTAGCTAAAGCTTTAACCAGGTTTTCCCCTCCGCATTGCTGACAAACCGACGCATCAGAAACTATTGCCGCTTTCTCGGCGGAAGCATAGCTTTTAGCCGCAGCTCGGATATCTTCTTGATCAAGTCCGGTAATTTCAGCAACATACTGCGGGGTATATTTTGCAACGGTTTCCTTAAGCTGATCAAAACCTTCTGTGCGCTCTTTGACAAAGGTTCGATCATGAAGGCCCTCGCTGATAATCACATTGGCCAGACCGTTAACCAGGGCTACTTCAGTGCCCGGTTTCAAGGGCAGATCATAATTGGCAATATCAGCCAATCCGATCATGTCGGGGTTGGCTACTGTGAGCGCCGCCCCTTTCCTGGCCGCTTCCCGAACCCGGTAATCAAGCACCGGGTGACTTTCAGCAGGATTACCGCCAATCACCAAGACTGCATCGGTATGGGCAACCTCTTCAATGGTATTGGTAGTCGCAGCGTTGCCGAAAGCTTCCATCAACCCGTCGACTGAAGAAGCATGACAGTGCCTGGTATAGCTGTCTACATTGTTGCTGCCAAGAGAACGGATCAGCTTTTGGAAGAGGTAATTATCCTCATTACTTGCCTTCGGTGAACTTAAGCCCATCAGGGAATCGGCGCCGAAACGGCCCTGAATATCCCTAAAATTGTCAACAATGTAATCGAGGGCTTCTTCCCAGGTTACTTCAACAAAGGTGCCATTGGTTTTTACCAGCGGAGCGGTAACCCGGTCGCGGCTGTAGACAAAATCCCAACCGAACTTGCCTTTAACACATAGATGGTCCCGGTTTACCAGGCTGTCTTTAATAGGAGAGACCCCGATCACTTCATTGTCTTTGACATGCAGGTTAATATTGCAACCGAGACTGCAATACGGACATACCGCCTGGACAGCTTCTGCTTGCCAGGGGCGGCCCTTGCCAAAAGTATATTTGGGAATTAAGGCTCCAACCGGGCAGTTATCAATACACATGCCACAGAATACACAGGAAGATTTTTCGATTGGATCTTCAAAACCGGGGCTGACATTGGTCACAAAACCACGCCTGGTAAAATCAATCGCTCCCGCACCGACAACCTGCTGACACTTGCCGACACAAATTCCGCAGAGAATGCACTTGTTCATGTCCCTGAGGAAAAATTCGTTGGTATCATCATAGGGCAGGTTTTTGAAATCTCCCTCAAATTCAGTACTGGCAACCCCGTAGCGATAGCAGTAATCCTGGAGCTTGCAATCACCGGTCTTTTCACAGGTGATGCAATCCAGGTGATGGTTGGCCAACAGCAGGTGCAGGTTGTTCTTGCGGGCATTGATTACCCTTTCCGACTCGGTATGGACCACCATGTCGGGCCCGGCCGGCGCCACGCAGGAGGCCACCAGAGCCCGCGCTTTTTCCACTTCGACTACGCAAATACGGCAGGCGCCGTTGGGGGGCAGTTCCGGGTCATGACAAAAAGTGGGAATATCAATATCCAGCTGCCTTGCAGCCTCCAGAATTGTTGTTCCCGGGGCAACTTCAATTTCTTGTCCGTCTATGGTTAACTTAATTGCCGACATCAGCTTCACTCCCTACACGAGTAATTAGAATGCTATCAAAACGGCATTTTTCAATACAGCTGCCGCAGCGGGTGCAGAGTTCCTGGTCAATTTCATGGGGTTCTTTCTTTTCGCCCTTGATTGCATCGACCGGGCAAGCCCTCGCGCATGCCGTGCAGCCGTTGCATTTCTCAGGATCGATCCAGTACTGGAACAACGGTTTGCAGATACCGGAACGGCAAAACTTTTCGTTGATATGCTCTTCATATTCATGCCGGAAGTAGCGGATCGTGGTCAACACCGGGTTGGGGCAGGTCTGACCCAGGCCGCAGAGGGCACTGTCCTTGATACTGTGGGCCAGGCTGTCGAGGGTATCCAAATCTTCCGGAACTCCCTCACCTTCGGTAATCCGGTTGAGTATTTCAAGCATCCGTTTGGTGCCTTCCCGGCAGGGGGTGCATTTCCCGCAGGATTCTTTCTGGGTAAAGCTTAAGAAGTAGTTGGCCAGGTCGACCATACAGGTGCGGTCATCCATGACCACCAGGCCGCCTGAACCCATGATCGCGCCGGCCTGGGTTAGTGAGTCATAGTCGATCGGCAGGTTAATCAGATCTTGCGGGATACATCCGCCGGAAGGGCCGCCGGCCTGCACAGCTTTGAATTCACGGCCTCCTTGAATCCCGCCGCCGACATCGAAAATAATCTCTTCGATGGTGATACCCATGGGCACTTCAACCAGGCCGGTGTTGCGGACCTTTCCGGCCAGGGCGAATACCTTGGTGCCCTTGCTACCTTCGGTCCCGACCCTGGCAAACTCGGCCGCTCCGCCCTCTTTTACAATCAGGGGGATATTGGCCAGGGTTTCAACGTTGTTGATGGTGGTTGGTTTACCAAAGACTCCCACCTGGGCGGGGAATGGCGGACGAGGACGGGGCATACCTCTTTTACCTTCGATGGAAGCAAGAAGTGCCGTTTCTTCACCGCAGACAAAAGCTCCCGCTCCCTCCTTGATATTCAATTTAAAATTAAAGCCGGAGTCAAGTATATTATTGCCAAGCAAGCCATATTCTTCGGCCTGCTCAATGGCGGTTTTCAGCCGCCTGATAGCCAGCGGGTATTCCGCCCGGCAGTAAATATAGCCTTCATCGGCTCCGCAGGCTTGACCGGCAATTAACATACCCTCAAGCAAAGAATGAGGATCTCCTTCAAGAATACTGCGATCCATAAAAGCTCCAGGATCGCCTTCGTCAGCATTACAGACGATATACTTCTTGGGCCCGGGGGCTTTATTGGTAAATCCCCACTTCACACCGGTTGGGAACCCGGCGCCTCCACGCCCTCTCAGGCCGGCTTCTTTTACTTCATCGCAGATAGCCTGGGACTCCATATCCAGGGCGCGCCGTAAAGCCTTGTACCCACCCCGCATGATATACTCGTCAATGCTTTCCGGGTCAATAATGCCGCTGTTGCGCAGGACATTAAACTTCTGCTTCGAATAAAAGGGAATGGTGTCATAAAAACGGGCCGGGGCATCCACATCCGGTCCCTTGTAAAGCAAGCGCTCTACAATTTCTCCACCGATTAAATGGTTTTCAACTAATTCGGTCATATCTTGTGGCTTCAGCCGGCAGTAAAACACCTCGTCCGGGTAAATAACAATGATCGGGCCAACCTCACAAAAACCGGGACAACCGACCATTACCAGGCGGTACTTATCCCTGATCCCGTTTTTCTCGAGCTCTTCAGTCAAGGCTTCCGCAACCTGGTTAGAACCCGATGAGAGGCAGCCTGTCGCTCCACAAATCATAATGTGTTTTTCGTACACTATCCTGATTACCTCCCTCTCCCTGGTGTATATTAATTAACTGATCACAAAGTTTTCATCCAGGGCTACATCTTCAATAATCTTTTTCCGCTTTTCGGCACATGACGAATCGTCATGGCAAATTGGTCCTTCCACACAACATTCGACAAAATCTTTACAAGGGGTATCCTTGGTATGGGTGCATTTTTCGCAACAGTGATCAATAAACCTTTCCATTACGCCACCTCCTACTTCTTATTCATAACTGTCCAGAATATCTTTGACCTTGTCCGGTGTTAACCGTCCATGCGGTTCGTTATTAACCATGATCACCGGTGCCAGCGCACAACAGCCGATACAGGCCACTTCTTCAAGGGTAAACTTAAGATCGTCGGTGGTTTCCCCGCTGGGGATTCCCAGCAGTTCTTCAATACGCTCCGAAATCTTGGGGCTGCCCGAAATATGGCAGGCCGTGCCTTTGCACACCCTGATAATATTACGTCCACGGGGTTTGAGTTTAAACTGGGCGTAAAATGTAGTAACTCCGTAAAGGCGACTCAGGGGGATCCTCATTCGGCGAGCTACATATTCCATAGCCGGCCGCGGCAGGTAGCCGTAATGTTCCTGCACTTTCTGCAAGATTGGGATGACCATTTCCTTTTTGCCCAGGTACGGTTCCAAGATAGAATCAACCGGGCTTAAATCAATATCCTGATTGACGGTTGCAACTTCGGCCTCACTGCTCAAAATTCTTACCTCCTTATCTGTTCTTATCTAAGTTCTAAACCCTTGTAGTACAAATCCCCTTTAAAATTCTCGTTATTATAGATAAATCCTGCTCACAACTCAAGAATTTGAGAAAAATAGGCCATACTCATTTATCGGGCTATCAACAAAGGTGAAAAGTTTATACCATCAGCGGCAACAAATCGGTAATGCACCCCGTTTTTTTCGCCCTGGAAAAAGGCCTCTTTACCGCCGTCATGAACATGCCCGTAAATGCAAATTTTAACCCCGTATTCTTCAAGCACTTCAGTAAAAGCGCTGGCCTGTCCCCTGCGATTAAAAGGGGGGAAATGAAGAGCCGCGATAATAGAACCAAAAGAATTTGTTTTTGCACTGTCCAAAGAGAGGCGGAGACGCTGCACTTCACGTAAATATAATTTTTGATCCTGATCGTTATCGAAGCCTTCTTCTCCGGGGCAAATCCAGCCCCGAGTGCCACAAACAGCCCTGGTGTTCCAGACAAAGTGATCATTCTGCAGGGCATATATCGATGCGGGAAGCTTTTCGCGAAGTCTACCGATTGTAGGCCACCAGTAATCATGGTTGCCCTTAATTATAAGCTTGGTTCCTTTACGGGCGGCAAGCCACTCTAAATCGGGGATCGCAGCTTCCAGGCGCTGTGCCCAGGAAATATCCCCGGGGACAACAACCAAATCATTATCACCAACCAGGAAATCCCAATTTTTACTAATTTTTTTGGCGTGACCTGCCCACTGGGGGCCAAAAACATCCATCGGCTTATTCGAAGTGGATGAAAGGTGCAGATCTCCAATTGCGTATATAGCCATCAACGCTACCTCGATTATAGTCTCAAAATGCATTTTTACCACCTCAATCTTACTAAATCAAGCCTCTGAATGCAAAAGTAGTTTTTTTCTGCTTATTAAAACTCTTTACACCCAAAACAAAGCTTTGCAAATATTTTAATAAAATGATATACTGTCCCTACGATTAGTGCTTCTATTTAAACAAGATAAAGGAGGTTACCAACCTGTGGCTAAAAAGACATTTAAAAGGCCGCGTCGTTATCTGCGCAGTCGAATCACACGCAAGTTAATCCTGGATACGGCTTGGGACGTATTTCTTAATGAAGGTTATTCGAAAACCACCATCGCCAAAATCAGCCAGCAGGCCAGAGTGGGTTATGGAACGGTCTACAGTCACTTTAAGGGGAAAGACGACATTTTAAGCAAAGTAGTGGACAATGTTTTAGATGAATTCTACAACCTGCTGGAGGTACCTTTTGACCCGGAAAATATTGAGGAAGCCCGCAATACTTATTATAATTTAGTGCTAACTTCATTTCGCCTGGCAGAACAGCACCGGACAATCATGAAAGTATACCAGGAAGCACTCGGCCAATCGGACACAATCGCCGCGCACTGGCACAGCGTGATTGAGCAATTCATTAAAAATTCATCCCGTTCATTTGCTTATTCCCAGGAAAAAGGGTTCGCCAAGAATTTCGATATTGATTTAGGCGCCAAGGCTTATATTTTACTGGTCGATCGCTTTCTCTGGGAAGTAGTTAATGAAACTGAAACCGATCTGGAACATATCACCGATACCATAATCGAAATGCTTTTTAACGGGTTTTTTCATTCTGAAAGTTAAACCTGGTTCAGTATTAAACCAGCTCATCAACAAGCAGGTTTCGCAATAACAATATTCGCGACGGGTGAGAATAAAAGCAGAGCTGCGGTCAAACCCTGTTTTTTTAGGGCTTGCCACAGCTCCTGCGCATTAAAATATACTCATTGTTAACTTTTACAAAGAGCAGTTTTTCCATTCAAAAATTCAATCTTCCAGAGCAAATTATGAATGGTTAATAACTCTGTCTTCAGTGATAATCAGATCTACACGGCGATCCCACTGATCGGAAGGTATTTCAGAAAGAATCTGCAGTTCAAAGGCCAAAGCAATCAAGGGTGTGTCTTCCTTAAGCCGTTCAAAAAAACGATCATAATAGCCTCCTCCATAACCAAGTCGCCTTTTCTTGGAATCAAAGGCTACTCCAGGAACAATCAATAAATCTATCTTTTCAGGAGGATAAGGACGCAAAGCTCCCTGCTTTGGTTCAGGAATATTATAAGCCCCAGGAGACAAATCTTTATCCCAGTCAAGGATTTTCGAGGGGATCAGTTCGCGGTTCTCGGAAAGAGTTTTAGGGGCCAAAGCGACTTTACCCCGTCTGAAAGTTTCTTCAACCATTGGCCGGGTGTCAACCTCACTGCCAAAGGTAAGAAAAAACATAACCGCCGCGGCATCGCAGTAAGCGGGCAGAGCAAAAAGTTTTTCCCCAATCATTTGGCTTTTCCGGATAATTTCTACCGGACTGAGTTCATCCCGCAGGCGGATTATTTTTTTTCTAAGTTTGCTTTTTTCTTCTTTTATGCTCATTTTTAGTAAGCCCTGGCAAAATAGACTACTTCTTTAGCTTTTTTATTACAAACCAGGCATTTTTCATGTTCAATTTCCTGGTCAAAGGGGATGCAGCGAATTGTAGCCTTGGTATCATCTTTAACCTTTTCTTCACACTCTTCATCGCCACACCAGGAAGCCAGGTAAAGACCGCGCTCTTTTTCCATTGTTCTTTTAAATTCTTCGTAGTCGGCCCCGCTTCTGGTATTGGACTCCCGAAATTCAAGGGCTTGTTTAAACATGTCGGACTGGATTTGTTTAAGCAGGTTGGTAATATAACCGGTTAATTCTTTGCGGGGGACAAAGTTTTTCTCCCCGGTATCCCGGCGGACTACGACTACCTGGTTTTTATCCAAATCTTTTGGCCCCACTTCAATGCGCAGAGGAACTCCTCGCATTTCCCACTCATTATATTTCCATCCCGGTGAATACTCTTCGCGATCATCAAGTTTAACTCGGATCTGGCTGCCCAGTTCCGTGGAAAGTCCCCGGACAGAATCTAAAACCCGATCCCGGTCTTTCTTGGTCAAAATCGGCACAATCACGGCCTGATAGGTGGACATGCGGGGCGGCAGCACCAGGCCGCGGTCATCACCATGGACCATGATTAAAGCGCCGATCAGCCTGGTGGAAGCTCCCCACGAAGTTTGCCAGACATATTTAAGCTGATCATCTTCATCCAAATAAGTGATATCAAAAACTTTGGCAAAGTGCTGACCCAGGTTATGAGAAGTGCCTGACTGCAGAGCCCTGCCGTCAGTCATCAGGGCTTCAACAGTATATGTTCGCAGGGCCCCGGCAAATTTTTCCTGCTCCGACTTGCGCCCGACCAGTGCCGGGATCGCCATTTCAGTCTCCATAAATTCACGGTAAACTTCCAGCATCCTCAAGGTTTCTTCTTCGGCTTCTTCTTCAGTGCGATGGCAGGTATGGCCTTCCTGCCATAAAAATTCAGAAGTGCGCAGGAAAGGTCGGGTTGATTTTTCCCAGCGGACCACATTGCACCATTGGTTAATTAAAAGGGGCAAATCGCGATATGATTGAATCCAGCGCGAATAAAAATCACAGATGATTGCTTCAGAAGTGGGCCGGACCACCAGCGGTTCCGTTAAAATTTCATCTCCGCCTTTAGTAACCCAGGCTACTTCCGGAGCAAAACCTTCAACGTGCTCGGATTCTTTGTGCAAAAGCTCCTGGGGAATAAACATCGGAAAGTAGGCATTTTCATGTCCGGTTTCTTTAAATCTTTGATCAAGCAGTTCCTTTATTTTCTCCCATAGCGCAAAACCAGCCGGCCTGATCGCCATAAAGCCTTTCACCGGAGCATAATCCATCATCTTTGTTTTTAAGATTACATCAACATACCACTGTGAATAATTTTCCGCCTTGGGGGTTATTTCCCTGACATATTCCTTGTTTTGGGCTGCCTTGTCCTCTCCGGCTTTTTGTTCCAATACTTTCACCCTTTCCCAGTTCTGTTTGGCCATTATTTACCCTTTATACCCTGTTATTCTAACACAATTATTAACCGGCAGCCAACTCCCGGTGGTATTTTAGAAACCTCTGCCAGCTTTCTTCGCTTAGCGGACGGTTGAAGCTGCGGAAATTGGCCAGTTTAAAGCCATGTTCATGGGCCCAGTACCTGGTCTGCAAAATGGTTTCCAGGTTAACCCCGGAAGAACCAATGCTGTAATGCTTGTAATGATGCTCAAGGGCCAGCATCATTGTTTCGGCCATACAGGCATAAGCCAGGCCTTCTTCAAAGCCGAAATCCCAGCCCAGGGAAGGTTGACCGGGAACCTCCACAACTCCTCCATCAATAACCAGCACGTCCGGGCGGGCATGGTCCACTTCTTCATTCACATTGGGTGGACGGGAAACATCGCAAACAACCGCTCCCCGCTTCAAGTTGCCGGCATGAATTACTTTGCCGGTGGCGCTGGTGGCGCTGATGACCACATCGGCCCGGGCCAGCATACTGTCAATATCGGTGGAAAATTCAATAATTCCTTTCCGGCGTCCTTCCGCATCGGCAAAAGCTTCAAACTCTTCCATCGGGGCATCCGGCGGGGGCAAATCGGGACATTTAGCAAGCAAGTGACCCATGCTGCCCGGCTTTAAAGGCCTGCCCTGCTGCAGCAGGGCCGACTGGTAGCGATAAATTTCAGCGGCCACCAGGTGCAGTCTCTCACTGGAAGTCTTGTTGTTTGGATTGCCGATTAGTAGCAGGCGGGGCACCGTTTCAGAGAGGAGAAGTGATATTCCTTTGCCGATAGAACCCGTCGCCCCAACAATACCGGCGGTAAGTTTTGAACGGTCCAGGTGCAGCTTATCGGTAGCAGTATTAACCGCATCGACTGCCGAGACCACGGTATAACTGTTGCCGGTGGTAACCGGCACCCCCTCATTTTTCAAGTATAAGCCGCCCATCGAGGCTACCGCTGTAAAAGCGCCCAGGCCGACAATTTTAGCGCCCCGTTCTTTTGCCATTTTAACCGCGGCTTTTAATTCGTCCAGGGCCTGCTGACGGGGCATTTGCACGAATTCTTCAGTGGTCCTGGGAATACCGATGAACTCACCGTAAGCGGTTCGTCCCGCTTTTGAGTGGACCCTGGTTTTGCCGGCTATGAAGGGGCCTATCATATCACCAAAGCGACCGGTTAAGTCGGCCAGTTCTTCTTCGCTGAAGGCACGGAGACTTTTGTCAAACTGGTGATAGTTTTCCAAGTCAAGCGCA
This sequence comes from Bacillota bacterium, assembly GCA_046483445.1. Classification (GTDB taxonomy): domain Bacteria; phylum Bacillota; class Dethiobacteria; order DTU022; family DTU022; genus B1SED10-74M. The sequence goes on along the minus strand of JAWODD010000007.1, from coordinate 32,964 downwards.
TGGATTAAAAAAGCAAAACGCCCCTCATCCGGGTCCGAACCTGGCTCCACTTTTTCCGGGTAATAAGGAGTAAATTTAGAGAAATCTCCCTTTTCAGGTTCCGACCTGACCAGGTAAGCCAGAAACCGGGCAGTATCGCCCTCGCTTAATACCGCGAGCATAGAATCAAGTTTGTTTATTGTTTCCCGGCACTGGTCTTCAGTGATCGTCAGGGGAGGTTCGATACGAATAACTTCATTTCCGTTTAGGGTGGGAGCCACCCGCAGTTTTTCCACGTTTAACAGGTAAGAAGATATTGCCGGGGTCAGCAGTTCCTGTTCGGCCATCACCCCGAGCAAACTGCCGGGAAACTGATCGCGATCCATGTTAAACTCAAGGCCCAGCATCAAACCGCGGCCGCGTACGGCCTTGATCAGCCCGGGATATTTCTCCTTCAGTTCCAAGAGGCCTTCTTTAAGCAACTTACCCTTTTCCTGCACACTATCAAGAATGGCCCGGTTGTCCCCGCTAAGCAGCTCTATAACCCTGAGACCCACCCGGCAGGCAAAAGAATTGCCGGCAAAAGTGGAAGAATGTTTATGGCCGAAATCTTCATTATATACTTCCGCAGTGCTAAGGCAGGCACCGACAGGTATTAGTCCTCCACCCAAAGCTTTGGCCAGGATCAAAATATCGGGGTTAACCTTTTCTTTTTCACAGGCAAATAAAAAGCCGGTCCGGCCCAACCCGGTCTGAATTTCATCCAAAACGAGCAAAACTTTGTGGCGGTCACATATTTCCCGGACTTCCGCGAGGTAATCCTCCGGGGGCTCGACAATCCCGCCTTCACCTTGAATCGGTTCGATTATAAAAGCGGCATAATAGCCGGGATTGGCGGAAAGCTCCGCTTCCAGGGCGGATGAATCTCCGTATAATATATGGTTGAAATGTTCAGCAGGCGCCCCGAATGCTTCCTGGTACCCGGGATTGCCGGTAGCAGACAACGCTCCAAAAGTTTTACCGTGAAAACTGTTTTCAGTGGTTAGGATCCCCTGGCGCCCGGTAGCGGAGCGGCTGAGCTTGATTGCCGCTTCCACCGCTTCGGCTCCACTGTTGGTAAAGGTGACATATTCAAGCCCTTCCGGGGCGACTTCAACCAATCGACGGGCCAGTTCTCCGGCAGCCTCCAGGGCCGAGGGCTGAATGAAGTTGGGTTCTCCGCTGTCGCGGTACTGGTTGATTGCCTCCCAGATTGAGCCGGGGTTGTGTCCGAACGGCAGAGCTCCGTAAGCAGCAATGCAGTCCAGGTAAAAGTTGCCCTGATCATCATAAAGATAGCAGCCATCCCCGCGGACATATTCTTGATCGAGTTTAATGCTTTCGAGCATTTCTCCTAGGTATGGATTTACATGCCTGGTAAAATTATTCATAATTGCCCTCCTATTTGCCTTGTAATCTTTTGTTCTTTAAATTATGGTATTGTGCACAAGTATGTGCACGCCAATGGCAATATTTTAACCCGGACTGCACAAAAAATCAACCGCCGGGTTAAATTTAAAAAATGTGATGATCTTTAATCTTCCTTGGGCGGAACCACCATAGAAACGGTATGCCTCGAGGGATCAAGGTTATCTTCAATCAAATCCATGGCTTCCTCTTTCCTGACCTGGTGCAGGATTGCAGGAAGCTCGAAAAGATCGGCTTCCCTGAACCGGTAAGCCAAAAAATTGTTGGCAATAAACTCTAAGGAATTGAAACGCCTGATATAGCCACCCAGAAGCTTGCGGCGGTGACGTTCAAACTGTTCGCTGGTGATACCTGCCGATTTAACTTTTTCAATACCCTTCATTATCCTTTCATAAAGCTTTTCGGGGTCTTTTGTCTCTCCGCCAACCATGGTATAGCCATAATTTACTTCTGCGGTATAGTCCGCTCCAAAATTTTCATCGATTAAATCTTCCCGGTATAGATCGTTGTAAAGTGGCTCACTTGAACCGAATATAATATCCAGGAGCAGTTCCATTAAGATTTCCCGGCGCATTAAATCTCTGCCGTTAAAGGTTTTAGCCCGGTTATCTTTAAAACCGGTAAAAACAATTGGCTCAGAGACGACCAATTCTTTGACGGTACGCTCATTAAATATTGCTTCCGGTTCATCCGGGAAAAAGCGCACTATTTCACCCATCGCACTGTAACCGCCCCTCGCAAGGTTGGCTTCCACCTGGCTGCTCACCTGTCCGGGGTCCAGATCACCGACTATAAACAGGGCCATATTGCTGGGATGGTAAAAAGTGTTATAACAGCGGTAGAGCAGCTCCGGAGTGATTTGAGCAATGCTCTCTACGGTCCCGGCAATATCGTTACGCACCGGATGTTCTCTGTAAAGCCCGGTCAAAAGATTAAAAAAAACCTGCCAGTGCGGGTGATCCTCATACATTTTTATCTCCTGGCCGATTATACCCTGTTCCTTGCGCACGGTTTGTTCGGTAAAATATGGTTCCTGCACAAAGTCAAGCAGGTGTTCCAGGCTCTGCTCAAAGTTGTCCGTGCAGGAAAAAAGGTATGAGGTTTGGGTAAACGAGGTATAAGCATTGGGTGATGCTCCTAAAGTGGCAAACCGATCAAAAACATTGCCTCTTTCATCTTCAAACAACTTATGCTCTAAAAAATGAGCCACACCGTCCGGTAGCTCGGTAATCTGTGGATCCGGCACCACCCGAAAACGGTTGTCAATAGAACCAAAGCGGGTAGAAAACACCGCATATTTCTTTCGATAGCCCGCCCGGGGGAGCACATACAGGTTCAGTCCCGGAAAAAAACAGTAATGGTAAAGAGTTTCATGCAGTTCCCGGTTTTCGATTAAGTTATAAGAGGTGCTCATTTTTAACTGCCTCCTTCCCGCGGCCGCAAGATGTAAACCGTGTCCAGGGTTACTTTCTCAGCCACTTTTTGGATCGCTTCCCTGTCCACCGCTTCAATTTCGGCAATTAGTTGTTCGGGAGTATAAACCCTGCCGCCGATTGCTCCGTTTAAATGAAAGCTGACCAACTGGGTGGGGCTGTCCTGCTGAGAAAGAAGCCTGTTAGTCAGGCCTCTCCTGGTATTCTCCAGTTCCTGATCACTAATATTGCCGCTCCGCATATCTTCCAATTGCTGCTCGATAATATCCTGCGCTTTTTGCCTGTCTTCGTAATTAATCCCGGCGGATATAATCATCAGGCCTTTATGCCGTTCCAGGCGGGAGTGCACATAATAAGCCAGCCCGGCTTCCTCACGCACTTTCATAAACAGCTTGGAATGAGGAAACGCTCCCAAAATTCCATTATAAACCAGCAGGGCACAGTAGTCCTTATCCCGGTAGGCAGTATAAGTGCGGAAACCAAGGACCATTTTAGCCTGGCTTACAGACATCTCTTCCTCGATATACTGCACTTGATCCACCCGGGGAGCGGTTTCTGCTTCCGGCAGGGACCTTGGAGACTCGTTGCGGGAAAAAGCAAAGGCTTCAGCAGCTTCCTCTAAAACCCGCTTTTCGTCAAGATCCCCAACAACGTAGAAGTCAATCGGGTTGTGGGTAAAGATATCCCGGTAATATGAAAATAGATCCGCCGCATCGATGTTATTATAATCTTCAATATGCCCCAGCTTGTATGTGCCAAATTTTTCGTCCTTGCACATCAGGGCCATGCACCGTTCATAAGCATATGCGACCTTGTCGTTTAAAAGAGCCTTGATTTCCTTAATCAACTGATTCTTTTCCTGGGTGACATATTCTTCTTTAAACCCGCCGTTTTCAATAAGCGGATCCCCAACAATCGCACTCAGCACAAACATATCCTGGTTAAGCAGTTTGCCGCTTTCTCCCAGGTATTTATCATGGGCTGATTCAAAAGTAAAAGTAGGAATGTGTCTTTCCCCGGTTTTTAAAATATCGGCATATAAATCGGCGCCGTAAAGGTTTTCAAGTTCACGCTGCAGGGTAAGTTTATCGGGGTAAAGGCGACAGCCCTGCTCAAGTACAGCCGGAAGCAGAGCATTAATGCCAGCCAGGTCCCGGCGCAGCTCCTGGTGTAAAAACAACCCCATCGTGATAGTTTTAAACTTGGCAGTCGGGATAATAATTAACCTGATCCCGTTGGGAAGATAATGTTCGGTGTACTCTGCCTGCAAAACCAGTCCCCCTCGCATTGATTAACAACTTATAAATTATTTTCATTTATTATCCTGAATGTTAATCTAAGAATTTATCCTTCAATCGCTGTTTATTATTATAACATGCCAAAGATTTTTTTCCTGCCCCTGTTTTAAGCGGACAGTGCTCTAATAAACACTATTCGTTCCTCTACTTACAGGCTGTGAATATTTTTGATCTCTTCTTCCCTTTTCGTATGATTAAATACCTGATTATTTTACTTTAAAAGAATCCTGAAAACAATTCGATCTTTTTTGCACAAAGACTGTTAATGCTGTAATATAATGCACAGCCACATAAATCATAAAGAATCGGAGGTAAATTATGTTCTTAATAAAAAACGGCAACCTTTTAACCATGGCAGGTCAAGACGAAGAAACAAAAAATATGGATCTCCTTATAGAAGACGGTAAAATCAAAAAAATTGGGGCACACCTGGAGGCCCCAAAGGATGCGGAAGTAATTGATGCCACAGGAAAAACTGTGATGCCGGGGATAATTGACGCTCACACCCACCTGGGTATTTTTGAAGAGGGCAGCATGAACGAAGGAGATGACACAAACGAATTAACCGGTCCGATCACTCCCGAACTGCGTGCATTGGACGGGATTAACCCCTACGATGAAGGAATCAAAGACGCTCGCTTAAACGGGATTACCTCGGTGGTAACCGGCCCGGGCAGCGGCAATGTAATCGGCGGACAAGCCCTGGCGCTTAAAACTTTCGGTAATATAATTGACGATATGATTATCAAAGAACCTACGGGCCTAAAAGCCGCTTTCGGCGAAAACCCCAAGCGGGTTTACAGCGGCCAAAATAAGACACCTTCAACAAGAATGGCTACGGCGGCTCTTTTCAGAAAAGCTTTTTATGAAGCGCAGGAATACAAGGAAAAACTCGCCTCAGCTGAGAATAAAGACAACCAGGAAAATAAGGACAAAAAAGATGCGCAGCAGAAAGATTTTCAAAAAGATGTCCTGGTCAGGGCCTTGAACAAAGAAATGCCGATCAGGGCTCATGCTCACCGGGCTGACGATATTCTGACGGCCATAAGGGTGGCCCGGGAGTTTGACCTGGACCTCTCGATTGAGCACTGCACCGAAGGACATAAGATAGCCAGGACCTTAAAACATTACGGTATCCCAGCCATTGTCGGCCCCACCATGAGCGCCAGGACCAAGATTGAGCTGAGAGAGGCATCTTTTGAAACCCCGAAGATTTTTTATGAAGAAGGGGTTAAATTCGCAATCATGACTGATCACCCGGTTATCCCCATTTATGCCCTGCCTATCTGCGCGGCTATGGCTGTAAAAGCCGGCCTGCCCCGCTATGAAGCGTTAAAAGCGATCACCATTGCAGCGGCTGAGATATCAGGATTAGCCGACCGGGTGGGGAGCCTGGAGGAAGGTAAAGATGCCGATATTATAATTTGTCGGGGAGATATTTTAAGCGTTGATCCCCAGCTGGATCACGTTTTTATTTGCGGCATAGATGTATTGCAGGCTAATCGCTAAGTAATTTTTCCGCCAGGCCATGGGGCACCCGGTCCCTATTGTCCTGGTTTATTTCTCAAATTTTCACAGCAGGATGTTTTTTAAAATTGTCGCAAAAAGGCTCATGACGGGCCATGATCGTGGCTACTACCGGTTGCGGAGAATTAAAAGCCTCAAGGATTATACTAAAAACCCTGACAGTGAATACTGCTGTAAGCATTAGCAAAAAAGCATTAATCAAACCGATGCATACAAACACTGTTCTGGCAGGTTGAGAATTATATAAAGCTTAGCGGCGGTTTGACTTGTATTTTTCTTGATGATATCATATCCATACAAAAGGTAGCCAAGCGCCCGTGGTGAAAGGGATATCACGCAGGCCTCCGGAGCCTGAAGTCGGGGTTCGAATCCCTGCGGGCGCACCAAATATTGATGAGCAACCTGCTTTAGGTTGCTCCTATTTGTTATATTTAAAATATTATGTGAAATCATAAAAGGAGCGTTAGAAGTTATGCCAAAAATTACCTTTGTCCCCCAAAACAAGGAAATCGAAGTTGAAAGCGGCACAAACCTACTTAAAGCAGCCGATCAAGCCGGACTTTATATTGAAGGGGACTGTGGCGGGAAAGGGACCTGCGGTAAATGCAAAGTGAAGATCACCAATGGTGATGCCGGCGAACCGACCAAAGCAGAAAAAAAACATCTTTCCGATAAGGAGTTAGGCGAAGGATGGGCTCTTTCCTGTCAAAAATGGATTAAACAGGACCTAACAGTGGAAGTCCCGATCCAAAAAGAAGCCCACCTGCGTAAAACATCTCTTAAAGGTGGAATAGAAGAACTCGAAGCAGAACCAACTGTGGAAAAATTGGCCGTTAAACTGAGCAGGCCCAGTGTTGAAGATCAAACAGCAGATTTAGAACGTCTCCTTAATCATTTAGAGCGCCCGGATTTATCAGTTGAACTGCGTGAACTGACCGGTTTTCCGAAAATGGTCCGCGATAATGGCTACAAAGTTACAGCAACCATTTCCGGAAACAAAATTATTTCAATCGAACCGGGGGACACCAGCCAACAGCTCTTTGGTATTGCTTTTGATATCGGAACAACCACAATTATGGGTTCTCTAATTGATCTAGAAAAGGCTGAGGTTATTGCTGTTAATGCGATAACCAATCCGCAAAACATATACGGAGCCGATGTAATTTCCCGAATAAATTATGCTTCCGAAGGAAAAACAGAATTAAAGCAACTTCAGGGCAAAGTGCTTGAAGCGGCGAACCAGATTATAAAAGATCTACTTAAGGAAACAAAAATTGCCCGGGACCGGGTATATGAAGTTACGGCAGTTGGTAATACCACCATGAGCCACCTGTTCATGGGAATCGATCCTACTTACCTGGCCCCCGCCCCGTTTATCCCGGCTTACAGCAGGGCTTTGGACACAGAAGCTTCCGCCCTCGGCCTGAAAATTAATCCCGGCGGGAGAGTCATTTTTCTGCCCAACATTGCCGGTTACGTAGGCTCCGATACCCTGGGTGTAATCCTGGCCACCGAAATGGACCAGCGAAAAGACAACTGCGCTGCCATAGATATAGGCACCAATGGCGAACTGGTCCTTGCAGCCAACGGTAAATTAATGGCTTGCTCCACTGCTGCCGGACCGGCTTTCGAAGGAGCCCAGATCAAGCAGGGAATGAGGGCTGCAGCCGGCGCGGTAGAAGCGGTTAGCTACAAGGATAATGAAATCCGGTTAAGCACAATCGATGACGCCCCGGCCAGTGGTATTTGTGGCTCGGGCTTGATTGACGCTGCCGCAGCCTTAATTGACGCCGGCCTTATCGAACCAACCGGTCGCTTTGTCAATCCGGAAGATAAACCTGAAGCAGTGCCTGATCAGTTTAAGGACAGGTTTAAGCGCGGCCAGGATGGTTGGGAATTTATTCTTGTGCCTGCTGAAAGCTCCGGCACGGGTGAGGATATAGTCCTGAACCAGAAAGATTTACGTGAACTGCAGCTGGCCAAAGGCGCAATTTATGCCGGGTTGATGATTTTACTTAAAGAAGCGGGAATCAGTGAAAGCGATCTGGATGAAGTCCTTGTAGCTGGAGCTTTCGGCAATTATGTGCGTAAAGAAAGCGCTCTTACCATCGGTTTGCTGCCACATTTGCCGCTGGAAAAAATAACAGCAGTCGGTAATGCCGCCGGCGACGGGTCAAAGATGGCCCTTGCTTCAAAATCTATACGAGAAAGGGCGCTTAGTCTCCCGGAAAAAATTAACCACCTGGAATTATCCACCCGCCCGGATTTCCAGGAAATTTTTATTGATGCTATGAAATTCCAGTAGATTTCTGCTCCCTGGTTTTTATAAGAGTGGACTTTTCCTAATGGCTGATGCAGGAAACCCGGAGGAATTGTAGAAAAATATATTTATTTAAAGACGTTTACCAAACTGTAATCCTGATTTATTACCTTACTGGCAAGAAATCAGCTGCTAATTTTCTATAAACAATATAATGGAGGGATATTATGGAAACGGCAAAAGAAATAATGAGTTCACCCACTGTTAGCGTTAAAGAAGAACAAACTTTAAAAGAAGCAATCAAACTGCTGGCAGACTATAAAATCAGCGGCCTGCCGGTTGTTGATGATTCAGGTAAAATCATCGGAATCATCTCCGACACTGATATTATCAGATATTCGCAAAAAATCAACGTAGTCCCTACAACCAAACTTTCCGGTTGGATTTCTCCTTATACCGATGTTTCCGAGCTGGCCACTTTTCGTTCCGGTATAGAAACCCTGCATCAAACTGAAGTTAGGGAAGTAATGACCAAAAAAGTTTATACTGCCACTGAAGATACCTCAGCAACAGATATAGCCCGCCTAATGAACCGTCGAAAAGTTAATCGTATTCCGGTTATTAACGGGAAAGGAGAACTTGTCGGAATTGTCACCAGGGCCGATTTAGTCCAATGCATGGCAAATATGTAAGAAATAAGCAGGAGGTCAAAAATAAATCCGGTGTGGTTGCGCAATAATTCACTCAACCCCAGATCGGTTTTAGCAATCTGGGTGGGAAAAATAATTATGAGCCTGACCAGGGCCCTGGGACGGGGAGGCACTACCCTGCCCGGCAGGCTTGCTCTAATTTTGGCTCCCCAAATATTGACAGAGCTTTCCTCCCGCTTAAAAGAAGGTATCCTGGTTATTACCGGCACCAACGGCAAAACCACGACCACCGCTTTGATCAACAATATTTTAAAAGAACACAGGATTAATTGTATTCATAATCAATCGGGATCCAACCTGTCCTGGGGCGTAGCTTCAGCCTTGATTGAATATGCAAGCTGGCTCGGAAAACTTAACCAAGATTGTGCAGTAATTGAAGTAGACGAAGGCTCTTTCCCGGGTGTGGTCAGCAACATTTCCCCCCGTGGAGTAACGTTAACAAACATATTTCGGGATCAGCTGGATCGTTTCGGGGAAATTGACCATATCCAAAATTCCTTGAAAGAAGGACTTGAAAAATTGCCTCCAGGCAGTTTTAAGGCAATAAACGCCGACGATCCTTCTCTCGTTGAAATTAAAAACGATAAACAAAAAAACACCGTTTATTATGGGCTGGAGCTGGACCTTCCTTCATATCCGTTTCAAAATAGCGGGCGGGATATAAAGACCTGCCCCCTCTGCTCAAAAGTCCTGAAATACAACAAGATTTATTTTGCCCACCTCGGGCATTTCTACTGTCCGGAATGCCACTACAAGCGTCCCGAACCGGCAATAAAGTTAACCGGGTGCCAGTTTACCCCTGGAAATAGTACCCAACTTGAAATTTCGATGCCCCACAATAACATTACCGCCTCCGTCTCTTTACTTGGAATCTATAACTTGTATAACATTCTCGCTGCCGTTGCCTGTGCCCATGGCCTGGGGATACCGGGAGATATTATTGTAAAAGCCCTGAAAAAAACCACCCCCTCCTTCGGCAGAATGGAACAGTTTGCCCTTGGGGACAAGAATATAACCATGACCCTGATCAAAAACCCGGTCGGTACTAATGAAGTTTTACGCACCATCCTTACCCGGGAAGGAAAAATCAATCTTTTAATTGCCATAAACGATAAAATTGCCGATGGCACTGATGTGTCATGGCTTTGGGATGTAGATTTCGAACAACTTCTAGATCACCGGAATAAATTCGCTAATATTATTGTCTCCGGAACCCGGGCCTGGGAAATGGCAGTTCGCCTAAAATATACGGGCTTTACACCTGAAATAATTATGGTAGAAGAAAAACTGCAGGATGCAATTAGTTTGGCCTTGGAAAAATCCGACTCAGAAAGCAGGCTTTTTATCCTGCCAAATTATACCGCTATGCTTGAAATGAGACGCGATTTAAACCGTATGGGGTTGGGGCAGCCATATTGGAACCAGGAGGAAAAATATGAGAACTATTAATGTATACCATCTTTACCCCGGCCATCTAAATCTTTATGGAGATCGCGGCAATATGCTCGCTCTTTCCCGCCGTGCCTGCTGGCGAGGCATAAATATGGAAATAATTCCTGTAAACCCTGGCGAAAAAATTAACTTTACCTGGTGCGATCTACTTTTTATGGGCGGCGGGCAGGATAGTGATCAAAAACTGGTAGCTGAAGATTTAAAAAAAAGAAGCAAAGAAATGAGCCAGGCAATTGAAGAGGGTATGGCTATTTTCGCCGTCTGCGGTTCTTATCAGCTGCTCGGCCACTACTACATCACTGCCCAGGGTGAAAAAATCGCCGGCCTGGATATTGTCGACATTTATACGGATTCAGGCCAGGGCAGGTTAATTGGCAATGCCATAATAGACTGCTACCTCTGGGATCCCCCCCGAACCCTGGTGGGATTTGAAAATCATGCCGGAAGAACTTACCTTGGACCCGAGATACAAGCGTTGGGCAGGTTAATTAAAGGATTCGGCAATAATGGATCCGATAAAACAGAGGGCGCCGTTTACAAAAATGTAATCGGCACCTACCTGCATGGGGCGCTGCTGCCCAAAAACCCCTGGCTGACCGATTACCTGCTTCAAAAAGCTTTAGCTTACCGCCACCAGGATAATCATCTCAGCCGGTTGAACGACACCTATGAGATTCAGGCTCACCGGGCAGCTGCAAGGTTGGCCGGATTGCGGCACCATTTCTGATTCAGTTTCAAGCAGAATATGCCTGACTTCAACTTCTTCCCGTTGTTCCAAAAGGTTAAGGTATAATTTTATTCATCGGAAACTCAAGGATGCCTTCAGCACCAACTTCCTTAAGTTCACAAATTAAATCGCGCACCTTCTTTTCCTCGACCACGCTTTCCACCGCTACCCATTCATCAGCACAAAGATGAGAGATAGTAGGTTTGCGTAAGGCCGGCAGCAGTTCAATTACTTTGCCCAGATTATTGCTGTGCACATTCATTTTGAGCATTACTTTTTGTTCGGCCAACAGGGCTCCCTCCAAAAGAGTAACCATACGTTCCACTTTGTTGCGTTTCCAGGAATCTTCATAACTGTGGTGATTCATAATCATCCGGGGGGTAGATACCAGAATGGTTTCAATTATCCGCAGTTGGTTGGCCTTCAAAGATCGCCCTGTTTCGGTTAATTCAGCAATGGCATCGGCAAGCAGGGGAGGCTTAACTTCGGTAGCACCCCAGGAGAAATATACAGAAGCATTAACTCCTTTTCCTTCCAAGTAACGGCGAGTCGTTTCAACCAGCTCGGTAGCGACCCGTTTGCCCTCTAAATCTTCCGCCCGGTTTATATCTGAATCATTGGGCACGGCTAAAACCAAACGGACCGGGCGCAAACCGCTTTTGGAAAAGTTCAAATCAGCCACTTCCTGCACATCCACTGCAGTTTCAGTGATCCAGTCTTTGCCGGTTAAACCTACATCTAATACCTGGTCTTCCACGTACCTGGGTATTTCCTGGGCCCGCATCAAAACACATTCAATCTGGTCATCATCAACATAAGGGTAGTAAGAACGTTCACCAATTTGAATATTAAACCCGGCCTTTTTAAATATTTCCAGGGTCGTGCCCTGTAAGCTGCCGGCAGGCAGACCCAGTTTCAATTTACTCATAAAGATCATCCTTTCAACAAAAAAATAATCAGCAATCCCTGTATTTTTAACAATAGAATGCTGTTTCAACCAATACCTTAAAATCTTGTTAATCCTATCCACCAATTTACAGGTAACAAACTTGGATAACCCTGCATAACAAAGCGCAAGTAGTAATAAATTAGCACGTTCATGCTCTGCTGTCAACGAAAGCAAATTCCTGTATTTTCTTTTCCTGTTTTTTAATTAATTCTTTGTTTAAAAACAAAAATCAATTCACAAAAACAATGCTAAAAGCCTTTAAGAATACAACATTTAAAAAGGATTTTACTTAACATTGTATAATTATATAAATAAGATTATATAAAACGATCAATCAAATTTTAAATCAGCAGGTGATCTTAATATTAATCATCTACACCCACCCCGGACAAGTCGGTGCCATAAAAAGTTGGATTTCAAAATGAGCCCTTCTAAACACAGTGTAAATCGGCGTTTCTGGGATCGCTTAAAAAATTCCTGCCAATTTTAAGCAGGACTTCAGAAGTAAGGGTCTAAGGAAAGAATTAATCGCTTGGGAGGTGTAAGTAATGACATAATTAGGCAGTAGAAAAAACAAAGGGTTTATAGTCTTGCCAAATTGCTTAAACCGGATTCCTATTAAACTATTAGAGGGAGGCGTGAAAACATGAGTTATAACTACGACTATAATGAACAAGAAGGCACTTATATGCTTCGTGAAGATCTTAAGCCGAAACCAATTGATGAATTACATATTTTACCATTTCAGTGGAAACCATTTATTATTTTTATCATCGCTTTAATTATTGGAATTGCATTCTTCCTTTTCCCGGTTACTTTCGAAGGACGTTCAACTGTACCCTTTGATATCGTAGTAAGCTATATCACCGATAACTTTACCGGGATAGTTGCGGTTTATGTGCTAATTTCCATCCTGATCAGCGCTTTTTTTACCACCTTGGCGCTAATTAATAAGCAAAGGGAACAAAAGATCCTGGATATGTCCTTTACCAGGTATTACGATACAAATGTATCCTTTTGGATTCTGCGCATCCTTGGAGCGATCCTGGCTATTATGATGTTTACAGGAATAGGGCCTGATGCCCTGCACAGACCGGATATCGGGGGATTAATGTGGGAAACATTGACCTTTTCGGTAGCTGTGATTATCCCTATTGGTGCTGTTTTCCTTTCCTTGTTTATTTTGCTTGGCGGTTTGGAATTTGTAGGAACCCTGGCCCGTCCTTTAATGCGTCCTCTGTTTAAAGTGCCCGGCCGTGCCGCACTTGATGCTTTAGCTTCATGGGTAGGCTCTTACTCTGTCGGCATGTATGTGACAAACCTGGTTTATCGCCGAGGTGGGTACACTAAACGCCACGTATTCATAAACGCTACCTGCTTTGCGACTGTAAGTATTGGTTTTGTAGGGGTTGTAGCCGCAACCCTAGAACTGCTACATCTGTTTCCTCACATTTTCGTTTCTTACCTGATCTGTATTGTTTTAACAGCAGTTATTATTACACGAATACCACCGCTTTCCAGGGTTCCCGATCATTATGTAGTCCCTCCTGATCCGGAACAGCCAATTGCCGGATCGGTTAGAGATTATTTCCGTTATGCCGTATCGGAAGCGATCAGGAAGGTCCAGGAAGAAGCAGGCTTTTTCAGGGTTGCAGGACGCGGCTTTATTGACGGTCTTAAACTTGCCTCGTTGATTATCGGCACCATCCTGGCTGTGGGAACAATTGCCTTGTTGGTTGCTGAATTTACCCCCATTTTTGACTGGTTGGGTTACCCGATGATTCCATTATTACGGCTGTTTGGAGTTCCGGACGCTGAAATGTTAGGACCTGCCACATTAATCGGAATTACCGAGATGTTCTTACCGGCCCTGTTGGTGGTAGAAGCTGCTCTACCGGCAAGATTTTTCATTGCAGTACTCAGTATTTCCCAGTTGATTTTCTTCTCAGCGGTGGGTCCGATGATGATGGACATGTTTAAAGACATCCCTATTCGCTTTGATCAACTGGTGGTTCTTTTCCTCTTAAGAACCTTAATTCAAATTCCAATTATAGCGATCATCATGCATATTTTGATTGCTACAGGAGTGTTGTAAAATATCATTGAAAAAATAATTTAAGGAGGTGAAAGTATGGCTAAAGGACACAAAGTGGTTACTCCGCCTACGGGAACCGAGCTCCGCTGCAAAAGCTGGTATGCTGAAGCGCCTCTCAGAATGATGATGCACAACTTATCGCCGGATGTTGCTGAAGACCCGGACAACCTAATAATCTACGGGGGGAGAGGCAAAGCGGCTAGAAACTGGGCGGCTTATGAAGAGATAGTCAAAGCCCTGGAACAACTGGAAAAAGATGAAACTCTCCTGGTTCAATCCGGTAAAGCAGTAGGCATCTTCAAAACTCATGAAGATGCCCCCAGGGTTCTAATTGCCAATTCAAACCTTGTACCCCGCTGGTCAAACTGGGAAGTTTTCGATGAACTGGACCGCAAAGGGTTGATGATGTACGGACAGATGACTGCCGGATCCTGGATTTACATCGGCACTCAGGGCATCTTGCAGGGCACTTACGAAACCCTCGCAGCCTTGGCCAAACAAAAATACCAGGGTTCCCTGGAAGGAAAGGTGGTCTTAACCGCCGGCCTTGGCGGCATGGGTGGGGCCCAACCTCTCGCCATTACCATGAATAATGGCGTAGCCATTGTTATAGAAGTAGATCCCAAGAAGGCGGAAAGAAGGCTTAATACCGGTTACCTTGATACAATTGCCGAATCAATCGATGATGCCATCGAAAAAGCGGAACAGGCCAAAAAAGAGAAAAAACCGCTTTCAATCGGCCTGATTGGCAATGCCGCAGACATCTTCCCCTACATCGCGAAAAATGGCCCCCTGCCGGATGTGGTCACCGATCAAACCCCCGCCCACGACCCGGTCGGCGCATATATTCCTTCCGGATACAGCGTAGAAAGTGCCGCCGAACTCAGGGAGCGTGATCCGGATAAGTACCTCGAAGAATCCAGGGCTTCCATGGTTAAACACTGCGGGGCAATGGTCAACATGCTCGATCAGGGCAGTATTGTCTTTGACTATGGCAACAATTTGCGCGGAGAGGCCCAAAACGGCGGTTTTAAAGATGCCTTTAAGTATCCCGGGTTTGTCCCCGCCTACATCAGGCCCCTGTTTTGCGAAGGAAGAGGTCCTTTTAGGTGGGTAGCGCTTTCCGGGGATCCCAACGATATCTACGTTACAGACGATCTGGTTTTAGAACTGTTCCCGGACGACGAACCACTCTGCCGCTGGATTAAAATGGCCAGGGAACAGGTGTCATTCCAGGGTCTGCCTTCCCGGATTTGCTGGCTGGGCTACGGAGACCGGGCCAGGTTTGGATTGGCCGTAAACGAGGCTATTGCTTCGGGCAAAATCAGCGCCCCGATAGTTTTTGGCAGAGACCACCTGGATACCGGCTCAGTAGCTTCACCTTACCGGGAAACAGAAGACATGAAAGACGGATCCGACGCAGTAGCGGACTGGCCCTTATTAAACGCTTTGTTAAATACCGCTTCAGGCGCTACCTGGGTCTCGATCCACAACGGTGGCGGCGTAGGCATTGGCCTCTCCACTCATGCCGGTCAGGTTACCCTGGCCGACGGCTCCAAAGAAGCCGCCTGCAGGATCGAACGTGTATTTACCAATGATCCCGGTATTGGAGTAGCCAGACATGCCGATGCTGGATATGATGAAGCTATTAAAGTAGCCAAAGATAAAAACATTAAAATCCCCGGGTTAACCTGCTAAAAGGTCTCCCAAACTCATCTTAAGGCGGATGGGGGAATGAAGATTCCCCCATCCCTGATCTTTAAGGTTCAAAAAGGAGGGCCGACTTATGGGAAAAATAATCGAAAGCGTTATCAATTTTAGCGAGGGTAGAGATGAAAACAAAATTGAGCAAATCATCAATGAACTAAAGAAAACCGAAGGAGTCAAACTCTTGGACTCCTCCTACGATGCAGATCATAACCGCTGCGTGGTTACCTTTATTGGCGAACCAAAAGCAGTGGGCAACGGAGCCTACAGGTTGACCGCAAAAGCGGCGGAATTAATTGATATGGAAAAACACCAGGGCGGCCATCCAAGAATGGGAGCCACCGATGTTATCCCCTTCGTGCCTATTTTTAATGCAACCATGGAGGATTGTCTAGAATTGGCCAAAGAGGTGGGCAAAAAAATAGGCAATCAGTTAGAGATCCCGGTTTTCCTTTACGGAGAAGCAGCTTCCAATCCGGAACATACCAATTTGGCAAACGTACGCAGGGGAGAATTTGAAGGACTAAAAGAAAAAATTGGCACCCCTGAAAAGACCCCCGACTTTGGTCCGGGCAAAATACACCCGTCAGCCGGAGCCGTGGCCGTAGGCGCCCGCAAGCCGCTGGTCGCTTATAACGTTAACCTGCACACAGACGATCTAAGGATTGCGAAAAATATCGCCAACGCAGTAAGAGAAAAGAAAGGCGGCCTCAAAAACGTAAAAGCAATTGGGCTAAAACTTGAAGAACGCAACCAGGTCCAGGTCTCGATGAACTTAGTTGACTGCGAAGCCACCCCTATCCACAGGGTGATGGCGCTAATCAAAGCCGAAGCCGGTCGTTACGGGGTAGCAGTTGCCGAAAGCGAACTAATTGGACTTTCTCCCCAGGAGTACTTGATCGAAGCGGCCTGCCACTATTTACAGCTAAACAATTTTAATTCCGGCCAAATCATTGAAAACCATCTACTAGCAGAGGAAGGTGAAGAAAAATGAAGCAACCCGCCGATTTCCTGGTAAAAAACGCCTCACAGCTGCTTACCATGGCCGGCCCGGAACGACCCCGTAAGGGAGAGGAAATGGAGGATCTAGGCCAGGTAGAACAAGGCGCTGTGGCAGCCTGGGACGGCAATATTGTGGCAGTGGGAGAAACCGCCGAAGTTCTCGAACAAATAGAACTTGTTCCTTACGCCGAAGTCATTGACGCCTGGGGTAAAGTGGTAATGCCCTGTATGGCCGATCCGCATACTCACCTTGTTTATGGGGGAAGCCGGGAAGAAGAATTTGAACAAAGGATCAAAGGCGCGGATTACCTGGAAATACTGGAAAAAGGCGGCGGCATATTAAGCACCGTAAAAGCCACCAGGGATACTTCTTTTAAGGAACTGGTGCACAGCGGCCGCAGAAGACTGACCCATTTCCTCAGGTGCGGTGTGGGATCTTTAGAAGTTAAAAGCGGCTACGGGTTAAACCTTGAATCGGAAGTAAAGCAGCTTAAAGCGGCCAGGTATATACACGAAACCTCACCGGCAGATATGACCTTTACTTTCCTGGGGGCGCATGCTTTCCCCCCCGAATATCGCCAGGAAAAAGAAAAATACGTGGACCTGGTAACAGAAACCATGCTGCCGAAAATAGCAAAGGAGGGCCTGGCTCAATTTTGTGATGTCTTTTGCGAAGAAAAAATTTTTTCCATCGACCAATCACGCAGGGTTCTTGAAGCCGGCAAAAAATATAACCTTAAACCCAAACTGCACGCCGACGAAATTGTTCCCTTCGGCGGTGCGGAACTGGCAGCCGAGGTAGGCGCTGTATCTGCGGATCATCTTTTACAAATTTCTCCAACAGGCATCGATAGGATGGCAGAAAAACAGGTAATTGGAGTTCTTCTTCCGGGCACGGCTTTCTTTCTGATGAAAAATGAATACGCACCCGCCCGGGATATGATCGAAGCGGGTGTGCCAATTGCCTTATCAACAGATTGTAATCCCGGTTCTTCCCCCACTGAGGCAATTCATTTGATTATGTCGCTGGCCTGCCTGCAAATGAAAATGACCCCGGCTGAAGTTTTAACTGCTACCACAATCAATGCCACATATGCCATGGGCGTGGGAAATCTATCGGGCAGCCTGGAAAAAGGCAAACAGGCCGATCTGCTAATTGTTACCGCTCCCAATCACAAGTACATTCCTTACAATTATGGTATTAACATGGTAGATAGAGTTTACAAAAGGGGACAAAAAGTTACCTTATAACCCAAATAAACCAAACAAAACTTGTTCCCCCTGGGACGCTGTAAGAATCTAACCTGTATTCTTTTAGCTGCCCGGGGGTTTTTATAGCTCTCAATCCTAACCTGGACGAGCCAGTTTAATAAAAGTTGGATTGCAAAATGAGCCTTTCTAAACAAAGTCTACATTCGCATTTCTGGGATCACTAAAAAAATACTTGCCAATTTTGCGCAGGACTTCAGGGTTAAGGGCCTAAAGAGGCAATTTGCTGATGAAAGATAATTATTATGCAGGATTGTAAAGCTTTTTGAAAGAAGTATTTTTTCAACTTACCAAACAGCAAGGAGGTTCCCAAATGTCCCAAAGCGAAATGAGCCGTGGTAAACGTCACCTGGAGTCTACCGGTAAAATGAAAGAAATGCTGCCCCGGTTTTTTATGCGGATGATGGAGCGAAAATTCAGCAATGAACCGGTGGCCTGGTGCATGGTCGGCGTTCCACCGGAGCTGTTAAAGGCTTTCGATTTGCTTTTCGAATGGCCCGAAAACTTCGGCACCATGTGCGCCAGCCGGCAGGTGGCCCCCCACTTTATTCAGGCCGCTGAAAATGACGGTTATTCCCCGGAATTATGTACCTATGTAACCAATACCATGGGATACTGCCGGTTAGTAAAAGATAGAGGCGAAATCCCCGAAGAATGTCCCCTGCCGGGAGGGATGGGAACCCCGGCAATGCTGCTTGGCTCGGGTTTTATCTGCGAACCGCGCTGGAAGTGGTTCCAGTCAATTGCCACCCGCTTTTTCAATGTGCCTGTTTACAATACCGACCCCCTCGCCCCGCCCTGGGATGTCGATCCTCACGATCCCCGTATTGCCGAGCATTACTTGACCTTGCTGCGTGAAGACCTGGCCGGGCAAATTGAGTTTTTAGAAAAACATACCGGTAAACAGTTGGATCTCGATCATTTGCGGAAAATCCTGGCTCGATCGCATCAAGCCCTGGCTTACTGGCGGGATACCCTTGCTCTCAGAAAGGCACTCCCCTCTCCGATGGGGTCAACCGACTATTTCCATGCGATCATTCCCCAAATGTACCTGGTCGGCGATGAAGAAGCGGTTGAATTCTACAGGGAAATGTATGAAGAAGTTAAGGACCGGGTAGACAGAGGAGAAGGTATCGTCGAAAATGAAAAATACCGCCTGATTTGGTTTGGCCTTCCGCCCTGGTTTAATATGGGCGTGTTCAATTACCTTGAATCCCTGGGAGCCGTGTTTGTCTACGAATCAACTTATAACGTGGGCGACTATTTTGAAGTTGATTTATCCGATCCCCTGGAAGCCATCGTCCAGCGAACCTGGCAAAGAGCTATAAAAATGCACGAATACGGAGCGGAAACCATGCCGGAATTGTGCAACCCGGCCGTATTCGGCGGTTTTACGGGAAGCAGTTTGCTTAATGAACTGGTTGAACAATACAGCCTGACCGGCGCTATGATGCATTTGACCCGCTCCTGCCGGGCGGTTTCTTTCGGCGAGGTGCACACCAAAAACAGGCTGACAAAACTTGGTATCCCCTCCCTTATCTTCGAAAGCGACATGGCCGATCCCCGGCTCTGGTCCGATTCCCAGATAAAAACCAGGCTACACGCTTTCTTAGAAACAATGGATAAGACAAAGCAAGGAGGAAATATCAATGAATCCTAAAGATAGATACCTTGAAAACATGAACTATTCAAGATCAAAGAATGAAAACTACATTTCCCGTTTAAAAAAAGAAAGCGGCAAACCGGTAATCGGCTACTTATGCTGTTTTGCTCCCCCGGAGATGATCAGCGCTGCCGGGATGATTCCTTACCGCATCACCGGCCAGCCGGGAGGCGATACCTCGGCAGCCGATGCCTGCGTGGAACCTTATGGATGCACCTATGTGCGCAATATTTTCGCCCGGTCCCTGGAAGGGGAACTCGAATTCTTAGACGGACTGGTCATTTCCCACAGCTGTGACATGGTTCAGCGTCTTTACGGGATCTGGACTTATTACCGGCCCCTGGAGTATTCATACCTCTTCAACGTTCCTCACCAGCTTACTCCATGGGCAAAAGATTTTTTCCGGCGCGAGCTTGGTTTTTTCCAGGAAAGCCTCGAGTCTTTCACCGGGCAAAAAGTGAGCCCGGAAAAGCTGGCAGAAGAAATTAAACTCTATAATGCCAACCGGGCCCTGATCCGGGAGATATATGCCCTGCGCCAAGAAAATTCGCCCAGGCTTAAAGGCAGTAAAATGCTTGACCTGCTTATGGCAGGGGGCACCCTGCCTGCCGCTGAATACAATGTGCTTTTGCAAAACACTTTACAAAAACTAAAAGAGCAGCCCTCTGAAAATAAATTAGGGCCCCGGATCATGATCTGGGGCAGTATCATGGACCATCCGGCACTGTTTAAAATGATCGAAGAAGCTGGAGGTAACGTAGTCTGTGATGATACCTGTATTGGCTTTCGGGTATGGGAAAAAGATATCCCCCAGGATAAAGAACTATATGAAGGGCTCACTGAACACTACTTTGTGAACTTCCAGTGTCCCCGCACCGATCGCGGACCCGGAGCCGGGCGCTTTGAATACATCCTGCAAAAAGCTAGAGAATATAACGTTGACGGGGTGATCGGCTACTGTATTTCTTTCTGTGATCCACATAAATTCGACTATCCTGATCTGCACGATTACCTGAAAAAAGAGGGACTGCCAATGCTTTTAATCGAAGACAATTACAGCTTTGAACCGGCTGAAGCCATTAAAACAAGGGTCCAGGCCTTTATTGAAACACTGTAAAAGCGGACCGGTAAAGTTTTACATTTTCAACCTTTAACGGTTATCTGCACTTAGCGTAAATATCTTTATAATGATAACCTGGTCCTGCCAAAATAAACAACTTGATAAAGCAAAAACAGGCCATTTTGTAAAAAAAATCTTGTGCCACCGCTGTAAATATGAGAAAATAAGAACATTAATTTTCAACGCGCCAATTCTTCAAAGCAGGAGCTGATCACCAAATGGCCTTAATCGTACAAAAATATGGTGGGACCTCGGTAGCATCACTGGACTATATCCACCGGGTAGCAAAGAGAATCAATTTGGTTAGGGAAAGAGGCGACCAGGCGGTAATTATCGTTTCCGCTATGAGCGGCCAGACCGATCAACTGCTTGATATGTCGAAAGAAATTACCCCCACCCCTTCCACCCGGGAACAGGATGCCCTGGTAGCTACCGGGGAACAGGTCTGCTCCGCTCTAATGGCAATGACCTTGGAAAACATCGGCTGTAAGGCCCGCTCTTTTACCGGTTCCCAGATTCCCCTGCTTACCGATGCCGTCCATTCAAAAGCGCGCATTATTGATCTGCCCACCGCTAAACTGCAGCAAACCTTATCGGAAGGAATTGTCCCGGTAATCGCCGGGTTCCAGGGAATAACAAAAGACGGCAGTATCACCACCCTTGGTCGGGGAGGCTCCGATACAACTGCCGTAGCCCTGGCGGCTGCCCTGGGAGCAGATTATTGCGAGATTTACACTGATGTTGACGGTGTTTATACCGCCGATCCAAATATTTGCCCCCAGGCCAGGCACATAAATAAAATTTCCTACCAGGAAATGCTGGAATTAGCGGGGCTGGGCGCAAAAGTAATGCATGTTCGCTCTATAGAACTGGCTCAAAAATACCAGGTTCCGCTTGTGATAAAATCATCCTTCAATGGAACCAGGCAAACCTGGATTGTTAACGAGGAGGAAATCATGGAAAATTCTATAATTAAAGGGGTCACCCTGGAAAAGAATGTCTCGAAAATCTCTTTAATCCGTATTCCCGACCGCCCGGGAATCGCCCAAAGAATTTTTGCCCCTCTTGCAGAATCAGCCATTAACGTGGATATGATTATTCAGAATGTCAGCATCGATGGCTTTACCGACCTTACCTTTACTATTCCCACCACCGACCTTGAAAAAGCCGGTGAACTGGTTAACGAGGTAGCCCGGGAGATTGAAGCCCTGGAAGTAAGGTCCGATAACAATATTGTCAAGGTTTCAGCTGTCGGAATAGGAATCAAAACCAACCCGGGAGTTGCTGCCCTTATGTTTAAAGCTCTATCAACAGAGAATATCAATATCCAGATGATCAGCACATCAGAATACCGTATTTCTTGCGTGATTGAACAAAAGTACGGAGAACTGGCCGTTAGAGCAGTGCATAATGCTTTCGGACTTGACAATTCGCAAGATTCTTCTGTCAAAGAATAATTAGCAAAAACAGCATAAGGCATTTTACAATAACCAATCAGGTTTTTTGCGGGAGATCAATATGACTGCTAATCAACTGCAACGGGTATGGGCAGGATTTTGGCAAATAGCCGATCCCAAAATATGGATTGCTTCTACCATTCCTATGGCAGTGGGAGCGGCAATCGCTTTTAATCATCAGGGCAGTTTTAGCTGGAAGTGGTTTTTAATTGGAGTAGCGGCAATTTACCTTTTGGAAATAGGGAAAAACGCAATTAATGAATATGTGGACTATAACAGCGGGGTTGACCGTTTTGTCACCCCTGATAAGAGGACTCCCTTCAGCGGCGGCAAAAAAACAATTATCGATGGCAAATTAACTCTTAAAGAAAACCTGGTAATCGGCATTCTGACCATTGGATTTGGCAGCATCCTCGGTTTATACATAGCAGCAATTCGCGAATTTAACATATTATGGATTGGACTGGCCGGCGTATTTTTTGCTCTTTTTTACAGTCTGCCACCGATTAAATTTTCTTACCGGGGCCTGGGTGAATTGGTGGTTGGATTTACCTTCGGACCACTGATAACTATGGGCACATACCTGGTACAAACCCATACAATTTCCCTTGATGTATTCCTCGCTTCCCTGCCGCTTGGATTTATAATTGCCAATGTGCTCTGGATCAACCAGTATCCTGACTACGAAGCAGACCTAAAAGGTGGAAAAATAAACGGTGTAGTCAAACTGGGGAGAAAAAAAGGAGTTATGGTTTATGCTCTCTTATTTTCCGGGGCCTACTTTTTTATCCTAATAATGACCATTTGTAGCAACAACCTCTTATGGCTTTTACCCTTACTATCATTGCCTCTGGCAATAAGAGCTGTTCGGGTGGCTAAAAACTATTTTAATGACGTCCCCAGGTTAATCGAAGCAAATGCCAAAACAATTCAAATCTACCAGTTAACCGGGGCAACTATGGTTGCCGCTGCGTTATTGTCTATGCTGACAGGCTAAAATTCACTATAATTAAACAGGAAGGTTATGCTACATATGGAAAACAGTATTATTCCGACATTTACCACGGCCAACTGGATTTTATTTTTCCTGGGCATTTACATGGCCATTATTATTTTGCTTGGTTTCATTTACAGCCGCCGGGTTCATGAAGCAGATGATTTGACTGTTGCCGGAAGGCAGTTGAGTTTCATCTTTATGGTCCCTTCCATTGTGGCTACCTGGATTTGTGCTGGAGCCATGATGGGAGCAGCCGGCTATGCTTTTCTTTTTGGAATGCAGGGAGTAATTTTTGATCCCTGGGCTCCCGCGCTTTGCATGGTTTTAATCGGCATCCTTTTTGCCTACCGCATGCGAAAAGCCAGATATACCACGATAACAGACTTTTTTAATTACCGTTACGGAAATTTCAGCGGTTTTCTTTACACCATTATCCAAATATTGTCCGCAATGGCCTGGCTGGGTGGACAACTGGTTGCCCTGGGAATTATAGTATACTTAACCACCGGTTTTCCCATGCAGATCGCCGTAATTATAGCGACCCTGGTTATTATTATCGTTACTGCTTTCGGAGGTTTATGGGCCCTTTCCAGGATCGATACAATCACCTTTAGTTTAATCCTGGTTGGCTTACTAATCCTGCTTCCTCCTGCGATCGGTGAAATTGGTGGACTTGGCGAACTAATTGAACAAGCTGATAATTGGGCCGGACTGCCCACCTGGTCTATGACGATAGAAGGTGGAGAAAAAGGTTACCTTTGGTATACCGGATTGTTGGGAATCCTGCTCTATATATCAGCATGGGCCTCCCTTTCCCTTGGTGATGTGCCTAGCCAGGTCCTGATGCAGCGGGCCCTGGCCGCCAAAACTGAAAAAACCGCTGTAGCCGGATTTTTAACCAGCGGGTTTTTATATCTTACTATTGGAATGATCCCTGTTTTAATCGGCATCTCTGTTTATACTACTGGCATGCTTGAAGGGGTCCCCGTAACTGAAGCTGAGAATGTGCTGCCCTGGGCGGCTTACACCTTTCTCCCCCCATGGGCCGGGGTCCTGTTTATAGTAGCCCTGGCTGCCGCCATTATCAGCACATCGGGCGACAGCGCCCTGATTATCGCCACACTTATCGGGCACAATGTTTACCGCTATATCAATCCCCAGGTTTCTTCAACTGAAGTATTAAGAATAGTGAGAATAGCGCTGCCCATAGTTACCATATTGGCCATGGCAATTGCTCTTTATTTTGAAACTGTTTATAAACTGATTGTTTTTTCCGGGGGGATCCAGCTGGCAACCATAGCCGGTGCTTATATTATCGGCTATTTCTGGCCCAAAGCCAATACTGCCGGAGCTGTCAGTTCTTTCTTTACCGGGCTTATTTCCTGGATTATCGTATATCTCTCCGTTTTACCAGAAACAATGAAAGCCAATATGGGTGTTGTCACAGAAGGTGAAGTTTACATGGACTGGGCCAGGGATGACGCAATATTCATTTCCCTGATTCCCGCAGCCTTAATCAGTTTCCTGACCCTGATAATCGTATCCCTGCTGACCCAGAATAAAAATCCACCCCTTCCCATGCGCTCCAGGGACGGCGAAGATATGAGCAATATGCCTAAATTCTTCTGGTCTAAAAATGCTTATAAGAAATAAAGCGGGGAATATTCAGTCTTAAAACAAACAAGCCGGGGTTTCGTTCTACAAAGAACAACCCCGGCTTGTTTTATAAAAGCATCGCCAGTTATTTTAACGTCTTACTTTTCTTTTTGAAGTAACATTGGTTCATCACAGCAAACCAGTGTCCCGACACCTTCTTCAACTACTTTAACCACATTGGTACATACCTGGCATTTATATACCTGTTCTTTTTGAGTAGCCATTATCCAACCAGCCTCCCTTTATTTTAACAGCACCCACTGTCACACTGGCCGCCCGGGTTAGGGTCACTTATAGAGAATCCGCCCTGGGGGCCATCGTGAAAATCAATTGTCTTACCTTCCAGAAAACCGCCAATTTCCTTGTCATAAACCAGTTTGACTGAACCGGATTCTTCAACAATATCCTTTTCCTCCTGAACCGACTCTTCCAGAGTCAGGCCGTACTTCGGCCCGCCTCAGCCAACTCCACTTACATAAATACGCACGTAAGCATCTTCAATTTGATCTTCGTTGGCCATGACTTCATTAATTTTCTGTTGAGCTGCATCGGTAACCTGCAACATTTTAATCCCTCCCAATTTACTTTATGTTTCAAAGAGAACCCTGATTATATTTGCCGCTTCTTCACTGGTAATCCGATAATACACTTCGGTTCCTTTTCGCTCACCGCTGATTACTCCCATGTCTCTTAGTCGCCCAAGATGCTGCGATACCGTCGATTGCGAAAGCTCCAGGCAGTGCTGCATTGTCGAAACATTACATTCTTCCCGCTGCAACAATTCACGGACAATACAAAGTCTTACCGGGTTTGAAAGCGCTTTTAATAGCGAAGCCTTATCCCGGATAACTTCTTTATCTCCTATCATTTCCATATAGGGCCCCCTCCTACTGTAATCATTATATCATAATATTGTAATTATGCAAGAGGCTAGCGTAAGCATGAAATTTTTTATCATTTCCAACAACCACAGCGACCGAAACGGGGGCATGCTTAAGGCAAATTATTTACTTCCATCACCATTCTCAATATTCAAGGTAAACTTCCAGGCGCAGTAGCTGTCTTCCGGATGTTCATCTGGGGGGCAATAAAGGCAGGTCGTTTCAATTCTGGGATCTATTGTCCTGGCAAATTCAGCATATTCAACCAAACCAACCGGTCGGCAGGGAAATTCCGGCATCTGCTTACGTTTCCTTGCAGATTGCACCCGGCAATCATTCATGCGAAATATCAGGGTATTTTGATCCTGCTCAATTATTTCCTGTTTATTGAGCAGGCTGTACAAGCGATACTGCAAGGCCTGTTTTAACGCGGAAAGACCGCCTCCCGGTTCAATATTTAAAAATGTCATAATCCGGCGGGCTTCAACCACCGTAAACTGTTCCCAGGCCGCGGCATCAAGCCTGATTGCTTCATCCATACCGTATGTCTTCTCGACTTGTTGAAACCACAAACCATCATGGGCCAGCCAGCGCTTCGCAAAATCTGTTAGGAGCTCTTCAAGATCCTCCCGCCTAAGTTTTTTCAGATCCATTGCTAAACCCTCCTATAATTAAATAAATATTGTCATGACTATCCAGCAAGGATATTTTCGGCAATTTCCCGCCATTTCCTCCCGGGAAAGGATTACAAATAACCGGAAAATACAACAGTTATTTTAAATCCCGAGCGAAAAGGGCCGGGAAAAAGCAAATAAAGCCAAAAGAATTTTGGGCTTTAAGGCTAACCCAGAATATATTACAATTAAGTTGATCGCTGCAGCAATATAAATATTTATGGGGAGGGACAGGCATTCATGGAAAAACTAAAAGTGTCAGCAAGTTCAAGGCCGAACGCAATAGCAGGAGCAATAGCCGGGGTAATCAGGAAAGAGGAAAAAGCGGAAATCCAGGTAATTGGAGCCGGCGCTTTAAACCAGGCAATAAAAGCGATAGCAATTGCCCGGGGTTATTTAGCCCCCAGCGGCATTGATCTTATATGTTCGCCTTTCTTTGTGGATATAGAAATTGACGGTGAAGAAAGAACCGCTATAAAACTGCTTGTAGAATCAAGACAAAGCATATCATAATCACAAGCCAGTACTAAAGATAACTTGTTACCAAAAAATACAAGCTTATCATAAATGCTGTTTACTAAATGGAAAAAATCAAGGTTGATGTTTCTTAAGCATGGCTTCTTCCTTATAGACAGCCATGCTTTTTGCTGGTAAAAAGCAATTATATGCAGGTTTTTGAGCAAAAAATTATAAATACTGATAATTGGCGGGAGTAGATGGGAATCGAACCCACCGCAGAGGGCTGCCCTGCCACTGGATTTGAAGTCCAGGAGCGCCACCAGGCCGCTAGCTACTCCCAAGTTTGCCTTACAGGAACCTCTGGTCTAGATTAATTTCCTGCTTTATTTTACTCTTGTTCAACTGCAAAATCAAGGGTGTTTTTATGTTAACTTCCGGCGAACATTAGATAGCTGTTTTAACCTTTTATGTGGTCTTTTCTTCCTGTTTTATGTATTACCACTGCCATGCCTTTTCCAAAGCCCAAAAAGAACTTCTAGCTCAAAGCCGGGAAGATCAGCTAACCGGCTTAAGGAACAGGCGTTACTTGGAAGAACGCTCAAACGAATTACTGGCAAAGTATAAACGAGACGGAAAAGGTTTCGGGATAGTTTTTTAGCTTTTTAAACAAATCAACCTGTTTATTACGTTTAATTTGTTAAAATTGTATTTCTCTTTAATCCACTCCAGGGCTTTTCGATGGTAAAAAAACACATGGGTGGGGTCGTTTTTGTAATACCACTGCTCAAAATCAAGGCTGTCGTCATAAAGAACAGTCATACAGTAAAGAGAACCCCCGGGAAGCAGTAAGGAGCGAAGCAGGGAAAAGTTTTCTGATGGGAAGCGGAGGTGCTCAATAACTTCACAGCAAATAATAAAATCATACTTTTTTTGCAGGGCTTTTTTATCCGGCCAGTAGAAGGGATCATAGCGTTCTATTTTTCGGAAACCTTCTTCTTCAAGAAGCACAGCCGCTACAGGTCCCGGACCGGCCCCGTAATCCAAACCGGCATGATCATGATCATAATCCTCTTTTATTTTATCAACTATGGGTTTGGCAAATTTCCGGTAACCGGCATCGTTGACATCGTTATTATGCTGATCATAACGCAACTTTTCATCTTCAAAATTAAGATGATCGGCAGGATCCATAAATACCGATTTACAATAGTTACAACGATAGTAGCTAATTTCACGGAAAGTGCTAAAATAATCAGCAATAGCTCCGCAGAGGGGACAATCCAATGAATAAGACAAAGCAGATCACCTTTAAATAAATAGCTATTTTAAATTTACACCTTAAAACACCTTATATTATACAACATCAAATGTGGTACAAAAAAGCGGCTGCCACTGTTTTTTGTAAGGGCAACCGCTCTATAATAAGTGGGACAAGGGGACAGGTTTTCCTTATCTCACCTACTAGCCTTTTCATATTTCATTATTGCAAACCGGCAATCAGACCCTTATTTTCAGCCTTTCTTTTAAAACAAGGCTCCTTTAAATCGAAAACCTTACGATTAAACCAATTTACCGGCCCGGGACGCCTTTAAGTAGTTCATGGCATAAGGGTCTTTATTGAGGATCACTTCAGCTGCTTTGACCAGGCTCATTTTCTTTTTGTCCAGGGGATCTACAATGGCAGAATCCATGCCTCTACCCATGGCCAATACGATAAAGGCCTGGTTTAGCAAAGCACGCTGGGGCAAGCCAAATGAGATATTACTCAGGCCGCTGGTTATATGACAGCCCGACCCCAATTGGGCAATCCTGTCTATTGCATCCAAGGCTTGCGGTCCGTACTCTCCATTAACACTGACAGGCTTAATCAAAGGATCCAAATATACATCAGAAAGCTTTACCCCGTCTTTGTCAAGGCTGTCCAGCAATCTTTTCGCTACTTCAAGGCGGTCATCGGCAGTCTCAGGCATGCCCTCGTCGCTCATGCAGAGGGCCACCACCGGAATACCCGCATCTTTAAGCAGGGGCACCATTTGATCATAGCGTTCCTTTTCCGCGCTGATCGAGTTGACCATCGGGGTGCCTTCGTGCACTTTCATTGCTTCATTTAACGCTTTTGGATCAGGGCTGTCCAGGGCCAGGGGCTTATTGACTACTTCCTGCACTGTTTTTACCAACCAAAGCAAATGCTTGGCTTCGTCATGCACATAAGCCCCGGCATTTACATCAATATAATCGGCCCCGGCTTCTTCCTGTTTTACCGCCAAATCCTGGATGTATTTAACATCCTGGTCGTCAATAGCTTTTTTAATCTTTTTACGAGTTGAATTAATTAATTCTCCAATTATTATCATTTGTTACAACGCCTCCTTACTTAGAATCATCCACTCCACGGTTTACCGACAGCGGAAACTTCAATTACGCTTTCGATAAATATCTTGGTATCCATTCTCCCTGTATCACCTTCAGAGAGAGCGGCCATTTTGCTGTAACGGTCGTGTCTTTCAGCCACAGTCTCTATATCTTTGGCTCCCCCCTCCATTGCCTGCTCATAAACATAATTTTTACCTTCTTGATAAGCATAATCAATGGCTTCTTCGAAAATCATGAAAAATTCTCGCTTAGTTGGCGTGTGGACTAAATATCCGCCACCTTCACCCGGTTTAACCAAAATAGTTACCCTTTCCATCGCTTCGCCGCTAACTGTACCCACTGCATTGGCAACATCTGCAAATTCAGGCAGGTAAAGCTCTGCATTAAGCTTATCGGCGAGAGTGGGGAAATAGGCTTGAACCGGCGCACCAACAGCGACCAGGGGAAGCTTTAATTCTATATTAAATTCAAATAGTTTCTTTTTCTTGCTGATATTATAACCCAAAGCCTTGCGCAGTAAATTTTGCATACCATTTTCTTCGCTAAAAGAAAACTTTAATGCTTCTTCTTCTACCAGGCGATCTACTGTAACCAGGGCCAATTTATAAATTGCTTCCTCCATAACTGTATCAGTAAATTCTTCAACTTCACCAAGGTACCGGGAAGCCAGCATCTGCGTGCCAAGTTCAGCTGCCCGCCGGTCCCACAAACTAAGCTCATCTTTAACATGCAGCACATCAGTGGGGGTAAGCGAAGCCCGGTGCACGGAAGCAACATTTACAAGACGCTGCCAGGGCAGCAGGTCAATCGCTTTGCCCAGCTTTTTGCTAATATAATGGAGGGTGTGGGGGCCTTCCCTGATTAAGTCCAAAATTTGTTGTTCCGTATCAGTGAGCTTAAGATTAAAAGGATCTCTGATATAGGCCAGGATTATCGTTGGTTGAGTATCCATATTGGCATATTCATGGGGCTTAATACTTTCCAGTTCCCTGGTCAGATAGGGATACTGAGAAGCTATCCAACACAGAGGAAATACTCTTTGTGGCCCGATTGAAAGTTCGGCATGCCTTGAAACCTGGATCAGGCTGTCCCCTCCCAGGCCAATGGTGGTGATTTGAGCGGCCTTTACCCTGGTCAACCATCCTCCGACTTTTGCTCCTTCTTTATCCAATGAAGGATGTCCATCGTTAAGCACAGCCACATCAGTAGTTGTTCCACCCATATCGATAACCAATCCATCTTTCACCCCGGTTAAGGTAAGCGCACCGATAATACTTGCCGCCGGCCCCGAAAGGATGGTTTCTATTGGCTTTTCTCGAGCCTTGGCTTCACTGATCAGGCTTCCATCACCACGAACAACCATCAAAGGAGCATCAATATTTTGACGGTCCATCCCCTCTTTGACGGAGTCCATCAGATCGGTAATCAATGGCATCAGGCGGGCATTTAATATTGCGGTTACCGTTCTTTCATGCATACCAAGATCTGTACTGAGTTGATGAGCGGCAACTACCGGATACCCGGTCAGCTCGTGGATAAGTTCAATTACCTGCATTTCCTGGGCAGGGTTGCGCACACTTAAGTAGCCTGAAACAGCAAAGGCATCCACTTTATCTTTCATTTCCTGGATCGCTTCTTCAGCTGCTTTTAAATCCAGTTCTTCAGTAATTCTTCCTTTAATGTTGCATCCACCGGAAACTACAGCAAAATAAGGAGTAGGTAGGCCCTCACGGGCTTCAAAGCCAATTTGAATCAAACCTACCTCGGCTCCCTGACCTTCCACAATCGCATTAGTGGCAAGGGTAGTGGAAACCGAGACCATTTTTACCTGCCCCATGTCGACCTGATTGCCGTTCTTGTTTTTGAATGCAGCGATCAGCTGATCCAGGCAGCGGTCTACAGCCAGGGTTAAATTATGCCTGGTGGTTTCCACTTTAGTTTTCGCTTCTACTGTTCTTTTTTCGAGGTCAAAGATTACTCCGTCGGTAAATGTGCCTCCTGTATCGATGCCTAGCGCCAGGTTTGCCATCACTAATCCCCCTACCAAGTAATAAACATTCGTTACTTGTTCAATTTCGACTCTGCATCAGCAATGATATCCTTGATCTTTTGCTGAACATCTTTTGGCAGAGGTTCTGGTTCATAATTTTCGAGAATATCGATTACTTTTTCGTTTGCCTTGTCGAATAAGGTCTTGCTTCCTTCAGCTTCCCAATTTTCATAAACCTGGCGGACGAAAAAGCGCGGGTACCAGGTTTCTTTCTTAAAGTGTTTCAAGGTGTGTTCCTCAGCAAGGAAATGGCCGCCGGGACCAACCTTATCAATCAAATCAAGGGCCAGTGTTTCTTCATCTACTCTAATCCCATCAACTACCTTGCGAGACATGCCAATTAAGTCGTCGCAAATAGTCAGGTATTCCAGTGAAGCGGTGTTGCCGTGTTCGATATAGCCAACGTCGTGGTTCAGATTAGCTCCGGATTGAGCGGTCATCAAAATAGATATGGCTCCTTCGATTAAAGCCTGCTCATCAACCACTTTAGCATCGGTGCAGCCGCAAGTGCCGAACATCGGTAGATCAAGATAATCGGAAATATCACCGAGAGCTGCCATCATTAAATCAAATTCAGGCGCACCATAGGAAAAGATGGTGGTCTGCATATCCATCACGGTAAAAACACCGCCCATAATGAAAGGACTGCCTTCCTGGGTAACCTGGTTCAAGACCAGGCCGCTCAAGCTTTCAGCAAGCCCGTTGGCCATTGCACCGGCCAGAGTGGCGGGCACAGTTCCGCCGGCCATAATACAGGGAGTGTAAACAACGGGCAGGCCTTTCTTAGCAGCCAACATCAATTTGCGCGCTGAATCATTGGGGTGCTGCAGCGGTGAAATCGGCTCGGCATAAAGGGTTAAGAAGGGATTCCTTCTTAGTTCTTCTTCGCTACCGGCAATGTATTCACACATTTTAATAATATCGGAATAGCCGGGCTCATCAATAGCGGTGATCACAATCGGCTTGGATGTATTTAAAACCATCGCTTCAAACTGGTAGCGGTCATAAACCAGCTGGTGAACATCCTGGACAATCCCCAAAGACATTACAAAGTCCAGGTTGGGAAGCGCGTCAATAGTCTTGGTGGCCATTCCAACAGTCTTGCGGCTGGCCTTGATCCTTTCCTGGGTATAGGGATCAATGAAGTTTGGAGTGTCGGAACCAGTTCCAAAGTAAGCATTGCCGCCTTCCATTTCCATAACCCGCTTGCCGGTTCTACTGTTGCTAAGGGAAACCTTGCGCGGAACTGAATTAAGCGCCTGTTCCACTAACCTGAAAGGAATCCTAACCCGATTGCCTTCTACAAAGCACCCGGCTTTTTTCATTCTGTCTACAGCTTCATCATCATAATAAGTAACCCCGGTCCTTTCCAATATTTCCATTGCCGCACCAATTAAACGGCGGCATTGGTCTTCAGAGAGAACCTGGAGGAAATTGGCTTCCTGGATCTTATAATTACTTCTCATTTTGCCAAACGCTCCTTTCTCCACTTGGTTTAATTTCGGTCATATTAGCCGACCAGCTTCAAAGCCTGCTCCTTGGCCGAAGCCGCATCCGGCGCCCAGCCATCCGCTCCAATCTCATCGGCAAAATCCTGGGTTACCGGAGCTCCGCCAACCATAATCTTGACCGAATCCCTTAAACCTTCTTCCTTCAACACTTCAATTGTATCTTTCATCGCCAGCATGGTCGTCGTTAAAAGCGCACTCATGCCCACTACCTGGGGCTTGTGCTCCTTAACCGCCTCGGCAAACTTCTC
>JAWODD010000004.1:0-104206 GCA_046483445.1 Bacillota bacterium | reverse complement strand
TGCATCATATCGTTTTTTGATTTGCAACAATGGATCTTTGGAAGCAACTATTTCAGCAATGGTTTTCACAGGACAACACCCTTCCGTTTATTATTGATTTTGCTCTCAAACCATAAATAGCTGAATTTAGAGTAACAAAACGGAATTCGTTTGTCCAGGAAAATTATGTTATTTCGTAATAATTACTGATCGCAGCAGTAACTTTTTAGTTTGCCCGGAAAAAATTCAATTTTAAAGCCGGAAGCGCGGTTAAGAAATATTTCATGCGCCATTGCTGCTTTTTTTTGCAGCTTTTCGGGGTATGCTAGATATGTTATAATATAAACTGTGTGATGTCGGGAGTGAGAAATGCCATCTTTAGTGGTGTTTTCTTTAAAACCCGATTTTATTCTTGAAGGGGACATTTGTAACTATGTCAACATCTGATAAAAAACGTTGCTTTACTATAATGATAGTGCCACATAACGAAGAGGCCACCTATAGCCTGCGAATTCCCCTATTTGTGGTTCAAATAGCGGTCATAATGCTAGTGATAGGAGTTGCTGGTTTAAGTATCCTGAGTTATGCTTATCTCAGAGCTGCTGCTGAGGCAAAGGAAGCCGAGGAGCTCAGGGAGATAAACCGTGCGCAACAGGAGGAAATCGATGCCCTTGCTGTAGAAACTCAAAGAGTTATGGATCAGATCCATGATATTGATGAGTTGATTGATATTGTAAAAGAAGAAATTGAGGTTGATAGTGAAGAATTAGATTTAGACCTTGAAGAAGAACTTGATATTGAACTAGACTCTGACAATGATGCATCTTTAGAAAATCAATCATCTTCAAATCCAACAAGGGTTAACTCCCAGAATAGCGAGGTTTTATCCGGAAATATGGGGGGGTATACTTTAGAAAGTAGCGGCTATTTAAGTCACCACCGCTCCTACAAAAGTAGTTTTAGTTCTAATGGGGTTCTTGACCGTGCTGCTGAAAACATTAATTTGTTAAAAAACCTTTTACCCGAAAGATCAGGAATGCTAGATGCAGTTGGTGGTTATGTTGAAGAGAAAAGAGCAATGCCATCAATATGGCCGGCCCGGGGAAGGATTACTTCCGGGTTTGGGACTCGTTCAGTGCCTTATGGCGATGGCTATCAATTTCACAGCGGGGTTGATATTGCTGGTTCGCATGGCTCTTCAATACGGGCGACAGCAGATGGTGAGGTTGTTTTTTCCGGTTACCGGGGCAGCTTAGGCAATGTCTTAATTCTTTGCCATGGCAATGATTATGAAACCCTGTATGCTCATCTTGAAGATTTTGCAGTAAACAAAGGAGACGAAATGGAAAAGGGGGAAAAAATAGGCTATATGGGAAGATCTGGGCGGACAACCGGCACACATCTTCACTATGAAGTGCACCATAAGGGGTCTCCGGTAAATCCCAAAGCTTATTTGAATGAACGATATTAATCTAAGGAGGACGAGGTTTTGTTCAAAAAAGATAATCTCGAAACACCCATGGATAAAGTCAATACAGTAATTGGGAAAGAAACCAGTTTTAATGGAACAATAAACGGAAATGGCTTGATCCGCATAGATGGTGAAGCTGACGGACAGATTTATAACTATGGAGATGTGATTGTTGGCGAAGGAGGAAGAGTGTCGGTAGAGTTGAAAGCTCATAATGTAACCATAGCCGGTCATTATGAGGGCACTCTTGAAGCGGAAGGACGTCTGGAATTAAAAAAGACAGGCAAAGCGATAGGAACCTTTAAGGTAAATGGTTTACTTGTTGAAGAAGGTGCACTCTTGGCCGGGAAAACGGAGATGCCGGATGCTGATAAAAAAACGGAAAAGGGAAAGAAGGAGCCTATTTTTAATAAGTCTGAGCGCAGCCAAACAATCAAGGAGTCGGAATCAAAAGAGAAAGAAAAACAAATGGAGTCGTTCAGTGAAAATGTTCCCCCGGAAAAGTCTTTTTAAAGTTGATGTTGCATAATAGTAGTTTTGATGTTAAAGAAATTTCTCGGGAATAAAGGAAAGTGCATTTAAAACAGAAAGCACGTCATATATTGCCGTGCTTTCTTTAGTTAAGAATAATTCAAAGCATCGTTTTAAAGCAGTATCAGGCAGGAATTAACAATAAAAAGGAGAAATTTAGCTATTCGCATTTAAATAAGGAAGCTTAGGAAGGCGGGGTATCGATATGTTAATTATTCTTTTAGGGCCACCGGGGGCAGGTAAAGGGACTCAGGCGGAAAGAATTGTTAATGATCACAAGCTAGCTTATGTTTCTACGGGAGATATTTTAAGAAAAGCGGTTAAAGAAGAAACTCCGTTGGGCCGTAAAGCAAGAGACTATATGGACCAGGGTCAGCTAGTTCCAGATCATTTAGTGGTAGAAATAGTAAGAGAACGTTTACAGGAGCCTGATTGTGGCAACGGAGCTCTGTTAGATGGTTTTCCACGAACCCTTGATCAAGCTATCTTTTTGGAACAGATGTTACCGGATATAGGGGCTAAAATTGATCAAGTAATCTTAATTAATGTTGATGAAGATGAACTTATTGAACGTTTAACCGGTAGAAGAGTATGCAGTGATTGTGGAGCTAATTATCATGTTAAATATAAACCGCCGGCAGTGCGTAATGTATGTGATCAGTGTGGCGGTGATTTATACCAAAGAGATGATGATACCCTGGAAACAGTAAAGGAAAGATTGGAAGTATATAAAAATCAAACAGAACCTTTAATTAATTACTACAAAGATAAAGGATTAATTAGTTTTATTGATGGCAATAAAAATATTGATGATGTTTTTGAGCAAATAAACAATGTTTTGAAAGCATTATAAGTAACTATGAGGAACTGGTGCATTTTTATGGTGCAGTATTATGTGGGACAAATTGTAGAGATGAAAAAAAGGCACCCTTGTGGCAACAATTGCTGGAAAATTATCCGGATCGGTATGGATGTTCGGATAAAATGCACTAATTGCGGGCGTAGTGTGTTAATTTCTCGAGCTCGTTTCGAGCGCCGTGTAAAAAAAGTGCTTTCCAATGAAATCTTAAATTAGACAAATGGAGTTGTTTGCCAATGGCATGGAGTTGCGGGATAGTAGGTCTACCAAATGCAGGCAAATCTACCTTATTTAAAGCATTAACTGCTTTGGATATTACCATTGAGAGTTATCCTTTTTCCACAATTAACCCAAATAAAGCTGTTGTTTCTTTGCCCGATCAACGTCTTAATGCTTTGGCTGAACTTTCTAATGCAGGGAAAATAACACCGGCAACTATTGATATATTTGATGTTGCGGGGCTTGTCGAAGGTGCCAGTAGGGGGGAGGGGTTGGGGAACCAGTTTCTCGGGCATTTGAGAGATGTAGATCTGCTTATCCATGTTGTTGGCGGATTTGAAGAAATTGGCGAGGATCTATTGGCCCCGGAAGCAAAGATATCGGTTGTTAACCTTGAGTTAATCCTCGCTGATTTGGAAGTGCTTTCGCGCAGGCGGCAAAAACTTGAACCAAAATTAAAAAGTGGTGAAAAGGCCGCGCGTAAAGAGTTAAACTTATTGTCCCGCCTGGAAGAATTTTTAAATCAAGGTTGTCCCCTGCGGAATCTCAATCTATCCAGGGAGGAGTTAAGCGCTTTATCTGAATTGCCCCTGTTAACCCTCAAAGAAATGATCTATGTTTATAATCTTCCTGATGATCTTTTTGTTGAGCCCGATATTTCTTTTTTTCCTTCAAACAGCCCTGTTATTTCTATGTCTGCTCGTTTGGAAGCAGAATTGGCCGACCTGCCTTCCGAAGAAAGAAAGCCATTTATGGAAGCATATGGGTTAGAGAAAAGTCGTAACGAAGAATTACTGCAAGCCTGTTATGATCACCTGAAGTTGTTAACTTTTTATACGATTAAAGGAGATGAAGCCCGGGCCTGGGTTGTCCCTTCCGGTATTAAGGCTGTAGAGGCTGCCGGGAAGATTCATAGTGATATGGCCAGCGGCTTTATTAATGCTGAAATTATTAATTGGTCTACATTGTTGGAAGAAGGCAGTTTGGCAAAAGCCCGCGAAAAAGGAATCTGCCGAATCGAAGGGCGTGATTATTTGGTAAAAGACGGGGATGTTCTGTTTTTCCGTTTTAGGAATTAGCACATCAGTAATTTTTATATTATAGCAACCTGGAGGGAGGACCAACTTGGATAAACTTTGGTCTTTAGCGCTACGTATGATAGCCCTGCTTTTTATAGTGGTTGGGGCAATCTGGCTGTTAGAAGCTATTTCCTGGGTTGTGGCTTTGCTTTTAGTCAGCTTGCTGATTGTTTATATTTTTCACCCTCTGCTTCTCTATTTAAAGCGTAGATTTAACTTCAACCATGGATTAGCAACTTCCCTGGTTTTTCTAATTTTTTTATTGATTTGTGCTTTTACGGTTAGTTTGTTAATCCCGGTTATTTATTTTGAGGCTACAGAACTGGCTGAGAGTTTTCCCCATTATATGATTCGTTTTCAGGATTTCTTAGCGTGGGTATCTGAGCAATTGATAATTTTAGATGTAGAAGAAGAAGTCAGGGATTATATAATCGGCTTATCCGATAATATATACCAGGGGGTAGAATATTTGGCAGAAGCTTCGCTCCAGGTTATAATCGGGACTGTTGATTTTTTCCTTATTCTTTTCCTGGTTTTTTATTTATTGTATGATTTTCAATCGATTCGTGAAAACATTATTGATATAATCCCTTTAAGAAGCCGTCCTTTGGCAAAGGAGATTGTTTCAATAGTTGATGAGTCTGTGGGTACGTTTATCCGCGGTTCTTTAATCCGCTGCTTTGTTGTCGGGATAGTAACCGGGCTGGTGCTTTTTATAATAGGAATGCCTTATGCATTCTTGCTGGGTTTGATTGCCGGTATTTTTAATTTCATCCTGTATATAGGTCCTTATATAGCGGCAGTACCGGCTGTTTTGCTGAGTTTTTCACCATTAACCCCTTCTCCTTTGATTATCATATTGGTCTATGTTGTAGTTCAGGTCCTTGATGGTATTTTTCTGGCACCGGTTGTGTTGGGTCGGATCGTGAAGCTAAAGCCGATAACAATTATTGTAGCAATTCTTGCCGGGGGCAGATTGGCCGGGGTGTTGGGTATGGTCCTGGCGGTTCCTGTTGCCGGTATAGTTAATGGCCTTCTTGAATTGCTTAAACAGACCCCGGCTTATCAAGATCATACCAATTAATTAACTACATCTATTAGGGAGTCGTTTAATAGGGCTGTTTTGTTCGTAGTTTGGTTGTGCCATTTGATCAGAAAAGCTTAAAACTAGCTTGCTCTGAAGGTTTAATTGTGCTATTATGTTTCAGATAAATCCCTGCTCCTTAGATGGGGCCGCAAGTCCAGAGGGAGGTGAAAAGTGTATGGGACTTTATGAGATTATGATTATTATCCGTCCTGATTTAGAGGACGAAGAACATG
This sequence comes from Bacillota bacterium, assembly GCA_046483445.1. Classification (GTDB taxonomy): domain Bacteria; phylum Bacillota; class Dethiobacteria; order DTU022; family DTU022; genus B1SED10-74M. Next base: position 98,748 of record JAWODD010000004.1, on the reverse strand, counting down.
AAGAAATTATTGATGGCCTGACAAAAAACATTACCGAAAATGAAGGTCAGGTCGATAAGGTTGTTGACTGGCATAAGCGTCGATTTGCTTATGAGATTGATAAGCATGTAGAAGGCCACTACTACTTAGTTTACTTCAGCAGTACAGGACAAATAATTCCAGAACTTGAGCATTTCTTTCGGGTAAATGATGCCATTCTTCGTTATTTAATTATGCGTGTCGAAGAAGAGGTATATGAAACAGCTATTCAGGAAGAAGCTGATCAATCAGATCAAACGGTAGAAACAGAAAGTGAAGCTGAAGTTGCCGACCAGGAGGCTGCAGAACCGGGTGAAACTGAAGTTGCTGACCAGGAGGCTGCAGAATCGAGTGAAGCTTTAGTGGAACCGGAAGGCGGCAATGAAACGGAAGTTACAACTAACTCTTCTGAAGAATCTAAAACAGAATAATACCGGGAGGACTGTTTAAAATGCTAAACCAGGTTGTCTTGATTGGCAGATTAGTGCGTGACCCCGAGCTTCGTTACACTGCTGGAAGCGGTGTTCCGGTAACTTCCTTTACTTTGGCAGTTGACCGGCCTTTTACTAACCAACAGGGGGAACGAGAAACTGACTTCATTGATATTGTTGCCTGGCGCAAGCAGGCAGAAAATTGCGCTAATTATTTGAAAAAAGGTAACTTGGCAGCTGTCAGCGGTAGATTGCAAATCCGTTCTTATGATGACCGGCAAGGAGTTAGACGTAAGGCTGCCGAAATTGTAGCATTTAATGTGCAGTTTCTTGAGCGCCCGCGCAGTTCTGATGATTCTTCGACTCCAAACGGAGATGATAGCAGTCCGGATCTGGACGATTTTGAAGTTAGTGGAGATGATGTTCCTTTTTAATGAAAGGAGGGCTTTTATATGAGACGTGATCGGGGTAGAAAACCGAAAAAGAAAATTTGCAGTTTTTGTGTGGATAAAGTTGATTATATAGATTATAAGCAGTATGATAAATTAAAACGCTTTCTTACTGAAAGAGGAAAGGTGCTGCCTCGCCGTATTTCCGGTAATTGTGCCAAACATCAAAGGCAATTAACAAAGGCAATAAAAAGAGCGAGAATTATGGCACTTCTTCCCTTTACTTCCGAATAAACGGAAATATAAACAACCGACTATTGGCGGTGTCGGGATAATATTCCAGGCACCGTTTTTAGTCTGGAAACATCTCCATAAAATTGCAAGTAACTTTGTAATTTGGTTTATAAGCCTTAAAGTAGTTAATGATAAGGATAACTTGATTGAACAGCGGAAAAGGAGTGATCTTTTCATGCAGGTTATTTTACAAAAAGATGTGTCAAACCTGGGTAAGGAAGGCGATCTTAAGGATGTGGCTCCCGGTTATGCCAGGAACCTTCTTTTTCCAAAGAATTTGGCGGTAGAAGCAACCCCTCCCAGGATAAAAGAGTGGGAAAAGCGGCGTGAAAAAGAAGAAATGCTCAATCGGCAGCTGGAAGAGCAAGCTCGCTCCCAGGCTGATGAACTTAATCAATTAGAATTGGTATTCCATATGCCGGCTGGTGAAGAAGGAAAACTATTTGGTTCTGTAACTCCGGCGGACATAGCTGAAAAACTTTCGGAAAAAGGTTTTGATGTGGACAAAAAGGATGTTGATACGGATCAGCATATAAAAAATGTAGGCAACTATACTGCGACGATAAAACTGCATCCGGAAATAAAAGCAGAAGTTTCGGTGAGGGTTGAAAAAGAATAATTACTCTTTTTTATTTGAAAGGAGGCAGTTGTAGTTGGTCGTCGTAAGCGACAGGGTCCCTCCACAAAGCAAAGAAGCCGAGCAGGCAGTTTTAGGGTCAATGATTATTGATAAAGAGGCTATATATGCTGCTGCTGAAGTGCTTGCCGAGGAAGACTTTTACAGTACTGCTCATCAAAAAATTTTTTCCGGCATTCTTTCGGTAAGCGAAAAAGGGGAACCGGTTGATCTGGTTACTTTATCCGAAGAACTCCAACGGAATCAATGCCTTGAGGAAGTTGGCGGTCGCTCCTATCTGGTTACTTTGGCCAACACGGTGCCTACTGCAGCTAATGTGCAGTACCATTCCCGGATTGTTCGGGAAAAAGCAATTTTGCGTTCTTTAATCCAAGCTGCTACGGGAATAGTTACTCGCAGCTTTGAATCTCCGCAAAATGTGGATGAATTTCTGGATGAAGCAGAACAACTTGTTTTTGAAATTGGCCGTCGGGGCAAACACCAGGGGTTTGCTCCTTTAAAAGATGTTCTTGTGCAAACCTTCGATCGAATTGAGAAACTTTATGATGATTCAGAAGGAGTAACCGGACTCCCCACAGGATTTGTTGACCTGGATAAAATGTGTTTCGGCCTGCAGGGTTCAGATTTAATTATTGTTGCCGCCCGCCCCAGTATGGGAAAAACAACCCTTGCTTTGAATATGGCCCAACAAGTAGCGGTGAAAGAAAAGCGGCCAACCGCCTTTTTCAGTATGGAAATGTCAAGGGAACAGCTTGCCCAGCGGTTGTTGAGTGCTGAAGCGCAGGTTGATGCCCGTAACATGCGCAGAGGCAACCTCACCCAGGAAGAGTGGCAAAAGTTGACCAAGGCTGTGGGTCCTTTAAGTGAATGTCCACTTTTTATAGATGATACTGCCTCACTTTCTGTAATGGAGTTGCGTGCTAAAGCGCGCAGGTTGAAGGCGGAAAAAGGTCTGGATGCTATTTTTATTGATTATTTGCAGCTAATGCGCGGCTTTAGTCGTGCAGAAAGTCGTCAGCAGGAGCTTTCTGAAATATCGCGAGCGCTGAAAGCTTTGGCTAAAGAGCTTGATGTTCCGGTGTTGGCTCTTTCCCAACTGAGCAGGGCAGTAGAAAAACGACCTGATCGCCGTCCCATTCTAAGTGACTTGATGGAATCCGGAGGGATTGAAGCTAATGCCGACCTTGTAATGTTTATTTACCGGGAAGCATATTATAATAAAGATTCTGACAAGGGAAACATAGCTGAAATTAATATTGCCAAACAGCGTAATGGGCCTACCGGCCTGGTTGAGTTATATTTCCTTGATCGGTATACAAAATTTGCCAACATTGCCCACGAACCAGCTAAAGCGGAAGGGTGAAGTCAGACATGCCAGAAGCTAAATCAAAATATGATGTTATTATAATAGGTGCCGGCCCGGCCGGCATATTTGCTGCATTGGAGTTAAAAGGATCCAACAGTGAAGCCAGAATACTAATGATTGACAAGGGGTCTCCCCTGGAAAAGCGGAAATGTAAAAATCAAAAGGAATACGGCAAGTGTCTTCGCTGCGAGCCTTGTGCTATTATTTGTGGTTGGGGTGGTGCCGGAGCTTTTAGTGATGGGAAGCTAACCTTAACTCCGGCATTTGGTGGAAATTTAGATGAATTTGTGGATCATAACGCGATTGAAGATCTAATTGATGAAGTAGATACTACCTACCGCTTTTTTGGTGCCTCTGAGGCAGTATATGGCACTGATACCGAGGCAATAAAAGAGATGGAAAGGCAATCGGCTGCAGCCGGTCTAAGCTTAATCCCTGCTAGAATAAGGCACTTGGGGACAGAAAATTGCTACTACGTGCTCGAAAAAATGTATAATGAACTGTCCGGGCGAGTTGATATATTAATGAATACGACAGTGGAAGAACTGGTTTGTGAAGAAGGGACAGTCCGGGGAGTGCGGTTGAGTTCAGGGGAGTTTTTCGCTGCCAATTATGTGATTTGTGGTCCCGGTCGGGTTGGTGCTGAGTGGATATATAAAGAGGCAAGTCGGTTAGGGCTTAAGGGTTCTAATAATCCGGTTGATATTGGCGTGAGGGCAGAAGTGCCCGCAGTAATCATGGAAAACTTAACCGATAAAATATATGAATCTAAATTAATATACTTTACCAGGCATTTTGACGATCGGATCCGTACTTTTTGTATGAATCCCTACGGCGTGGTAGTTACCGAGAATAATGAAGGCTTGCTTACTGTTAATGGGCATAGTTATGCGAAGATTAAATCAAACAATACAAATTTTGCCCTGTTAGTCAGTAAAACATTTACCGAACCTTTTACCGAACCGATAAGGTACGGCCGGTATATTGCCAGTCTTGCTAACATGCTTGGCGATGGTGTTATTATACAGCGCCTGGGTGATTTACTGATGGGGCGCCGATCGACTCCTGAGCGCATTAAAAGAGGATTGGTTCGCCCTACTATGACAGAAGCCACACCCGGAGACCTTAGCCTGGTTTTGCCTTACCGTTATTTGCTGGCTATAATCGAGATGCTTGAAGTCCTTGACAGGTTAGCGCCAGGAGTTAATTCCAGGCACACTCTGTTATATGGGGTTGAAGTGAAGTTTTACTCATTCAGGTTAAGCTTAAGTAATAAACTGGAAACCGGGATAAATAATCTCTTTGCGGTTGGCGATGGGGCAGGGATAACCAGGGGATTGATTCAGGCCTCGGCAACAGGCGTTATAGCCGCACGAGAAATTACGAGCCGCCTAAAAAAGTGAATAAATCTGTGTAATGGGAAAAATCTACAGGCAGGAAAATCCATTTATTTGGCTTATTCCTAATGTAGGGGCATTTACTTGGATAACCAACAACCAGGCTTGCATTAAAAAGTTGCTGGACAGGGAGGATACAGCTAATGAAACCTAAGGCCTCCTGGGTTGTTAATGTTTTAATAAGATTTCTAACCCGACATCTTTTTTATTTTAAGCAGCAGGCCGGGCTACTTAAAACCCGGTTTTATGCTGGGAAGCTTAAAGCGTACCATTTTATTGTTATTTCTACGATAATTTTATTCTTATTTTTAGGCTTACATACTTATCTACAGGGCTTTGCTTATGTAGTTTATCTTGATGGTCAGGAAATGGGAATGGTTAACCGTCAGGAAGAGGTCACAGATTTTATTATGGAATTGACTGAGAAATGTACAGATGTATCCGGGTATGCTGTGGAACCGGATGAAAAGATAACTCTGGAAAGGCAATATATACCAGGGAGCGAAAAAGCAATTGATGCAGTACATGAAAATATCCGTCGGGAGATTACTTTAAAAACAAGAGCTTTTATGATTACTGTTGACGATAATCCTCTGGCTGCAGTTGCTTCGAAAAAAGATTTGATATTAATTAAAGAAAAGGTAAAAGAACTATATTCAAACAGCGATGCATTTCATAACCCTGAAGATAAGGTAATAGAAAGTAATATTGAAATCTCTAGCGAAGTAAAATTGCTATATTCCACGATTAATGAACATCTTGACATCATTCCCTGTAAAGTTAAGCCCGTCGATATTTTTGAGGCTGAAGAAGTTGTAAACAAATTGATAACACAAAGCGCTGAAATAAAGGGAGAAGCTGCTGTCGCTTCGGGGAACTCAGAACAAGGAGCAGTTGCCAGCCGTTATGCATACCGTATTTTCAACCCGGGATTTATAACCGCAGATCTGGGGGATAACCCAAAATATGGAGAAAGCGGCAACAGCGAAGCTATGCACAACGATGTTGAAGTTAGCGTGACTACTGTTGAAGAGATTAGGGTAATGAAAAAGATTCCTTATGAAACCGAAAGTCTTGCAGATGATAGCATGTGGGTTGTTGAAAGTAAAATAGAGACTCCTGGAGAGCATGGCATGAAAGAAGAAATTTATCATCTAACCCGTGAAAATGGAAAAGAAATAGAACGGTTTCTGGTAAGTGAAACTGTTCTTAAAGAACCGGTCACCCAGGTTGAGCTGTACGGTACAGCCCAGGTGCCTGCTAAAGGTACCGGTAGGTTTATTTGGCCGGTAGAAAATGGCGGTGAAGTCACCCCCGGCAGAGGATTTAGCTCCTGGCATACCGGAATTGATATAGATTCCAGTGCCGGTACAAATGTTTTGGCAGCAGACAGCGGGGTAGTTTGGTTTTCAGGTTATGGCAAAACCCAGGGCAAGTATTTAATAGTTTATCATGGATCTTATTGGACACTTTATTTACATAATGAAGTTAATTCAGTTTCTGAAGGGGACATAGTATCACAAGGTGATGTAATCGCTAAAGTTGGCTCTACGGGCAGGACAACAGGAGCACACCTCCATTTTGAAATCAGACGGGATGACGGCACCGGCAAGTGGCATACTTATTACCAACACAAACCTATTGATCCATTAAGGTTTATCAATCCATAATTAGTTATTTAGCCAGGTACTCTATCTTTAGCTTTATTTACATCCAAGAAAATTCAGGCTATTATATGAGTATAACCTTGCAAGTTTTTATACTGTTTATAGATATTTATGTCTACTAATTTTCCGGGGGGAGCGCTTTGTCAAGAAAGATTCTGGTAGTTGATGATGAAAAACCGATTGTAGAGATATTACAGTATAATCTTGAAAAAGAAGGATATCAAGTGATCACCGCTTTTGATGGGGAAGAAGCCCTGAGGAAAGTAGAAAAGGAAAATCCACAGCTGATAGTCTTAGATATTATGCTGCCCCAAAAAGATGGATTTGCGGTTTGTCGTGAAATACGTTCCAACTTTGATATTCCTATAATCATGTTGACAGCCAAAGAAATGGAGATGGATAAAGTTCTTGGGTTGGAACTGGGTGCTGACGATTATGTTACAAAACCCTTTAGCGCCCGTGAGATCACAGCACGTGTAAAAGCGCTTCTGCGTCGCATAAAAATGGAAGATAGTCAGGCAATGGGAGATGAGAGCAAATTAGAAGCTGGTTCTATTAGAGTAGACCAAAACGAGGTTCAGGTTTATAATTTTGGCAAGCCGGTGGAACTTACTCTGCGAGAATTTAACCTTTTAGTTTATCTGATGAAAAAGCCAGGTTTTGTTTATAGCCGTGAGCAGCTGTTGGACCAGGTATGGGGCTACGATTATATTGGTGATGATCGAACTGTAGATGTTACTGTAAGAAGGTTGCGTGAAAAGTTGGAAGAGGATCCGGCCAAGCCTAATTATATTCAGACCAAAAGAGGTGTCGGCTATTATTTTATGCCGCAATAACGTTTTTAAAAGCCTGCAGTGGAAGATTATCTTTATATACCTGATGTTGATTCTGATCTCTCTGCAAATAATCAGCGTTTATTTGGTGCAATCCCTGGAACAGTACTATTTGCGTAATTATAAAGAAAGCTTGGAAAGTCAGGCGCGGCTGCTTTCTGCTTTCATGGAACCTGGTTTTGGTAGTGATAGTGAAGATTGGACGGGAAATACGGTTCGTTTGGCCCGGGAATTTGGTGATTTACATGACATGGAAATTAAAGTTTTGGATGGTTATGCGCAAATTGTTGAAACATCTGGAAGTCAGGCCTTGGTTGGCAGACGCCTGATGAGAGACGAAATAACCCGGGCCATGGCGGGACATTTAAGCGATAATGTTCGTTATGATCCGGTTAAAGAGGAAAGACGGTATTATATGGCTTATCCTATTCAGCAAGATCAAAGTACCCAGGGCGTGATTTATTTAAGTGGATCTTTGCAGACAGTGGATGACACGCTCAGTGAAGTTAAAACTATTTTACTCACCGGAGTTGGTCTGGTTTTAGCAGTTAGCTTTTTTCTGGGGGTTATTCTAACCCGAACAATAACTGTACCGATTAAAGAAGTAACCAGGCAAGCTAATTCCATGGCTCAGGGTGATTTTTCTCGGAAAATTGATGTAAAGGCATCTGATGAAATTGGTCACCTTGGAGAAACTTTTAATTATTTGACCCAACGATTAAACTTTACCATTGATGAAATGGCTTTGGAAAAAAGTAAAGTAGAAGCTATCATTAACAATATGAGTGAGGGTATAGTAGCTTTAAATGGTAAAGGACATTTAATACAGATTAATCCCTCGGCCCGAAAGTTAATTGGCAATCTAAATTTAAAATTGCCTGCTTTGAATAGTTCCGGTTTTAACCTTTTGAGAAGCTTGATCGGTGCGGAAGCTACTCGTCAGTTTATACGCAAGCAACAACCAATGACTGCAGAAATTTCGAGTCATAACCCTGAATGTACTATGCAGGTTAAAATTGCTCCTTTTAAAGTTGATAAGGGGAAACTTGACGGAACACTGATAGTGCTCCATGATGTTACCAGGGAAAGGGAATTAACCAGACGTCAGGAAGAATTTGTAGCCGATGTGTCCCATGAGTTGAGAACTCCTTTAGCTACAGTAAAAAGTTATGTGGAAACATTAATGGACGGCGCAGCTGAGGATGAAGAAGCAAGGAATCGTTTTCTAGGGGTTCTTTCCAAAGAAACAGAGCGAATGGTCAGTATGGTTAAAGATTTATTGGTTTTATCCCAAATGGATTCAAACCGGGTTGATTGGCAAAAAGATAAAATAAATGTAAGAAATTTAGTTATAGAAGCAGTAGAGCAAGCCAAGAAAAAACTTGGCGCCGATTTAGCTGAGATATATATCAATGTGCCTGAAAATTATCCTGCCGTTAGTGTGGATCGGGATAAAGTAATGCAGGTTTTTACTAATGTTTTAAACAACGCCTTAAAATATACTCCTTCCGAGGGAAAAGTGATTATCAGTACTGAAGCAGAAATAGATTTTGTCAAGGTTTTAATTGAAGATACCGGTGCTGGTATTTCCGAGGAAGAGCTACCCAAAGTATTTGAAAGATTCTATCGGGTTGAGAAAACGCGCAGCCGTAGTTTTGGGGGTACCGGACTGGGATTGTCTATTGCTCGGAAAGTGGTAAAAGCGCATGGTGGAACGATATGGATAGAAAGCACGCCGGGTCAAGGCACGAAAGTATATTTTACTTTACCCAGAGGGGCAAGATCCGAGCACCTGGAGGAAAACAATAATGGTTGAAAGTTCTAAAAGCATATTGCTTTTTCTTTTGGTATCATTAAGCCTGGTTTTAACATATCAGCTTTGGTATGGAGAAAAACCTACTGAACTTACTGCAGATGATGTGTATAAGCGGGTAGTTGTTGAAACGCCGCGGTCAATGGAAAAGCTGATAACTCCTTCCCGAATTGTTTATGAGGAGGATAATGAAATAAGTCTTTTATTGAAAAAGGACCAAGATACCTATAATCAAATATGGAAAGCTTTATCCAGAGCTCTTCAGGAACTTGAATATGACGATGTTTTTACAGAGTGGAGCAGCCCAGAAAAAAGCATTATGGAATGCCTTACTTTTTATTTTAACCCGGCTTTGCCAATTGGTGAAGATATGCCATGGCTTTCTCGCGCCACGAAAATTCAAATTGATATAGTTAAGTTGTGCCGGCTTAAGACAGATATAGATGAAGAAAGTGAAGATACGGAAATAGTAGATGAACAGTTAGCGGAATTAGAGAAGGAAGAAAGCATAGCAGGTGAGGATGAGGAAAAAGAGTGGTGGCTGGTTTTAAAAAAAGACGATGGTGATACTATACGCAGTCTCTCGTTAAATGAAGAATTATTAGAGGGGCTGATTAACCTTTTGGAGGATATTAATAATGATAATGGAAACGTAACCTATATTAACCTGACTGAAGATCTCATTGAAGATAAATTAGAGAGAAATTTAGATATACAGGCTCCGATTTACGTTCCCAATGATGAAATAACTATGCAGCCCTTAGATGTAGAACCGGAAAGCCTTAATGACGAGAAGCTCCTGAAAACTTTTTTTGTAGATTATAATATGGTGCGAACTATTGAAGAAGGTGATGGTGGCTTAATTTACACCGATGGGGGAAAAGGATTGCAGGTGTCAGATCAGGGTATCGAATATTCTGATCCTCAGAAAGAAGAGGGGAATGCTACAGCTACCTATAGAGAGGCTTTGCGTAATTGTGGAAGACTGATTAGCTATCATGGCGGTTGGCCGGATGGCCTTCGCTTAGAAGACCTTGTTTTTTCTTCACGGGGAAGGTATTCTTATTATAAAACTGAATGGATTATGTACCATGAGGGTTATCCTTTATTTGTTGAAAAGCCAACCCGGGCTCTTTTTAATGACCTAGGTCTTTTTAATTATACGCGTTTTTTATTTATTGTCAGTGAATCATTGAATAGTGGTATTGATGAAGAAAATAGTAATGAACATGGGGAAGCAAATGAAGTAGTGGTGGCAAGCTGGGAAGAAGCTTTAAGAAAAGCAATTTCCATATATGATGCTGAATTATCGGCAGTAAAACCAAGGTTGAAGCTGGAAACTATAGAACTTGGTTATGTTGTAACCGGTAATATTGCTTCACCCAAAGGACAACCGGTTTGGTTTATTCAAATTGGCGGTGATGAGTTTTATTTGTCAGCAGAAGATTTAGAGCAGATAAATGAGGAGGATATATTTTGAACCTGGGCCAAGCCAAAAACGTTTTGATCATTGCTTTTTTAGGTTTAAACCTCTTTCTCGGTTATCAGCTTTTTTGGCCTAATTTTGGACGTTTAACTAATGTTGCCGTAACAGCAGAGGAATTGTCAGCGGTTGAGGATACCCTTAACGATAATAATTATTATCTTGAAACTTCAGTAGATCGTGGTGTTAAGAAAAGTAAGTTTCTAAAGGTGTCGCCGCACTGGGGTTTTCAGGAAAGTGTTGTGGAGAAGTTTATTGATCAAGGCGCTGAAATTGTTAGTGCCCAGGATCCTGTCTATTATCGCCTGGATGATGTTGTTGTATTGGAGCATCAAAGTGGCTTGTTACAGATGATTTACAATCCTGGAGTGCCGCTAGATGATGATTTAGATGATCCGAAAGATCTGGATGATGATGACTTGCATGGATTGGTGGAGGAATTTTTAATCGAAAATGAATTAATGCCGGAAGGCATTAGGTTTGATTATGTAGAAAAAATAGATGAAAATGCGGAAAAGAAAGAGGTTATATTTAACCAGGAATTCGATGACAGGCCTATTTTTGCAGGACACTTTAGAGTGGTAGTTGAAAAAGGGACTATTAAGACTGTTGATATGTTTTGGTTAAAACCAATTGAACGGATTCCTGAACGAGAGATGGAGGTTATCCCAGCCAGTGATGCTTTACATAACCTGTTAAATAAACTGGGTCCCAGCACAAAGGAACATAAAATCAAGGATATTGAACTTGGTTTTTATAGCGGAGAATATGAGGCTGAAAAGTGGGAGATACCTCCTGTATGGCGGGTCAGCATTGATGAAAACGAGCATTACTATATTAATGCTTTTACCGGCAACCCAGAACAAGACCTTTTGATTCCTGAAAAATTACCAGGCGATGACAACAAGTAAAAGACCAATCAGTTATACAAATTATACCTGCGGAGGTAATCATGGAAAACTTTATAGTAAAAGGTAATATTAATTTACATGGCAATGTTAAAATAAGTGGTTCTAAAAATGCCGCCGTTGCAATTTTGCCGGCAGCTGTGCTAACAGCTGAGACTGTACATTTGGATAATTTGCCTAACATAACCGATGTGCAGACAATGATAAAAATCCTTGAAAATCTAGGGGTCTCAATTCGCAGACGTGGAAGAAATGCCCTGGAACTAGCCCCGGTACATCTTTCAAAAATGGCACCCTCCTATGAACTAGTGAAAAAAATGAGAGCATCTTACTATTTTATGGGCAGCCTTTTAGCCCGTTTTGGCCGAGCTGAAGTGCCCATTCCCGGAGGTTGTGATTTGGGTCCTCGTCCAATTGATCAGCACCTTAAGGGATTTTCTGCCCTGGGAGCCGATATAAATATTGAGCAAGGAATGATTCATCTTTCGGCAGATAAACTAACCGGAGCTCACATTTATCTTGATGTAGTCAGTATAGGGGCAACCATAAACTTAATGCTGGCTGCATCTGCAGCCGAGGGTAGAACTGTGTTAGAGAATGTTGCTAAAGAACCGGAAATAGTAGATTTGGCTAACTTTTTAAATGCCATGGGAGCTACAGTAAGAGGCGCCGGAACAGATGTGATCCGGATTGATGGAACCAAAACTTTTAAAGGAGTCAGGCATACAATTATCCCTGACAGGATTGAAGCAGGAACTTTTATGCTGGCCGCAGCAGCAACTAAAGGTGATGTCACTGTTGAAGAAGTGATTCCTAAGCACCTTGAAGCAATAACCGCCAAACTCCGTGAAGCAGGGGTTAAGGTGACAGTAGAGCCAGAAATGATCAATGTGAAAGTTACAGAACCATTGGAATCCTCCGATCTTAAGACTTTCCCTTACCCTGGATACCCAACTGACCTTCAACCTCCCGGTATGGTTTTGTTGACAGCAGCAGATGGTCTAAGTGTAGTAACAGAAAATGTATTTGATGGACGCTATAACCAGGTTGATGAACTAAAAAGGATGGGAGCCAGAATTAAGGTAGAGGGAAGAACCGCCCTGGTAGAAGGGGGCAGGCCTCTTTCAGGTGCGCCAATTTCTGTTCCGGACCTGAGATCAGGAGCTGCCTTAATCATTGCGGCGATGATGGCCGATGGTGAGAGCCGCATTAGTGAAGTGGAACATATTGATCGTGGTTACGAAGATTTTGAGCATAAATTAATTCAACTGGGGGCCTCAATTAAACGAGTTAGTGGAGAAGATTATACCCGGCTTTCAGATAGTCGGGAATAACCTGCTTAATCAGTCTCGCAAAAGCTCAAACCTTTACAGTTTAAATTGTGTAAGATAAACTTGTATTTACATTTGAAAATAAGTGTCTGTTAGCCTTATAATAAGGAGGTATATTAAATTGGAACGTCACAAAAATTTTAATTCCCAGCCACGTCGAGGTGGTGTTTGGGCATTTATTGGCTATCTTTCCTTTGGAGTTTTGGGTATTCTTTTGGGTGCTGCCATTGTTTATGGTTTATTTATTCATTTATTGGGTCCAGCCACAGAGGAAACAATACCGAAAGATCCACCAGGGGAAGTCGATGAAGCACCCATAGATGAACCTTTGCCAGCCCCGGAAAGAGATTCAGATATAGTTGCAGTTGTAGAAGAGGTAATGCCCGCAGTAGTTGGTGTTAGCAGCCACAGGGCGATTGGTAATTTTGAGGAAAAAAACATTGAAGAAGCTGAATCTGCTTCCGGAGTAATTGTATCGTCTGATGGCTACATCGTAACCAATCAACATGTTATTGAACAGGCTGAAGAAATTATGGTGGTCATTCCTGAAGTGGGACAATATGAGGCAGAATTAATAGGTGAGGATGCGCTCACAGACCTGGCTTTGCTAAAAATCGAAGCATCTGAGCTTACTTATGTGCCGTTTGCTGATTCAAGAGAAACCAGGGTTGGTGAAACAGTATTGGCTATAGGCAACCCGCTTGGACTCCAGCAAACAGTTACAGCAGGAATTGTTAGTGCGGTTGAAAGGCAGGTTTTTATTCCAGGCACTGAATATGCGCACACCTTTATTCAGATTGATGCTGTAGTTAATCCTGGTAACAGCGGTGGACCGCTTGTAAATCTGAACGGTGAGATTGTAGGGATTAATACTGCTAAAGTAGCGCTGACCGGAGTTGAGGGGATAGGGCTTTCAATTCCGAGCAGTACGGTGGATAGAGTTATAAATGATCTGCTTGAATTTGGCCAGGTGCATCGACCACACATGGGTGTTTTAATAGAGAGCTGGATAAATTATGACGATCCTGAGCCCGATAAGGGAATTCGCCTGGTGGAAGTTGTTCCCGATTCTCCGGCAGAAGAAGCTGGATTGCAGAAAGGTGATATAATTGTTGCCGTTGATGGCCAGAGTACGGAATACTTGGCCAAATTATTTGATCAGCTTTTGACCTATTATCCGGGAGATACAATAACCATTACTTTTTACCGGGATGGCGAACAAAAAGAAACAGATTTGACTTTGGAAGAGCGACCTGATGATCTTGGTCAGGAACCAGCATTTCCTGAAGATGAAGAGGATTTGGAAGAGTATTTTGAAGAAGAATTCTTTGATTAATATACAGGGGGCCGATAAGTGCGGTTAATTTTTATCTTTGTTGATGGAATTGGCCTGGGAAGGCCCGGCAATGATAATCCGTTTGTTTTTTCGGAAACCGCCGGTTTATCGGATCTTTTAGAAGGAGAGCATTTAACTAAAGAAAAAAAAGGGTTTATTGGCTCGAAAGCCACCCTTTTAGGGGTTGATGCTACCCTGGGTATATCCGGTTTGCCGCAAAGCGCTACCGGTCAGACTGCACTATTTACCGGTATTAATGCAGCTTATTATCTGGGAAACCATTTAAGAGGGTTTCCTAACGGTCCTTTAAGGAATATAATTGCTGAACATTCGATCTTTAGACAGCTGAAAAAGATGGGTTGCCAGGTAGCTTTTATTAATGCTTATCGTCCCCCTTTTTTTGATTTGCTTAAACATGGTTTACCCGGAAATCGCTATTCCTGCTCCACATTAATCACTTATTATGGCGGTTTGCGTTTTCAGGGGATCGAAGATATAAAATCGGGTAAGGCTCTTTATATGGATATTACAAACGAAGTGCTACAGCGCCTGGGATTTGCAGTTACCATGATTTCCCCGGAAAAAGGAGCTAAGCGGCTCATTCAGATAAGCCGTGATTATGATTTTTGTCTCTTCGAATATTTTCTCAGTGATTTAGCCGGTCATTTGGGAGACCGTAATGAAGCCAGGCGAGTTATTTCAATCTTGGACCGTTTTATCGGGAGAGTGGCGGAATTAATTAATCAGGATGAAGAAATGATCTTAATAAGCAGTGATCATGGCAATTTAGAGGATTTAAGTAGTCGCAATCACACCTATAATGAAGTGCCTGTTTTACTGGTGGGAGATCATAATGCTCGCAATAAGTTTAATCATATCAATAGCCTGGTTGATATCCTCCCCGGAATTAAAGAAGTTCTAAACTATTAAGGATCTCGTATAAAAAGAATATTTGATTTGTAGCCGTTTATATCTTAAGTGGATATGGGATTGAATAGCTAAAATAATTTTAGAAAAAAGCAGGCAAGTAGGTACAGTAATATGGATGAAGCGAATAAAAAAATAGAAATTGAGGTTTTAACAGTAAGTATGTTTGCGACTAATTGTTACCTGGTTTCCTGTGCAAAAACCAAAGAAGCAATAATTATCGATCCTGGAGCCAATGGCAAAAGAATTATTGAGAAGATTAGAAATAACAACTTATATATCAAATATATAGTTAATACACATGGTCACGTTGATCATATTGGGGCAAACGGTAAATTAAAAGAAATTTTTGAAGCCCCTATTTTGTTGGGTGAAAAAGATCTCCAGTTATATGAAAAACCCGGATTTGGGTTAAGCTTCTTTTTTAAAAAGCAGCCGAAACCCGACCAGTTAATTGTTGATGGGAATCAAATTCATTTTGGTGAAGCTTTTATGGAAGTCAAAGACACTCCCGGACATTCTCCCGGCAGTATAAGCTTACTATTAGATTCGGCTATTTTTTGTGGCGATACCCTTTTTGCCGGATCGGTCGGAAGAACAGATCTTCCCGGAGGTTCCCATGGTCAATTAATGCAAAGTATTAAAGAAAAAATTTTTGTGCTGAATGATCACGTAATCATATACCCGGGTCATGGTCCGGCGACAAGTGTGAGTAAGGAGATTGATTCAAACCCGTTTATTGACTTTATCAATGAAGATAAGTTATAATGCTTCAGGAATTCCCTGTGAGAAAAATTTTTGCTTAGGCAGGCAGGATTATTTATTGCCTTAAAGAACTATTATTGTGATGATTGGAATGCTTCTTTAACAGTTGATCTTACCTGGTCCAAAGCCGTTTAAAACAAGTATTATACCCCTTTGTATGGGAAACTGAGCCTTTATTTGCCTATATTACGGTTTAGGCGGCAAGAACCCTTTCAAGCTCAACATCCTGGGATATAAATGATCATATTTAGTTATATTTTTAATTTAACTTTTAAAATGTTTATTGACAAATCAAATTGACCAAAGAAACTGTTTTAGTTTAGGTAAAATATTAGCGCCTCTAAGGAACTATGCCCTGTTTTTTCAGGTGTAATATACTGCAGCCATGATATATATTGGTAATAATAAAAAGGTGGTGGCTTGTTTTGGATACCAAAGAATTAAAAACAATGAATTTGCATGAACTACATCGACTGGCGAAGGAACATGAGGTAAAAGGCCAGTCAACAATGCGTAAGCAGGAGCTTATTGACTCCCTGACAAAACTGTTTTCCGAGAATGGTGAACAGCACACCGCTTCAGGGATGCTCGAAATAATGCCGGATGGATTTGGGTTTTTACGCAGGAAAAAATATAATTTTTCGGAAGATGACATCTATATTTCTGCTTCGCAAATACGCCGCTTTAGTATGAGGACCGGAGATATCATTAGTGGGAGAATTCGCCCACCAAAAGACAATGAACGTTATTATGCCTTGTTGCAGGTGGAAGAGATAAACGGAGAAGATCCTGAAAAGCTCTCCTCTCGTCCGCCTTTTTCTTCCCTGGTTCCGATACACCCGGAAGAAGTTATTAAGATGGAAACAGAATCGCATGTTTTATCCACCCGCATTATAGATTTGCTAATTCCAATAGGCAAAGGACAACGTGGCTTGATTGTATCACCGCCCAAAGCGGGTAAAACTGTGCTTTTAAAGCAGCTGGCAAATAGTATTTCCACCAACCATCCTGAAATTAAGCTAATCATTTTATTGATCGATGAACGTCCTGAAGAAGTAACCGATATGGAACGCAGTGTCGATGCCGATGTGGTTAGTTCAACATTTGATCAAAAACCGGAAAACCATATCCGCCTGGCTGAATTGGTCCTTGAACGTTCTCAGCGCCTGGTGGAACAAGGCCGGGATGTAGCTGTCCTTATTGACAGCATAACCAGGCTAACCAGGGCTTATAACCTGGTTATTCCGCCAAGCGGCAGGACCCTTTCAGGTGGTATTGACCCCAGCGCCTTTTACAAACCAAAGCGATTTTTTGGCGCTGCCCGTAATATTGACCAGGGTGGCAGTTTGACCGTGCTGGCCACGACTATTGTTGAGACCGGCAGCAGGATGGATGATGTTGTTTATGAAGAATTTAAGGGCACCGGCAACATGGAACTACACCTTGACAGACGTATAGCCGATCGAAGGATTTTCCCGGCTATCGATATTTCTCGCTCGGGGACCCGCCGGGAAGAGCTGCTGCTTGATGAGCATAAGATCGAGTTGATGTGGGCTTTAAGGCGCGCTATGGGCAGCAGTACCAGCATCGAATTCTTAGAAAAACTGATGGATCGGATGAGAAAAACTAAGTCAAACGAAGAATTCTTGAGCAACATGCATACAATGTGATTTGTTGCAATAGAAAATGTGTTGCCGTAAAATCATTCAGCCAACCAAGCGTAAAAGATTATACACAGAAATTATTGAACAGCTTCAAAAGTTATATTGCCTAACCCGGACAAGCCGTTACCATAAAAGTTGGATTTCAAAATGACTCCTTATAAATATAGTGTACATCGGCGTTTGCGGGATCGCTCAAAAAAGTCTTGCCAAAAATGTCCAGCACTTCAGGAGAAATAGCCTTCTTTGGCGGTAGGCGGGTTAAAGACGTCACCGGTTATAATATGGTCCAGCTTATGACTGGTTCTGAGGGGACCCTCGGTATTTTCACCAAAATAGTGGTTAAATTGATTCCTTTACCCAAGGCAAAAATAGAGATGATGGTTCTTTTTGAAGATTTGCAAACAGCCATCGATGTGGCTCCCAAAATTATGAGCGATGTCGGGGTAATCCCAGCCGGGATTGAGTTTGCTGCTTAAAAGTGGTAAGACTTCATGAGGAGGACGCTTTGATATCTATGGGTTTGTTAGCTCTAATAGCTGCCCTACCGATTCTGTTGGTTATTGTCTTGATGGCAGGGTTTATGTGGCCGGCAAAAAGAGCGATGCCCCTGGCCTGGGGTCTGGCGGTAATTCTCGGGTTGGCCGTCTGGCAGGTCGATTTTGTCCGAATTATTGCGGCCACCCTGGAGGGAGTACTTTCAGCCTTTGACATTCTGATCATCGTTTTCGGGGCGATTTTACTGCTTAACACCATGAAAAACAGCGGTGCGATAGATGTAATAAACAAAGGGTTCGACGGGATTACCTCTGATCGCCGCATCCAGGTCTTGATTATCGGCTGGATGTTCGTATCGTTTATTGAAGGAGCTGCCGGTTTTGGCACTCCCGCAGCTTTAGCTGCTCCTCTTCTAATGGGACTTGGTTTTCCGCCTCTGGCAGCAGTGATGTCAGCCCTTATTTTTAATTCAACCTCGGTGACTTTTGGGGCAGTGGGTACTCCGATTATTGTTGGCACCGAAGTCGCTGTTTCGGGGATGCTGCCCGAAGGTATGGTAATGCGGGAATTCCTGGTTGAAGTCGGCATTTGGTCGGCAGTGTTTCATGGTATTGTTGGTACTTTTCTTCCCATATTAGTGGTGGCAATGTTAACCCGGTTTTACGGCAAAAATAAATCCTTTACAGAAGGACTGAAGGTAGCACCATTTGCAATCTTTGCCGGGTTGTCCTTTACAGTGCCTTATTTCCTAATGGCTTACTTTGTCGGTCCGGAACTGCCTTCTGTGGTTGGCGCTTTAATCGGCTTGTTTATTGTGATTATCGCAGCGCGGACAGGATTCCTGGTGCCCAAAGAAACCTGGGACTTTCCCCGGGAAGAAGAATGGGAGGATGATTGGGGTGAACCGCTTCAGACAGGGACTGCAGAAGAATCTCCCGGACCTCCCATGTCAATGTTTGTGGCTTGGATGCCTTATGTGCTGGTAGCGATAATCCTGGTGATTACCCGTTTGGGGGTATTTGGCCTGGATAGTCTTTTGACCGCCGTTACTATTAAATGGCCGGAAATGTTAGGCCAGGAAGGAATAGCCTGGGATATAACCCCCTTATGGTTGCCGGGAACAGTCCCTTTCATTCTGATTGCCCTGGTCACCATCCTGCTGCATCGAATGCCCGGTGATAAGGTTAATGATGCCTGGCAGAGGACGATTAAACAGCTAATTCCGGCCGCGATTGCCCTGTTTTTTGCCCTGGCCATGGTCCGGGTGCTAGTGCAGACAGATATAAATGCCGCCGATTATCCCAGCATGCTCATGGTTATGTCCCAGGCGGCCGCCGCCGGAGCAGGTCAAGCCTGGCCCCTGCTTTCGCCCTTCGTGGGAGCGCTCGGGGCGTTTGTCTCGGGTTCGAACACAGTGGCTAATATTTTATTCGGCGGTTTCCAGTTCAGTGTTGCCGGGGGTTTGGAAATTTCCCAGACGATTATCTCTGCCATGCAGGCGGTTGGCGGCGCAACCGGAAATATGATCGCTGTGCATAATGTAGTGGCTGCCTGCGCTGTTTGCGGTATCGTTGGTAGAGAAGGCTTTGTGATCAGGCGCAATATCGCGCCTTCGCTTATTTATACCTTCCTGGTTGGGCTCCTGGGCTTAATTGTCATTTACGGATTTCAGGTAGCTGTATTTTAAACGGGATCGTTTAAAACCAGTGAGTTGACCGGTTGCATCAGTTTACCAAGGAGGATAAATATCCATTCCTGTATGGAGTTTCCCTCTTTTCGATGACGCAGCGAACTCTTAATTCATTCTTATTCTTAATTTGCTGGTTGCAGAATAACAGGCAATATGCTATGATTTGAATTCGAGGAATGAACTGATGATAGTAGTTAAGGAGGAAATTTCATGAAGGCTAAAACACATCCAAAATATCACCGGGCTCAGGTTACCTGTGCCTGTGGCGAAACATTTGAAGTTGGTTCCACCAAGGAGTCTTTAAAGGTGGAAATTTGTTCGAAGTGTCACCCTTTTTTCACCGGTAAGCAGAAGTTTGTTGATACCGGCGGCCGGGTAGAACGCTTCAAGCGTAAATACGGTATGTAAATTGAGTGCCTCGGTTAAATGAGATCATAGTATTTCCCAACTTAAGCTTTTCTTTTTCCACTAAAGAAGGGATTTATGCTTATGAACAATTCGCAAACGGTTGGCGGTCAAGCTGTCCTGGAAGGGGTAATGATGCGTTACCGCGACCGGATGGCTATAGCCTGCCGCCGTGCAGATGATACTATTAGTATTCACCAGGAAACGTTAAAACCGCTATCCAAAAAATTTGTGCCTCTAGGCTGGCCTATTATCCGCGGTGCTGTTGCATTTTTTGAAGCTTTAGTTCTTGGCGTACGGGCATTAAATATTTCTGCCGCTGAAGCTTTAGCTGAAGAGGAAGAAGAACTTACTGGGTGGCACAGTTTTTTGATGGTTTTTCTTGGCCTTGGTTTGGGGGTAAGCCTGTTTTTTATCTTACCCACCTACCTGGTGCGCTTTCTCCCGGAGTGGAGACCTGTAACCCTAAATTTAATTGAAGGTATAATCCGGTTGGTGATTTTTCTGGCCTATATTTTCTTAATTACCCGGTGGGGCGATGTTCAACGCTTTTTCCAGTATCACGGTTCTGAGCATAAAGTTATATATGGCTATGAAAACAGCGAAACCCAGGATTTGGATCAAATTATTAAATATTCCACCAAGCATCCACGCTGCGGAACCAGTTTTATCTTAACTGTGATGGTGGTTAGTATTATCCTGTTTTCATTTTTTGGCTGGCCGGATTTGTTGCTGCGCATTGGGCTGCGGCTTATTTTGCTGCCGGTTGTTGCCGGCCTTTCATACGAAGCTATCCGCTATTCCGCTAAAAGCAAGTCACCGCTGGTTTGCATAATTACTGCTCCGGGGTTATGGCTACAGAGACTAACTACCAGGGAACCGGATAAAAACCAGCTTGAAGTCGCCCTCTGTGCTTTGAAAGCAGTGCTTGAACCATTCGGTCAGCAAGAAGAAGCTGCTACAGAAGGTAAGGATGAGGTGAATGCAGATACAAGATAAATTGGAAGTAATTGAGCAGCGCTATAAGGAGCTTGAGAAAAAACTTAGCGACCCCAAGATGATGGAACAACGCGAAGAATGGCAGAAAATGTCGAAAGAATTGTCCTCAATAGCCTCGATTGTAGAACTTTCCCGCCAGCTTAAAAGTGTTAACCAGGAAATCGCTGACGCCGAAGAAATGCTTAGAAACAGTGAAGATAATGAAATGGATGATTACCTTCGCTCGGAACTGGATTTGTTAAAACAGGAACAAGAAAGGCTTGAAGGTGAGCTAAAAGAGCTGTTACTGCCCAAGGATCCTTATGATGAGAAAAACGTATTTATAGAGATCAGAGCCGGGACTGGCGGAGAAGAAGCCGCTCTTTTTGCCGCTGATTTATTGAAGATGTATTCCCGCTATGCTGAACAGAATAATTATAAAGCGGAAATTATCGATGCGCATCCTACCGATATTGGTGGTTTTAAAGAAGTCATTCTTGGAATTGAGGGAAAAGATGCTTACAGCCGTCTCAAGTTTGAAAGCGGAGTGCACAGGGTGCAAAGAATTCCTTCTACTGAATCCGGTGGACGTATTCATACCTCTGCCGCTACTGTGGCAGTGCTTCCGGAAGTGGAAGAAGTTGAAGTGGATATTAATCAGCAGGATTTGCGTATCGATACTTTTTGTGCAACCGGACCGGGGGGACAAAGTGTTAATACCACTCAATCTGCAATTAGGATAACCCATTTACCCACCGGTCTGATTGTAAGCTGCCAGGATGAAAAATCGCAACTGCAAAATAAAGAAAAAGCTCTGCGTATTCTGCGCAGTCGTTTATTGGATAAATATATTTCAGAGCAAACTGCGGAGCAGGACGAAGCCAGAAGGACAATGGTAGGCAGTGGCGATCGCAGTGAACGAATTCGCACCTATAACTTTCCTCAAAATAGAGTTACTGATCACCGCATTAACCTAACCCTTCATAAGCTGGAGCTGGTTTTAAACGGAGATCTTGACGAGATCATTGATGAACTGGTTGCCAGTGAAAGGGCGGAACAGTTAAAGGAAGCAGGAGGTTAACAGCGGTTGAAATCCATAACTATTGAAGAAGCTCTGAAAAGAGCTTCTTTTTGCTTGCAGAAAGCCGGCGTGGATCAGTCCCGCACGGAAGCGGAAATCCTGCTTGCCAGGATTATGCAAACCAATCGCCTGCAGTTATTTTTAAGTCAGGACAATGAGGTGCCTCCGGACATATACAGTTTTTACAAGGAAGCTGTAAAGCGCCGATGTCGTGGTGAGCCGGTTGCGTATATTTTAGAGGAAAAATATTTTTACGGCTTTCGATTTTTTGTTAACAGTGATGTATTAATTCCGCGTCCGGAAACAGAATTGATCATCGAGAGTGCTGTCGAGTGGGCCCAAAATAGAAAGGATCCCAGAGGATTTTCTATTAATGCGATAGATTTGGGTACGGGCAGTGGTATACTTGCCATAACTCTTGCCCTTCTATTTCCTGAAGCTGACGTTTGGGCCGTTGAATATTCACTTCCTGCTTTGGAGGTAGCCCGGTATAACGCTGCCCTGCATAACCTTACACAAAGAATTCATTTTTACCACGGTAATTATTTTAGTGCACTTGATATTTTTTCTTGCAGGCCAAAATTTAATTTGATTGTTTCTAACCCGCCCTATGTAAATGAACAGGAAATGATTGATTTACCCAAAGATGTAAAAAATTATGAGCCAGGGGAAGCTCTGTTTGGCGGTAAGGACGGTCTTGTCGGATTTCGCACCATTCTGGAACAGTTGCCGGAGTTTACTGCCGATAATTTTCTACTGCTGCTGGAAGCGGGTGCCGAGCAAAAGGAAAAAATCGAAGTTCTTGTTACAGAAACCGGCATTATTGATCAGTTAACCTGGCGGTATGATTTAAACGGGTGGCCTCGAGTTTTGGAAGCTGCTCCTAAATAACAGCAGTGCTCAATCATTCTAACCAGTAATAACAAGGAATGTTTTTAATTTAATTTTTCTCCCGTAGAAGATATTGTTAATTTGCCGTGTTTTACCCCTTTTACCCCAATCAGACTCCCGGCAAGCTTCTTTGCTTCAGCAGCCTTGCCACGGATAACCATAACTTCCAGGCAGTGATCATGTTCTAAATGCACATGCATAACTGAAACAATCATAGCGTGATGTTTGTGTTGGAGTTCTAGTAGTAAATCACTTAAACCGCGGACATGATGATTATATATAATAGTTATAGTTCCGGCTACTTCTTCATCTTCCCGGGACCAGTCAAGTTCGACCAGTTGGTTGCGGATCATGTCCCTGATTGCTTCCGAGCGGTTAGGGTAGCCGGACTTGACAATTTCACGGTCTAGACGATCTAATAAATCTTTTTCCATAGATATTCCAAAGCGAATTAAGTTTGGCACCTTATTTAACACCTCCAGGTGATATTTGATATGATTATAACACAGGCATAAATAATTCCGGTGGTAACTTTTTTGCTTAATATTATAGAAGTTTACCTGAATCGACTTGGTCTCATAACTATGCAGAGTTAGAAAAACAATTGAAAAGAATGTCGAGATACATTATAATAACATCGGTATTTAAGACAGACAAGCCAACATAGACATAGTAGTACTTGGGAGGTCAGGTATTGTTCTGGGAGATAGCCTTAACCACACTGGGCGGCTTGGGCCTGTTTTTGTTTGGCATTCAGATCATGGCTTCTGGAATGCAAAAAGCAGCCGGTGATCGTTTCCGGCGCATCCTGGAAGTATTAACCAACAAACCGATTTTGGGTGTGCTCACCGGGATATTAGTTACTATCCTGGTCCAGAGCAGCAGTACTGCCACTGTTATGGTGGTAGGATTTGCTAATGCCGGTCTAATGAACCTATCGCAGGCAATCAGTGTGATTATTGGGGCTAATGTCGGAACTACTGTTACTGCGCAACTGGTTTCTTTCGAAATTTGGGTTATTGCTTTGCCCGCAATTGGCTTTGGTTCGTTGCTCAACTTTTTTGGGCGCAGACGTATCCAGCGCTACCTCGGTCAAACTATACTTGGGGTAGGATTGCTTTTCCTCGGTATGATCACCATGTCAGACGGAATGAGCCCTCTACAAGATTTACAGGCTTTCTATGATATGTTGCTACATTTCAGTGCTTATCCGATCCTTGGGATCATCGCTGGAGCGATATTTACCGCTTTAATCCAAAGTAGTAGCGCAGCAACCGGGGTTATTATTGCTATGACCACCCAGAATTTGATACCTTTTGATTCGGCTGTACCCCTGGTCTTAGGTACTAATATTGGGACCAGCTTTACCGCAATTCTTGCCAGCATAGGGGCCAATGTGGCAGCACGCCGGGCGGCGGCTGCTCACGTTGTTTTTAATGTTGTTGGTGTAACCCTTGTTTTGATCTTTATAGTCCCGTTTTCTGATTTAATGGTTCACACTGCAGGAGAGATCCCCCGCCAGGTTGCTAATACACACACAGCTTTTAATGTTTTTAATACCATTGTTTTCCTGGTTTTTCTAAAGTATTTTAATCGATTGATCTGTAGAATTATACCGGGTGATGGCGAAAAAATGGATTATGGTCCCAAATATCTCGATTCAAGGATCTTAAAAACTCCTGCCGTTGCTATCGGCGGGGCTAAGCAGGAACTATTGCGGATGGCCGGGATTGCCCGGGAAATGCTTGATGAATCTCTGCAAGTATTCCAAAAGGGCGATCTCAAAAAAATGAAACATATTGATCAAATGGAAAATTTGGTTGATGGCCTGGAAGAAGAGATCAATGTCTACCTTTCGGAATTGTCCCAGCATTCTATGACGCAGCAGCAAACTAAACTGGTAAGCAACCTGATGTCGGCCGCTAACGACCTTGAAAGAATCGGAGATCATGCCGAAAACATTATGCAGCTTGGTGAAATGAAAGTGGAAGATAAACTGCCATTTTCTGATACTGCTGTAGAGGAAGTCTCTATTTTTGGATCCAAGATCAGTTCCATGCTTGAAAAAGCAATTAGAGCTTTTGAAACAAATGATAAAGAACAGGCTAATGAAGTTGTTGAGGAAGACAAAGAAATAGATATTCAGGAAAAATATATGCGTAAGGCACATATCGACCGGATTAATACCAAAAAGTGTTATCCCTCTGCAGGAGTAATTTTTCTTGACTTGTTAAGCAATCTTGAGCGAGTTGGTGACCATGCCAAAAACATTGCCGAGTTGGTCCTGGAAGAAGGTTAAGCCTTAGTTGCAGGATTAAGGTATTTGCCTACTGGTATTTTTACTTTAAACAATCAATTTCTTCTGTGGGACAACTGTTTACTACCTGTTTATTTTTCATAATTCAACCTATGTTATTGTTGGCCGGCTAAATATTTCGTTATAAATTTCCAATTTGCCATAACGGATACTTTTAAATTATAGATTTTTATCTAAGAAAGTCAGGGTAAATAAACGTGCCTCAGGTAATTTCTAAAAAAGTAAAGGGAACCCTTCTTTTGGGTGATGATTACCGGTCTTTACAGGCGGCCACAAAAATAATTAATCATGGCGGACTGGTGGCATTTCCCACGGAGACAGTTTATGGCCTCGGTGCTTCAGCCCTTGATTCTCGGGCTATAAGCTTAATTTATGCTGCAAAAGGGCGTCCTCAGGACAATCCTTTGATTGTTCATGTGGGCAAACATGATCAACTGTCAGAAGTAGCTGCAAATGTTCCTGAAGCAGCATACAGGCTCATTGAAGAATTTTGGCCCGGTCCTTTGAGCCTTGTCTTGCCAAGAGCTGAGCGAATTCCCAAAGAAGTCAGCGCCGGGTTATCCACCGTGGCGGTGCGTATGCCTGATCATAAAATAGCGATTGATCTCATAAATTTAGCGGGGGTGCCAATAGCTGCGCCCAGTGCCAACCGTTCCGGCAGACCAAGCCCAACCTCGTATCGACATGTTCTTGAAGATTTGGTTGGCTGTATTGATGCGGTCATTAGAAGCGAGGATTGTCCTGTCGGGGTTGAATCAACGGTACTTGATTTAACGGGAAATAGCCCGGTTATTTTAAGGCCGGGAGGAATATCTCTTGAAGATATTGAAGAAATATTAAAAAAACCGATCTATGTGTCCGGTAACAAAGAATCGTCCGAAAGTCCGTCTTCTCCTGGCATGAAGTACCGGCATTATTCGCCGCAGGCTCCACTTATTTTAGTTACCGGCCGGGAGGAAAGACGCCGACGTGTAATTAACTCTCTTTGTGCTTTTTACCGGGGCAGGGGATTTAAAGTTGGTTTTCTTAATTCATTTATTGAAAAAGACTTATCTAAAAGTATAGGGCCTGATGTGTTGGCGGCTAAATTATACAGGATTTTAAGAGAAATGGATAGCAGGAATATGGATTTGATTTTAGCTGAAGAAATTCCTGAAAAAGGCCTTGGCCTGGCTGTGATGAACCGGCTCAAAAAAGCAGCTACCAGGATTTTGAGGGCTTAAAGCTTCATCGGTATAAAAAATATTTAAAGCTATAGCCCTATAAACCTTATGATAAGCTTACAATCAATTTTTTGGGTAACAGTAAATAGGAAATAATTGCTGAATTGCAACGGTATTTTATTAACTACCGGGAGGGGGCTCCATGTTAAAAGTCCTTTTTGTATGTAGCGGCAATACCTGCCGCAGCCCGATGGCGGAATGGTTATTTAATCGTGAAACAGCAAAAAGCAATCTTGCTTTTAAAGTTGAAGCTTCATCTGCCGGTATAGCAACTGTCCCGGGGCAAAAAGCTTCTGAAGAAGCCCGGCAGCTACTTACAGCTATTGGAATAAATAAAATTGAAAGCCATAGTGCTACTCTCTTAACCAAGGAAATGATTGAGGATAGCGACTTAGTATTGGTTATGACTGCCGATCAACGCCGGCATTTGCTTTCTTTTTATCCTCATGCAGCAAATAAAACTTACCTGCTGAAAGAATTTACCGATCCGGAAGAAATGGAGTATGATATTGAAGATCCTTTAACTCTTGGTCATGAAGATTATCGCCGGGTGATGGAGGATATTCATTCCTGTATCCAGAAGCTTATCTTCATACTCAAGGAGGAAAAGGGAGGAGGGTCAGAAAATGAAAATAGCCCTGGCCAGTGATCACGCCGGTATGAAACTAAAAGACTGCCTAGCCGGGTTCCTTAAGAGATCGGGGGTAAGTTTCCATGACTTCGGGGTTTATTCTGAAGAAAGTGTGGATTACCCCGATTTTGCTTTTGCTGTAGCTAATGCAGTACAAACCGGGGAATATACTTTTGGGATTCTAATTTGCGGCACCGGAATTGGTATGTCGATAGCTGCCAACAAATATTCCGGGATCAGGGCCGCTCTTTGTTCAGAAACATATTCAGCCCGCTGTGCCAGAGAACATAATAATGCCAATGTTTTAACTATGGGCTCTCGCGTAATTGGGCCCGGTATAGCCAACGAGATTGTAGCTGCTTTTTTGCAAACTGGTTTTGCAGGGGGCAGGCATGAAAATCGCCTCAACAAAATCACCGAACTTGAGAAATAACAAATGGTTACCCTTGCATGTTAAATCTTTGTTTTAACGAGGCGGGTATAAGGGCTTCCGGCTCTCCGGCTCTTTGCCTGGCATTGGACGGGCAAGTAAGCTTGTTAATCAAATTATTAGGGGTGTAAAATTGAGAGAACGGCCGGATTGGGATCATTATTTTATGGAGATTGCCAATGTTGTATCCAGTCGCTCTACTTGTGAAAGAAGAAAAGTCGGGGCTTTGCTGGTAAAGGGGAAAAGAATATTAACCACTGGATATAATGGTGCTCCGGTTGGGTTAAGCCATTGTAAAGAGGTTGGATGTCTTCGCAAACAGCTTGCGGTGCCATCCGGTGAGAAACATGAGTTGTGCCGTGGGCTTCATGCCGAACAAAATGCTATCATTCAGGCTGCTCTTTATGGTGTGACCATTAACGATGCGATTTTATATTGCACACACTATCCTTGCGCGGTATGTGCCAAAATGCTGATTAACGCCGGAGTAAAGTCCTTGATTTTAGCTGACAATTATCCTGATGATCTGGCGAAAAAAATCTTGTTAGAATCTGGTGTCACGGTTGAATTTATAGTATAATATGTTTTAAATAATTAGCGTTTCCGTTTAAATTGTCAGACATGTATTTAAAGGATAGACCTTGTGAATAAAATACTGTACACAAAAAAAACAATTTTCGTTTTAATTTAGTTTCAACTTTAAATATCTCCAGTTAGCATATATAATGCATATGAACATATGAATTTATTGGCAAAAGATAAAAGCTACAGGTGGTGAAGAGAAAATGACAGTTGAGCTGGTTAAATCAATAAAGGATGCTGAAGAAAAAGCTGAAACTATTATCCGTGAAGCCCAGCAGGAAGCGCGCAAAATTCAAAAAGATGCTGAATCCAGGGCGGATACTATTTTGGAAGAAGCGGTCTCGGAAGCAGAGAGGCAGTCTAAAGAGATAATTGAAAAAGCTGAAGCCGAGGCCAGGTCTGAAGCAGAACCTATAAAGGAAGCACAGAAAAAAGAAATAGATCGGTTAAAACAAAAGGCTTCCGAAAGAATGCCTGAAGCTGTAGCAATGCTTAAAGACAAGGTTGTGAAAACTGATGCCGATAATTGATATGAAAAAAGTTTTTCTGCTCGGGCACCGGCAGGAGCGGGAAAAGATCTTTGATCTTCTTCACCGGCTGGGCACTGTGGAAATGCTTGACGTGAAGTCTACCGATGCCTGGGAAGAATTCCAGAATCTTCTTCATCCTGAAGAACTTCCAGAATCTGTATCACAGATAGATTCCAAACGCAGTGATATCCGATTTTGCCTTGATTTCTTGCAAAGGCACTTCCCGATCCGCAAAAACATGTTGGAGCAATTCACCGGGAAAAAACTCGATCTCTCAGAAGATCAATTTTCCAGCTATATTAATTCTCTCGAAAAGGTTGATGAGATCTATAAAACGTGCCGTGATGCAGAAGAAAAATTGGTGCGTATCCGCAATGAGGAAACTCAATCGCTTAACTTGATCGAAGAGCTTCAACCCTGGGTTTCCCTGGATTTACCCTTAGAGCAAATAGAAGAAGGCAATTGGATCCTGATGGGCCTCTACGTTATTCCTACTGAACAGTTTCCCGGCTTGCAGGATGCGCTTGCAGAGAGTATTTCTGATTTTTACTTTGAAGAAGTATTTACCGATGAAGACAATGCTTACTTTTTCTTTTCTGGCCTGTTAGAAGAAAAGCAAGCTGTGCGTGATTTGTTCAGGGAAAAAACCGTAAGCAGTGTAATGTTTCCTGACTTGACCGGAACCCCTTCCCAGGCTATTGAGAATTTAAAAGAAAGGCTTGAGCAGCTTAAGGAAGAACGAAAGTCCGTTTTAAGCGAAGTGGAAACTTTGCTTGAATACCGGATTATGCTAATGGCTTGTTTTGATTACATGGATAACGAGTATGAAAAGCATCAGGCAATGGTTAACTTGGGACGTACAGAAAACAGTTTTTTACTCGATGGATGGGTTCCCGTTCCAGTGCTTGGTGATTTGGAGTCGGCAGTGGATAATGAGACCGAAACCGCGGTGTTGGCTATCCGAGATCCGGAACCGGATGAAAATGTGCCGGTGCTATTGCATAACAGCGGACCGGTAGAACCCTATGAGGTTGTCACCAAGCTATTCAGCACTCCCAAAAAGTATGAACTTGATCCAACCCCCTTTATGGCCCCGTTTTTCTTTCTGTTTTTTGGTATATGCTTATCCGACGCCGGTTATGGTATTATTCTTGGCTTACTATCGTTTTTAATGCTGCGCAAGCTTAAATTGGGTCAATCGGGGAAGCAATTGCTTAATCTTCTGCTTCTGGGCAGTTTTTCCGCCTTAGTATTCGGCCTGATGTTTGGCGGTGTTTTTGGTGATTTAATTGATCTTCCGCCCCTTCTTTTTGATCCCCTGGAAGAACCAATGGTAATGCTGGTTGGGGCCCTTGGAATTGGTCTGGTTCAAATTTATTTTGGCATGGGGTTGCAGGCTTACCGCAATATGAAAGCCGGAGAGCCTTTGAGCGCATTATACGACCAGGGGTTCTGGTTTATACTTTTAAACAGCCTGATCTTGCTATTTCTTGGTTGGCCCCCAGCCCAATGGCTTGCTATTGCCAGTGCAGCAGGGTTGGTTTTGACTCAGGGCCGTAGACAGCGTAGCGTAGTACTTAAATTCTTTAGCGGGTTAATGAGTTTGTATAATTTAACCCAGTATTTAAGTGATGTGCTTTCTTACTCCCGTTTGTTCGCCCTGGGATTGGCCTCGGTAGTTATCGGTATGGTGGTTAATTCGGTGG
This sequence comes from Bacillota bacterium, assembly GCA_046483445.1. Taxonomy (GTDB): domain Bacteria; phylum Bacillota; class Dethiobacteria; order DTU022; family DTU022; genus B1SED10-74M. The sequence continues at coordinate 68,530 of JAWODD010000004.1, read as the reverse complement.
GTGATCTGGTTGCTGGCAGCATCATTGGCTCAATTGCCCTGGTAATTATTCTTGTCGGCGGTCACTTCTTTAACATGATTATCAGTTCATTGAGTGCATATGTTCATACCAGCCGTTTGCAGTACCTTGAGTTTTTCAATAAGTTCTTCGAAGGTGGAGGCAGGTCTTTTCAGCCCTTCAGGGAGAAGAACAACTATGTAGATGTGGTTGAAATAGAAGAAAAGTAGTAAAAACAGGGACTCAGGCAGTAGTTATTATTTATTACCTGGTTCCTGATCAATACAAATTAAGTGCACGAAAAAAAGGAGGCTTTTGCAAAGGATGGAAGGAATCGAAATAGCAATGTTAGGAGTGGCCTTGGCGGTTGGCTTAGCCGGAAGCGGTTCGGCTATCGGGATTGGTATTGTTGGCCAAAGTGCTGCAGGCCTTATTTCTGAAGATCCTGATAAATTTGGACAGACCCTCTTATTACAGGCCCTTCCTGGAACTCAGGGCATATATGGACTGCTTGCCGGCTTCCTGATCATGCAAGACATAGGCATTGTCGGGGAAGAACTGGTTGAATTAACTACTTGGCAGGGTTATGCCTTTTTAATGGCCGCACTACCGATTGCCATTGCCGGATTAAGTTCAGGTATTTACCAGGGAAGAGTGCTTGCTTCAACAATTAATTTGATTGCCAAAAGGCCGGAAGAGATGGGTAAAGGTATTGTATACGCGGTTATGGTGGAAACTTACGCCGTATTTGCCTTGTTGGCCACAATCTTGATGTTGTTTGGTATTGACTTATAGAACCGGTCGTGTGAAGGAGTGAGAAAAGTGAAAGAGGGAGCGGACAGGATTGTCCAGCGTGTCCTGGATGATGCGCAGGCCAACGCTGATGCGATAAAAGAAGAAGCTAATAAAAAAGGCAAGAGTGCTGAAGATGAAGCCAGAAAAAAGGCAGAGCGCAGAAAAGAACATATCCTGGAACAGGCGCGCAAGACAGCTGATGAGCAAAAAGGGCGAATTATTGGTGTGGCCCAACTGGAATCCCGCAAAGACTTATTAGCAGCCAAACAGGAAATGATTAGCGAAGCATTTCAAAAGGCTTTGGATGATCTGGTTAACCTTGATGATCAGGATTATCTAGCGATTATTCATGACCTTTTAATCAATATGACAGAAACCGGTTCGGAAACAGTTATATTTTCGGAACGGGATCAAAAAAGAATCAGCGAGGATTTTTGGCAACAGGTTAACAAAGATCTGGTCAGTAAAGGGGAAAAAGGAGAACTGAAGCTTTCAGAGGAAACCAGGGATATTAAAGGCGGGTTTATTCTCCAATCCGGCGGGGTCGAGATGAACTGTTCATTTGAAGCGCTGCTGGAAATGAAGAGAGACGAACTGGAACCTGAAATAGCCGGGTTGCTTTTTAAATAGCCGGGAAGCTTTCCTCCAGGAAAGGAGAACAAGAGCTGATGCCCATTGATAATACAATATATGCCTATTCTGTAGCGCGGGTAAAGGCCTTGGAGACACGTTTGCTCAATCAGAGTCAGTTTGAGCGAATGATTAACTCCACTTCAGCTGAAGAAGCTTTAAAAGTACTTTCTGAATCTGATTATGCAGCGGCTATAACCGAAATGGCTGATATCCATGAATTCGAGCCCGTGCTCACTGATGAATTGCAGTATGCATACGATGTGGTTATGAAAATTGCCCCCCTACCGGAATTAATTGGCATGCTGGCCCTGCGTTATGATGTTCATAATTTGAAAGTATTATTTAAAGCTAAATTTTTAGGGATTAAAAGTGAGCTTTTGATTCCGATCGGTTCTTTGGATCTTGGCAAACTGGAAAATATAGTGGAAGAAGGAGATTTCAGGGACCTTCCGGAAAAGCTGCGCCGGGCTGCAGATAAAATTACCGAAGACTTTTTGGTAAACCGTAACCCCCAGGTCATTGATTTAACCTTGGATCAAGTCCTTTACGATCAGTTGATCAATGATGCCAGGGAGTACCGAAACTGTTTTCTTGAAAACCTCTTTATCAGGCAGATTGATTTAACAAACCTGAAGACTTTAATTAGAGTTAAACACATGGGGATGGGGCACGAGTTTTTAAGATCGGTTCTTTTACCCCATGGATCAATTTCTACTGATCGTTTTGCAACTATGATCGAAGAGCCATTAGAATCTATAATTTCGATGCTGGCGATTAGTGATTATGCTGAGCTTGTCAGTGAGGGAGTGAGGGAATGGTCGGAAAAAGGCTCCGCTTCACTTCTCGAAAAACTTTCTGATAATTATATTACCGCTTATTTACAGCAAGGCAAATGGGAGCCCTTTGGTGTGGAACCCCTGGTTGGTTACCTTTGGGCAAAAGAGATTGAAGTAAAAAATATCCGTATTGTTTTGGTGGGCAAAATCAACAAATTGCCCTCCGATTCAATCAGGGAGCGGATTCGAAATGTCTACGTATAAAATTGCCGTAGTTGGGGATAAGGATTCAATCCTGGGTTTTAAAACTATAGGGGTGGATACTTTTCCTGTTACCAGCAGTGAAGCGGCTATAGATACTTTGAAAAAGCTGGTTTCAAAGAACTACGGGGTTATATTTATAACTGAAGAATTGGCAAGTGGTATGGAAGATGTAATTAATGAATTACACAAACGTTTCTTACCAACAATAGTTTTGATTCCTAATAACAAGGGAACTATGGGGATAGGAATTCAGCAAATTAAAAACAATGTAGAAAAAGCGATTGGTGCAGATATTCTTTTTAGGAAAGAAGGTTGATAACTTGGCTGTAGGAAGGATTACTAAAGTTTCCGGCCCTCTTGTCATTGCGGAAAAAATGGGAGATGCCCGGATGTATGATATGGTCAGGGTCAGTGATGCCCGCTTGATGGGTGAAATTATTGAATTGCGCGGTGACCAGGCTTCCATACAGGTTTATGAAGAAACAGGTGGTTTAGGTCCCGGTGAGCCTGTATATTCAACCGGAGAACCGCTCAGTGTTGAGCTTGGACCCGGTATGATCGAATCCTTTTTTGATGGGGTTCAGCGCCCCTTGGCTGCAATTAAAGAAGAAGTTGGAGACTATATTACCCGCGGTGTGGAAGTTAGTGCTTTAAATCGTGAGCGTAAGTGGGATTTTGTCCCAAAGGTTAAAGAAGGTGATAAAGTCCAGGCGGGTGATATTATTGGCTCTGTCCAAGAGAGCAGTCTGGTTGAACATCGGATCATGGTTCCACCCGCTTGTGCACCAGGCACAGTTAAAGAAATAAAAAGTGGAGAAGCAACCATTACTGATGTGGTGGCTATAATTGAAACCGACGATGGCCCGGTTGAAGTAACCATGCTGCAGCGTTGGCCGATTCGAAAGGGTCGCCCTTACAAAAAGAAAATGGGCCCGTATATTCCGATGATCACCGGGCAGCGTATTCTCGACACTTTTTTTCCGGTTGCCAAGGGAGGGACAGCTTGTATTCCCGGTCCGTTCGGCAGTGGAAAAACAGTGACCCAGCATCAGCTGGCCAAGTGGGCTGATGCTGAAATAGTGGTTTACATTGGTTGCGGTGAACGCGGTAATGAAATGACCGATGTATTAATGGAATTTCCGGAGTTGCTGGACCCAAAGTCAGGGGAACCGTTGATGAGACGGACTGTTTTGATTGCCAATACATCGAACATGCCGGTTGCCGCCCGTGAGGCTTCTGTCTATACTGGAATTACTATCGCCGAATATTTTAGAGATATGGGTTACAGTGTGGCCCTGATGGCCGATTCTACTTCCCGCTGGGCGGAAGCATTGCGTGAAATGTCTGGTAGGTTGGAAGAAATGCCGGGAGAAGAGGGTTATCCGGCTTATCTTGGCTCTAGGTTGGCGGAGTTTTATGAGCGATCAGGGCGGACAACCTGCCAGGGAAGTGATGAAAGAGAAGGAGCCCTCACTTTGGTAGGAGCTGTTTCTCCCCCTGGAGGAGACTTGTCAGAACCTGTATCACAGGGCACCTTAAGGATTGTTAAAGTTTTTTGGGGCCTTGATGCTTCTCTTGCCTACAGGCGCCACTTTCCGGCAATTAACTGGCTGCTCAGTTACTCACTATACCTCGATAATGTTGCAGATTATTTCAGAGAAACAATTGGCGAGCAGTGGAACGAAATGCGCAGAGAAGCTATGCGGCTGCTGCAAGAAGAATCTGAGTTGGAGGAAATTGTCCGACTGGTCGGGATTGACGCCTTATCTGCCAAAGAAAGGCTGACTTTGGAGACGGCCAAATCTCTCAGGGAAGATTTTCTGCATCAGAATGCGATGCATGAGATTGATACCTACAGTTCCCTTCAGAAACAGTATAAAATGATGGAAATAATTTTGATGTATCACCACGAAGCCGGAAACCTGATTGACAAGGCCGAAATCGATCTGGATTTAGAAAAGCTTTTTGCCCTGCCGGTTCGAGAAAGAATTGCCAGGGTCCGCTATACGGAGGAAGATAAAATTGAAAAAGAAATAGAAGATATTAAAGGTGAAGTCAAGGAACAAATTGGCTCACTGTCCGGTGAAGGAGAGGATGAAAGTGCTTAAAGAGTATAAAACAATTGTCGATGTTGCCGGCCCGTTAATGTTAGTCGAGCAGGTGGAAGGCATTAAATACGGTGAGCTGGTTGAAATTGAACTTCCCGGAGGGGACATCAGGCGCGGGCAGGTTTTGGAAGTAGACCGCGATAAGGCCCTGGTCCAGATTTTTGAAGGATCCACTGGGTTGAATATCGGTACAGCAAAAGTTCGCTTCCAGGGAAAAGCTATTGAACTGCCTGTCTCCATGGACATGATGGGGCGAGTATTTAGCGGTCTGGGTGCCCCGCGAGACCAGGGGCCACGGATTATTCCTGAAAAGCGTTTAGATATCAATGGTTTTCCAATTAACCCCTATTGTAGAGACTATCCTTCAGAATTTATTCAAACCGGGGTTTCGGCAATCGACGGGTTAAATACTATGGTCAGGGGGCAGAAACTGCCTATTTTTTCTAGCTCCGGTTTGCCTCATTCCAACCTTGCAGCCCAAATTGCTCGTCAGGCCAAAGTTCTTGGTACAGAAACCAAGTTTGCAGTGGTCTTTGCCGCCATGGGAATTACTTTTGAAGAAGCTGACTTTTTCATCAGCGACTTCCGCAAAACCGGTGCGATTGAAAGGTCGATTCTATTTATCAACCTGGCTGATGACCCGGCTATCGAAAGAATCTCAACCCCAAGGATGGCACTGACAGCTGCCGAATATCTGGCTTTTGAACAGGATATGCACGTCCTGGTTATTTTAACCGACCTTACCAACTATGCAGAAGCATTGCGAGAGATATCTGCAGCGCGGAAGGAAGTTCCCGGGCGTCGCGGTTATCCCGGTTATCTTTATACCGACCTGGCCAGTATTTATGAAAGAGCTGGACGAATTCAAGGCAGGGACGGATCAATTACTCAGTTGCCGATTCTGACAATGCCGGAAAATGATAAAACCCACCCCATCCCTGACTTAACCGGATATATCACCGAAGGACAAATTATTTTAAGCCAGGAATTGCACCGCAAGGGTTTATATCCGCCAATTGATGCTCTTCCCTCTCTTTCAAGACTTAAAGACAAGGGTATTGGCCCTGATCAGACCAGGGAAGATCATGCCGATACTTTGAACCAGCTCTATGCCGCATATGCGCGTGGGAAAGAAGCCAAAGAACTGGCTGCTATTCTCGGTGAAGCCGCTCTTTCTGAAGCTGACAAGAAATTTTCCCGGTTTTCCGATCAGTTTGAAAGCCGCTATCTGGCCCAGGAAGAAGAAGAGGATCGCAGTGTTATTGAAACCCTTGATCTGGGATGGGAACTGTTGACTACCCTGCCGCGGGTGGAGTTAAAGCGGGTTCGCGATGAGTTTTTAGAAAAATATCTACCCAGCCAGGAGAATAGCCAGGAGGAGGGTTAATTCAGATGGAAATAAGGGCAAATCCAACCCGCATGGAACTTAACCGCCTAAGGAGAAGGTTGACTATGGCTCAGCGGGGCCATAAACTACTTAAAGACAAGAGAGATGAATTAATCCGCCAGTTTTTAATCCTGGTTCGCAGGAACAAGGAGTTGCGTGAGCATATGGAAAAAGAACTGAGCGGAACCTTCGCCAAATTCCTATTGGCCAGGGCGGTTATGCCGACGGAAAATCTTGAAGAAGCCTTAATGTATCCGACCAAAACACTCAATCTCGATATTACCAGGCAAAATATAATGAGTGTCTATACTCCCAAATTTGAGTGGGTGGAAGAATCAGGTCAGGGGGAAGAGGGCAGTATTTATCCATACGGTTTTGTAGATACTTCCGCGGAACTGGATACTTCTATTGAAACCCTTTCCAATATTCTGCCTCAGTTAATGGAACTTGCGGAAGTGGAGAAGTCAGTACAACTTTTAGCGGAAGAAATTGAAAAAACGAGAAGAAGGGTTAATGCCCTTGAACACGTATTAATTCCTCGTTTGGAAGAAACAATAAAATACATAATCATGAAACTTGATGAAAATGAAAGAGCAGCCCTGACTCGTTTAATGAAAATAAAAGATATTGTGCGGGCGGAAACTTAGGGGTTAATCTGAAGTCTTGTATAATTATCCCGGTAATATACATGTACACAGCTGTTATTCAGATGGAAGAGGCGGTTTTGACCAGATTGCCAGGGAAGCAGCCTCTGCCGGGTTAAGCTATATTGTAATTACCGATCATGAAACTTTAGAAGGATTGCCGGAAGAATCGATAAAGCATGGTGTTGTGCTGTTAGTTGGTGCCGAAATAAACCGCAAGCACAGTCACTATGTTGCTCTTGATTTAAAAGAAATGATCGAATCTGATGAGGTAAACCCGCAGAATGTAATCGATCGGGTTAAAGATTCCGGTGGTTTAGGTTTTTTGGCTCACCCCTTTGAAAAGGGGCATCTGTATATAGAAAAGGGAAAAGCTTATCCCTGGATATACTGGCCAGTCTTTAATTTCAATGGTTTGGAGTTGTGGAATTATACTTCGCACTGGCGCGGTCGTGACCCTTCCCCGATCAAGACGCTTTACTGGTTCTTTTTTAACCGAAAAGCGGCAATGGACGGCCCTCCACCGGAAGCGCTCAAACTCTGGGATTGCTATAATAATCAAGGTTATCGCCTTACTGCAATCGGAAGCAGTGACGCCCATGCTGCCTTATATGGTTTGGGTCCTTTCAAGTTTTCGGTATTTTCCTATCGTTATATCTTTAAGACCATTAACACATATATAGTTTTGAATGAGAAGCTTAGCAAAGAATTTGCTTCGGCAAAGAGGCAAATAGTTAATGCTTTATACTCAGGGCACTGTTATCTCTCTTTTGACAGTCTTTATCCGAGCAATGATTTTTATTACTATGCTTCTGCAAAGAATAAATTTGCGGTTATGGGTGATACAGTATCAGGTTGCCGGGATTTAACTATACGGGTGAAAGCACCGACGAAAAAACCACTGGTTCGTTTGATCCGTAACGGACGATTGGTTTTACAAAAACAAACCGCAGATTTAGCCTATAATGTTTCAGATCCCGGGATCTACCGGGTCGAAGTCTATTACCGCACTTTGCTGGGAAATAATCGTCCCTGGATATATTCTAACCCAATTTATATTTCCTCGTCTTAAATTTTTTATAATAACTGCTTAATATTATTATCAGCTAAATTTTATCTTATCACCCTGGCCATAGTTACAGTCACTTTTCCTGTTTAATAATGTGCTATAAGAATATATTAGATTATACAAGGCGCTTGTTTGCATGCAACTAACCCAAAGGTAACAGTTCTCTTGCAGTAAGGCAACAAATAATATACTATTACAAAAAGAAGGCTATAACGGCCTAGAACTAAAGGCCTGTAAATACAGAGTTGGCTTATTTATATACTAAGGAGGAAGGGAACTATGTTAAAAATTGGAATTAACGGCTTTGGTAGAATTGGCCGGTTAACAATGCGGGCCGCATTAAAACAAGATCAGGTAAAGGTTGTGGCAATTAATGATTTATCGGATAGCTCAGCGCTTGCTCATCTGCTGAAGTATGATTCGGTTTACGGCATATTAGATGCTAAGGTGGAAGCTAACGACCAGGGATTTTTAATTAATGATGACCAGGTAAGGGTTTTTTCTGTAAGAGAGCCGTCGAAGATACCCTGGAAAGATTCAGGTGTAGACCTGGTTATTGAGGCAACCGGTCTTTTTAGGAAAAGGGAAGATGCTTCCGGGCACTTAAGTGCGGGAGCAGAAAGGGTAATTATTAGCGCTCCCGGTGAAGCTGACTTAATGATTGTTCTAGGAGTAAATGATTATTTATATGATCCTGAAGACCATTATATTATTTCCAATGCATCCTGCACAACTAATGCCCTGGCACCGGTGGCAAAGGTCCTGCATGAGAACTTTGGTTTAAAAAAGGGCTTAATGAATACCACCCACTCTTATACAAACGACCAGCAGCTGCTCGATTTTCCTCACTCAGATCCGCGCCGCGCTCGAGCTGCAGCTTTGTCATTAATTCCCACGACAACCGGTGCGGCCAAAGCCGTGGGGGAAGTTATCCCGGAGTTGAAGGGCAAGGTAGATGGATTCGCGATCAGGGTTCCCACTCCCACAGTTTCACTGGTGGATTTTGTTGCTGAACTGGAAGGACCGGCTACTGCAGATCAAATCAACGATGCTTTTAAAAAAGAAGCTTTCGCAAATAAATATATTGATTACAGTGATCTTCCCCTGGTTTCGGTGGACTTTAAAGGGAACCCCTATTCTTCAGTTATCGACGGGCAGTCCACCATGGTGGTCGGCGAAAACCTGGCCCGAATCATAGCCTGGTATGATAATGAATGGTCTTATTCCTGCCGGCTTATTGACCTGGCGGCAATTATTGCTTCCAGGTAAATGAAGTTTTGTCAGGTTAAAGTAATTCAGCTCCGTACCGGGTTATTTTAAACCTGGTTCCAAAACGGAGCTGATTTTTATAATTTGTGTTCCAGTTATTTCGTGGTTTCGGTGACGCATTTTAATTCCAATGATATAATGGTTGCTATCAGTATAAAAGGGGTGTTTAAGTGAAAGGCAATCGAAGTATTGAAGAAATCAATGAAAAAGTTAAATCCGGCAGCGCTGTAGTATTTACAGCAGAAGAGGTTATTGACCTGGTAGAAGATAAAGGGATTAGCAAAGCTGCAGAAGAAGTAGATGTTGTCACCACCGGAACTTTTGGCCCGATGTGTTCTTCTGGCGTATTTTTAAATACCGGTCATCCCCGGCCGCGTATTAAGTTTAATGAGGTTTACTTAAATGATGTGCCTGCTTATGCCGGTATTGCGGCTGTTGATCTTTACCTGGGAGCCACAGCCCTGCCCAAAACTGATCGGGCCAATCGGTACTACCCCGGTGAATTTATCTATGGCGGCGGGCATGTGATTGAAGACCTGGTTGCCGGTAAAGAGATCCGGATGGAAGCGGAAGCTTATGGAACCGACTGTTACCCATTGAAAAAAATTGAAACCAGCTTTAAACTATCCGAAATCAATGAAGCCACCTTGTATAATCCCCGGAATGCTTATCAAAACTACAGTGTGGCTGTCAATCTTGGTTCAAAGACCATCTACACTTATATGGGCATTTTAAAGTCAAACCTGGGGAATGCTAATTACAGTTCAGCCGGCCAGCTTAGCCCCCTGTTCAATGACCCTCTGCTTAAAACAGTTGGTATGGGAACCAAAATTTTCTTAGGTGGAGGTACAGGCTATGTCGCCTGGCACGGCACTCAGCACAATCCTTCTGCAGAAAGACTAGATAATGATACTCCAAAAAGTCCGGGGGCAACATTGGCTTTAATTGGTGATCTTAAAAAGATGAATGCCCGCTGGCTTAGAGGACTCAGTTTTTTGGGTTACGGTGCAACTATGCAGGTGGGAATTGGTATCCCAATCCCGATTCTTAATGAAGAAATGATGAAATACTGCTCAGTGCGCGATCAGGATTTATATGCACCCGTGGAAGATTATAACCGAAATTACCCATACAAAGAAGGTGAACCGCTGGAAACTGTCAGTTATGCTGAACTTAAAAGTGGTTCAATAACTGTGCGGGGACAAAAAGTGCCCACAGCCTCTCTTTCCAGTTACGCCGGGGCCCGGGAAATCGCTGCAGAGCTTAAAAGTTGGATAAAATCAGGTAAATTTACTTTGACTGCTCCATCAATGCAATTGCCGACTAAAGATGCAGGAATTAAGCTAAATGCGATGCCGCAGCGAAATCCAGAAAGGGAGGCAGATTGTTAATGATCAAACAAAAAATAGTTTTGCGTTACCCGCCACATGTGGTGGAACAGCCGACCATCTATCACCTGATTAAAGATTTCGATTTAATGGTGAACATTCTCAGAGCAGACATCAACCCCAAAAAAGAAGGGCGCTTGATGATGGAATTGAGCGGTGAAGAATTAAACTACCAGCGGGCGCTCGAGTGGCTTCAGGCGCAGGGCTTGCATGTTATGGGTCTGGAGCAACAGATTATTTGGCGTGAGGAAAAATGCACTCACTGCGGGGCCTGTACTGTAATTTGTCCCACTGAAGCTTTAAAATTTAACCGTCCGGAAATGACGGTTAGTTTTAATGAGGATAAATGCATTGTTTGTGAGATCTGCCTGCGGGCCTGTCCGGCTCGGGCTATGGAAACCCTCGTCGACAATGCAAATTTAGTCAAATGAACAGTAAAAGGGTTTACCGGCAAGATTCTCAAGGGTTAAGGCTTTCTTCATTTTCAGTTAAAATTAAAGAAACTGACCTGTGGATAGCTGTGGAAAGCGGGGCTTATTCTGAAGAGTTGCCCGTTTTGGTGGAGCATTTTATCTGGAAGCTGCGCCGGCAGTTAGAAGACTACTTGGCTGAAAACTCTCATCTTGTTTCTTCGTTGGAGCCCAGCTTGTTGAATAATGATGCCCCGGAAATTGCCAGGCTTATGATTTTACAATCAAACAAAGCTGGTGTCGGTTTTATGGCCTCTGTAGCGGGAGCTTTTGCCGAATCTGCCGGTTGCTTCCTGCTCGATTATTCCCGGGAAGTGGTGGTTGAAAACGGCGGCGATATTTTTATAAAAGTAGATCAACCGGTAACGGTGGGTATATACGCCGGAAATTCATCCCTAAGTGGGAAGCTTGCCCTGCGGGTGCTCCCGGAAAAGACTCCCCTGGGAGTTTGCACGTCTTCAGGAACGGTTGGTCCCTCACTCAGTATGGGTAAAGCGGACGCGGTGGTAGTTTTATCACCTTCGGTCCCCCTTGCTGATGCTGTCGCTACAGCGATGGGCAATATGATCAATAGCGATCACGATTTTGATAAAGCCCTTGAATTTGCCCGCAACCTGGAAAGAATTACGGGGGCGCTGCTAATCTACAGGGACAAAATTGCAGCCTGGGGGGATCTTGAGCTGCAAAAAGTGGAATGAAGTAAAAAAAAGTAAAGGTGGCCTGTATAAAAACTACCTGAAACTGGCCAGGCAGTACCTTGGGAATGTTTAAATTTTAGGTTGAAGCAATCTTTAAACTACGCTATAATATTTACTGCAATAGGCCGGCATAGCTCAATTGGTAGAGCAGCTGAATCGTAATCAGCATGTTGGGGGTTCGAGTCCTCTTGCCGGCTCCAAAGTTAATTATTTTAAGGGCTTGGATGAACTAGGAAGGCCCTTTTTTATTTTTATTGGCATATAATAATTGTTTCAGATTATTTGCTCAACAGCTTGTGTATGGCGACAGAGCATCATGATAAAGGGCCGATTACAACAATGGTTAAAACGCTTATTATATCTGGTTTAATATTGCAGTGATAGTCAATCTGAAAGTGGGTCATGCTTTGCGAGTACGTTATAAAGCACCTGGCCGGTTTCTTCGCATATAAATAACCGGATTAGCGATTATTTTAGTAGAAATACTTGTCAAATATGATATAATAAGCAAAAAGGAGATGACCGATATGATCTCAGAAAGACTTTTGACCAAATTGAATGAACAGATTACCCACGAGTTTTATTCCGCTCACTATTACCTGGCCATGGCGGCCTACTTCAAAAAAGAAGACCTGGACGGTTTCGCCAACTTCTTCATGGTCCAGGCCGAAGAAGAACGGTTCCATGCCATGAAATTCTTTAACTTTATTATTGACCAGGGAGAAGAAGCGGTTATTACCGGCTTTAAAGATCCCAAGCGTGATTTTGAGTCAGCCGAAGAAATCTTTACCCTGGCCCTGGAGCACGAGCAGTTGGTCAGCAGCCTGATCAATGATCTGATGGCCATTGCGCAGGAAGACAAACACTATGCCAGTATCAGCTTTCTGCAGTGGTTTGTAGATGAACAGGTGGAAGAAGAAGCGACCATGGGTAAGTTGTTAAACCAGATCAAACGGGTTGGGGAACAAGGACACGGCATCTTGATGCTGGACAGAGAACTTGCTGCCAGGAGCTTTACTCCAGAAGAAGAATAAGTTAGAGTACAAGGGAATAAAGGAAGACTTCCAAAAACAGAATAGAAAAAGAAAAAGGCCCTTCACTGTTTCAAACCAGCTGAAGGGTTTTTTGAAATTAATTAACGGTTTATCTCCAGGTTATAAATTAACTTACCTGATAAGATAAGCTTGCTGCATTACCGGCTCGGACCCTGCCTTTTGAAGGGTTACTGTACTGCAAAAACTGGAGTGGCTTAAATTGAGCATAATATTAATTTTGCATATATTGATAATTGTTATGATTACAATATTGTGATATAATACTAACACTAAAAACAGTTGTTTGAGTATCAGAACAGGTTGACTCCAGCAGCTGAATTTACCCCAAATGAAGGTAATAAGCAGTCATTATTAAAAAACAAGATTTAAATTCACTTTCAAGCGAAGGAAGAAAGAGAATGAACAATCAATATGACGAACCAGATTTTCTTGATATTGTTTCTGGTAAGATGGAAAGTGATCAGGAAAAGATCAAAACTGAAATCAGGACCCTTTGTTTTGAGCAGCCTTTTGCCGTGCTGGCCACCCAGGATCAGGATCAACCCTATGCTAACCTGATCAGTTTTGCTGTAAGTGAAGACCTCAGGCACCTGGTTTTTTCCACCCCGACCCGGACCAGGAAGTATAAACTAATCAGCAGGAATAATAAGGTTTCCTTCCTGATCGATAATCGTGCCCAGCAACCGGAAAGTATCAATCAAATCAGGGCAGTGACTATTAACGGGGAAGCAAGGATTCTTGAAGATCCACAGGAAATTAAATATTGGTCGGGTCTTCTTGTTAAGCGGCACCGCTATCTTGAAAAGTTTATAAACGCCCCTTTTTCGAGTCAAATCCTTGTCGATATTGAAGATATAATCTACGTGCGGCGCTTCCAGGAAGTTTACCGGTGGGTTCCCGGTTATAAATATTAACCCCTCCAGGCATATCTAGACGGCGAAAAAGTGCGGTTGAATATGCAAAAACACCTGCAAGACTGCCCTGTCTGCAAAAAAAGATACCGGGAACTGGTTGGTCGACAGGAGGATAGTCAAAGGGGCTTTTTCATCTACTTCCGGTTCTATTGGGACCATCGCCCTGGGAATCCTCATTATTGGCCTGATTGCTTCGTTATAACAACACAAATTGTTGGCAATTGATAAACTGTGGCGAGAGCTATTCTCTTAAAATTGGCCTGGTCAGGCAGGTTGGTCCGCCCCCGCCTTTAATGGATATATCTTCACCGGGATATTCAAATACGGTAGCTCCTTCACTTTCCAGGGCTGATTTGGTTCGCGGACTGCCGGCGATCATAACACATTTACGCGGTTCCAGGGCCAGCACGTTACAGGCAAAGTTGTCATACTCCTCATCGGGGACTTCTATCAACTTAATTCCTTTTTCAAGCAGATAATCACGGAAAGGCACCGCCATCATCCTGGAATAAACCACGGCAAGATCCTTGTCAACCGGGCTGATCATTGACATCAGGTGAAGACATTCTTCAGGACCGTTCCAGTGGGGGAGCGGTACTTCAATAATTCCATTGACAAGGTTTTTGGTTAGCTTGCGAAGTTGTTCTGCTCCTTCTTTGTTTGTACGGTAGCCAAGTCCCACTGCAGCGGTTTGGTCCTCAAACCAGACAATATCTCCACCTTCAAGCTTCGCCGGTGGTTCAATTTTACCCAGGATTGGAACGCCAATCTTTTTCAAATATTTACCGGCTATTTCCGGTTCTGTTGCCCTTTCAGCTTTGCCCATGCTACACAAAATTGCCCCTTTGTCAGTAATGACTACGGGGTCGTGAGTATAAATAGAATCAAGGGTGGTGTAATTGTCTTCTGGGAGATAGTATAATTCAGAGATGTTATTTTCGATAATAGCAACGAACTGGTTGTATTCGTAAAGAGCTTTTTCAAAGTTTGGTTTTTCGGGGTAATTCAGTTTTTGCCATTCCCGGTTGGCGCCTTCCTGGCCAAGCCAACCCTTGGCCGGGCTTTTCATTAATACCGAGTTTATTTTTTTGGTTTCAGACAATCCGTTATATTTGATCATTTGTTGTCTCCAAGCCCCCTGGCAACATTTTATATTTTATATTTGCATTTTATCATACTACTTATCATACTACATTGCTACCGGGCTATTCTGTAATGCGGTTTGCCGGTGACAGTTAATTATAGTATCATAATATTGTTGATTATATATTAACCGCAAAGGGAAGATGCGAATGGATATTACATTATCGGAACTGAAAAAGGGTTTTAACAGAGTCGGTTATATTTGTGAAGAAAGTACCGCCCTGACAGTTTTTCTCACCCTTGAGCTTGGGAAACCGCTTTTAATTGAAGGGGCTCCCGGGGTTGGCAAAACAGAAATGGGCAAGGTTTTGGCTGATATTTTGCATACTGATTTGATCCGGTTGCAGTGTTATGAAGGGTTGGATGAAACAAAGGCTCTTTATGAATGGAATTATCAACGTCAGTTGCTGCGGATCCAGATGAACCGTGATTTGGAAGAAGAACAGGTGCAGGAAGAAGATCTTTTTTCTTCCAAATACTTAATGGAAAGGCCACTGCTTAAAGCTATTCAAGCCGATCAACAGCCGGTGCTTTTGATTGACGAAGTAGATAAGTGTGATCCTGAATTTGAGGCTTTTCTTTTCGAGGTTTTATCTGATTTTCAGGTTTCTATTCCTGAACTGGGCACAATAGAGGCAAAAAATATCCCGGTAGTGGTTTTAACCAGCAATAATGAACGGGAATTGTCGGACGGGTTAAAAAGGCGGTGTCTTTATCTTTATCTTGACTTTCCCCCGCTTGAACAGGAAGTGCAGATTGTTAAAACAAAAATTCCTGAAATCACTGATCGCCTGGCCTGGGAGATTTCCAGGGTAATCGCTCAATTGCGCCAGGAAAATAATTTGCGCAAAAAGCCTTCCATAGCGGAGACCCTCGATTGGGCCAGAGCGCTGGTTGCTTTAGATCGCAACCGTTTGGACGGCAAGGTGGTCAGTGAATCTTTAAATCTTGTTTTAAAAACCCATGCCGATCAAGAGTTTTTTCACCGGGAAATAGGACCTAAGGGTATCGAGCAGCTGATCAAATCAGGTGGTAGTGGTGGTGAAGCTTCACAGTGCCGCTAACCAATAAAATTTTCAATCATTATCTAGAAGAAAACCTGGCTGTTTTTATTAACCTGCTCAGGCAGGAAGGGCTTTCGGTAAGTACCACTGAAATGTTTGATGCTTTACAGGCTCTTGAACAAGTGGATCTTGTCTCCCGCGAAAATTTTAAATCTGCCCTTCAAGCCACCCTGATAAAAAATAGTCGTGATCTAGACTGTTTCAACCGATTATTCGATAATTTTTTTGTTCCCCCCGAGGTTTACTCTCAGCGAAGAAAGCAGGTAGAATATCGTAAAAAACGGTTCAGGCAGGAATTGGAAAAGGCTCGCGAAGAATTGCAGTTTAGGGGAGAGCCTTTAACACTTTCAGCTGATGAACTGGCTCAGTACAGAACTATGTCTAAGGAACAGCGAGAGAGGTTACAGGATTTTATGCACAAGACTGAAACCGGGGTAAATATAGAGTCCAGGTTTCGTCCTATTCTCGAATCTCTGGTTAAAAGTCATTTGCGCTACTGCCGGATCAATAATCAAGAAACAAGTAAAAAGCAACAGGATGCTTCCGGTGGTGGGGGGCAGGGTGACGGGGCCGGTGAGGGTAAAAATGAAGATGAACTGCTCCGTGAAATGGATATTCAAAAAATAAAAGAAAGTGATTTGCCGGAAGCAGAACAGCTCCTTCAACAATTATCACGCAAACTGGCGGTGCAGATTCTAAGGCGCAGGTACAGTGGGCCACGCAGCGGTGTGCTTGATCTGCGTCGTTCTTTAAGAGAGAATATGCGTTACGGTGGGACAATATTTAAATTGCGGCACAAGCCCAAGCGTCATTCCCGGCAGCAAATCTTGCTTCTTTGTGATGTATCCGGTTCGATGAAAACTTACAGTACATTTGTTCTTCATTTTTTGCATGGTCTTAAAGAAGCAGTTCGTGATCTTTCCTGTTTTACATTTGCCGACCGTCTCGAAAGTTTGACTGGGGAGCTAAAAAGCAAACACAACCTGCATTATCTGCTGGATCGGGTTATCCGCCGCAGCGAGACATGGGGCGGCGGGACCAACCTTGGTTTGTCGTTGGAGGAACTAAGCAATAAATATCCGGATCTGCTCAATGCCAGAACATCGGTTATTATTGTCAGTGATACAAAAACAATTTCTCTTAATCAGGCTACCGAAGAACTTAGTAAGTTAAAAGATCGAGTAAGGAGAGTGATTTGGCTCAATCCACTGCCAAAGGAACATTGGCCTGAATATCGATCTGTAGGAACATTTGCTGAATTGGTGGAAATGTGGCCTTGCAATACTATTGCCCAGCTCGAAGAAGTGCTTACCGGCAGGTTATAATGATCAAAGCTGGAAAGCAATTTACATAAAAATAGAATATTTAAGTTTAACTAAAGCTTATGACATGTAAACATTATAAAAAATAGGAGGTTTTATAATATGACCAAGCGTATAGCAGTAGCTGGTAAAGGAGGAACAGGGAAAACTACTCTTTCTGCTTTGCTGGTTCGGTATTTGATAGAAAATAAACCGGGAAAAGATATATTAACTGTTGATGCCGATGCCAATGCCAATTTTAATGAAGCCCTGGGAGTGGAAGTTGAAGAAACGATTGGCACAATTTTAGAGGATACTAAAGATCCAAAGGCTGTTCCCAGCGGGATGACCAAGGATGTTTTTATTGAATACCGCCTCAGCATGGCTATGGTTGAGGAGGATGCGTTTGACTTGATTGTTATGGGCAACCCTGAAGGGCCTGGGTGCTACTGCTATCCCAATGATCTGTTGAAAAGGCACCTGGAAAAGCTCAGCAAAAACTATGATTTTATGGTAGTTGATAACGAAGCGGGGATGGAACATTTAAGCAGGCGACTGATACCTTCCGTAGATTTGCTCATTGTCACCAGTGATCCTACTGCCCGGGGAATTCGTTCGGCAGGTCGGATCAAGAATATTATTGAAAAAGTAAAACTTGATGTAGCCAGAATGGGCCTGGTTATAAATCGCAGTCGAGACGGAGAAGTGGATACCCTGGCCGGTGAAATTGAAAAGTCTGGACTGGAACTTTTTGGTGAAGTGCCCCAGGATTCCCAGGTTGCCGAGTATGATCTTGATGCCCGACCCCTCATTAAATTGCCTGATGATGCAAAGTCTGTACAGGGGGCAAAAAAGCTGTTTGACTCTCTTTCACTTTAGTAATTGGCTAAATCGGGAAAATGATTTTACTTGGGCTTACAGTTAATTGAACCGGGCAAGCCCGGGCACTATCAATTACTGATTATTTCCCGGGCCGGATTAATTGGTTTAACTTATAAGAGGGAGGTTTTTTAATGTCAGATCAAAATCTGGATATAAAAAAGATAATGTCTGTAATTCCACACCGCTACCCGTTTTTATTAGTTGACCGCCTGACAGAATTGGTTTCCGGCGAAAAAGCTGTGGGAATAAAGAATGTGACTATAAATGAGCCGTTTTTCCAGGGGCATTTTCCCGGTGAACCAGTTATGCCCGGAGTTTTAGTTGTTGAAGCTTTAGCCCAGGTCGGGGCGGTGGCGATCCTGAGCATGGCTGAAAATGAAGGTAAGCTGGCCCTTTTTACCGGGATCAATAATTTCCGGTTCAAAGAGATGGTTAAACCCGGAGATCAGCTGGAGCTTGCAGTAACTATGGCCGGAATGCGCCGTAATATGGGCAAAGGAGAAGCTGAAGCCAAAGTAGAGGGAAAAACAGTTGCCGGCGGAGAATTGTGGTTTGCGCTGGTCGACCGTAAAGACGCTTGATTTTTGTTGATGGTACTGCCGTTAAAGAAAAAAAGCGGTTTTTTCTAAAAAATTGACTTTTTAGGTGGAATAATGTATCATACATTGTAGTTGAATAAAGATACTCTTATCCAGAGTGGAGGAGGGACAGCCCCGATGAATCCCGGCAACCGGTCCATGCGATAGCGGTGCTAATTGCTGCGGGGTGAATTTTCTCCCGGGAGATGAGGGGTGCCAAGAAGGCCTCTTGTAAAAGAGGCTTTTTATGTTTGAAAGGCTTGTTAGGAAAAATAGGGTGGTGATAGCTCCAGGTAGGAATGATATGGTATTTTGGTAAATTATGGTTTTAGATGAATGAAAGCTCTGGAAGGCTGTCCCGGGACAGTTTTTCCAAATAATAAGCTGTTTAATTTTTAAGGAGGAGAAACTAGTGCATCAGAACAATTATTTATTTTCTTCAGAATCGGTTACCGAGGGCCATCCGGATAAACTTGCGGATCAAGTTTCCGATGCTATCCTTGATGCGATCATGGAGAAAGACCCCCAGGGCCGGGTGGCAGCTGAGACATCGGTAACTACCGGTTTAGTCTTGGTTTGCGGAGAAATAACTACGGAGTGCTATGTTGATATTCCAACTATTGTCCGTGATACAGTAAAAAAAATTGGCTATACGAGGGCAAAATTTGGATTTGATGGAGAAACCTGTGCGGTACTTACTTCTATCGATGAACAGTCACCTGATATTGCCCAGGGGGTGGAGGAAGCATATGAAGTAAGGGGTAAAGAAAAAATAGACGAGTACGATCTTGTCGGAGCCGGGGACCAGGGAATCATGTTTGGTTATGCCTGTGAGGAAACGCCAGAACTGATGCCAATGCCTATTGCTTTAGCGCACAAAATGGCCCAGCAGTTGGCCAAAATCCGCAGGGATGAAGTGCTTGACTACTTAAGGCCGGATGGTAAAACCCAGGTTACTGTGGTTTATGAAAACGGCGTTCCGGCATCTTTAGAAAATGTAGTGGTTTCCGCCCAACATAGTGATCAAGTTTCTTTGGAGCAAATCGAAAAAGATCTCATTAAACATGTTGTGCGCGAGATTGCCCCCGAGAAACTAATTACCAGGGATACCCGTTTTTTTATTAATCCCACCGGGCGCTTTGTTGTTGGTGGTCCGCAGGGAGATGCCGGTTTGACTGGAAGGAAAACAATAGTCGATACCTACGGCGGTTACGCGGCTCACGGAGGGGGAGCTTATTCCGGTAAGGATCCGACAAAAGTTGACCGTTCAGCTTCCTATGCCGCCCGTTATGTCGCTAAAAACCTTGTGGCAGCCGGGCTTTGTTCCCGGTGCCAACTACAACTTGCTTACGCCATTGGAGTGGCTCATCCGGTTTCGATGATGGTTGAAACATACGGAACGGAAAAAGTGCCGGTTAAAGTGATTGAAGAAATGATCCACAAACACTTTGATTTACGACCGGCGGCAATTATTGACCATCTGCAGCTGCGCCGTCCAATCTATCTAAAACTGGCAGCTTACGGTCATTTTGGCCGACCGGAACTTGATCTGCCCTGGGAACGGTTGGATAAGGTAGAACAGCTTAAAGAAGCCCTGAGTTAATAAACTGTTGAAGAAAATATCTACTCAGTAATTCAGACGCCAAAAAAGGAATAACCTTGCCGGCAGAGAATAAACTAGTAACCAGAAATTATAAGCACTGCGATCCTGCGGCTTTAAGCCAAGAGGCGCAGTGCTTATCTGGTACAAAACTTGTAATATTGTTGACCTGCACAAAAGGCGGGATGGCCATTTGCTGGAACGTATTGAAGGAACCCTTGAAAAAATTAGATTTTATAGTGAAGACAGCGCCTATTTGGTAGGCAGTTTACGGTGCAGGGATGGCAAATCACTCACCATTGTCGGTCATTTTCCCCCGATGCAGGAAGGCGAAAGTCTTTTAATCAATGGTGAGTGGCAGACACATCCCCGCTATGGCAAACAGTTTTCTGTAGAGCAGTGGGAGCGTCTTCTCCCCGCTACTGAGAAAGGTTTAAAAAAATATCTTGCCTCCGGGCTGATTAAAGGAATTGGCCCGGTTACAGCAGAACGAATCGTTGATCATTTTGGTCTCGATACTCTGGAAGTAATGGAAGATCAACCCGGGCGTTTGCAGGAAGTTGAAGGGATTGGGGCACGGAAAGCTGCCGAAATTTTAAAAAGCTATCGTCAATACAAAGATGTGCAAAATGTTTTGGTATTCCTGCAGGGCTATGGCGTGTCTGTGAGCCAGGCCATGCGTCTATATCGGCGATATGGTTCGCAAACTATTGATGAAATCAAAGGAAATCCATACCGCATGGCCGAGGATGTTTTTGGCATAGGTTTTAAAACAGCCGACAAAATTGCCCGGCGTTTGGGGATGCCGGAAAATGCCCCGGAAAGAGTACAGGCTGCAATTACCTACACTTTAAGCCGCGCCGCCGAACAGGGCCATGTTTTCCTGCCGCGGGAGCTGTTGTTTGATCGTATAAAAGAGCTGCTTGATGTATCAACTGATAATCTTGATCATGGATACCTTGAAGAACAGCTGCAAATTTTAGTAAATCAGAGAAAGCTATATTGCGAAACTTTGGAAGGTACTGGAGAAGCAGTTTATTATGCTCCTTTTTACCAGGCAGAAAAAGGGGCGGCGCGTTTGCTCCTGCAATTGAGCAGCCGGGCCCACCCCTATTCTCCGCTGGAAGTTGAGCAGGCCCTGGCAACGGTAAAGCACGACAACCCCTATTTAACTGATGAACAACTGCAGGTTTTAAGTGAAGCACTGCATTACGGGGTTCTAATAGTTACCGGGGGACCCGGTACCGGAAAAACCACTACAATCAAAGCCCTGCTTTCCACTTATAATTTAATCAAGCAGAAAGTGCTTTTGGCTGCACCTACCGGCCGGGCGGCGAAGCGCGTAACTGAAGCAACCGGTCAGGAAGCCTCTACTATCCACCGGTTGTTGGAGTACAGCTATAGTGAAGGTGAAGGGTTTAGGTTTCAGCGCAATGAAGATAACCCTATTGATGCTCAGGTAGTTATAATCGATGAAGCTTCCATGGTAGATTTGATGCTCATGAATAATTTATTGAAAGCCCTGCCTTCCGGATGCCGTTTAATCATGGTTGGTGATGTCGATCAGCTTCCCGCCGTGGGGGCCGGCAATGTATTGCGAGATCTGATTAGCTCGAAAGCAATCCGTTGCTTTCGCCTCGGGTATATTTTCCGCCAGGCCCGGGAGAGTTTGATTGTGGTCAATGCCCACCGGGTTAACCAGGGTGAAATGCCTTATCTCAATGTTAAAAACAAGGATTTCTTTTTCATTAATGAAGGAGACCCCGAGCAGGCTGCTGAATTGGTTGTGCAGCTATGCCGGGAACGTCTTCCCAACTACGGCCCCTTTGATCCGTTAATGGATTTGCAGGTGCTTACTCCTATGCGCAAAACAGCCGCAGGAGTGGAACGCTTGAATTCAATGCTGCAGCAGTCGCTTAATCCTTACTCCCGGGATAAAGTTGAGGCTTTCAGTAAAGGGACTGCTTTCCGTCTTGGTGATAAGGTGATGCAGATTCGTAATAACTATCAAAAGGAAGTATTCAATGGCGATATTGGATTGATCACGGCTATTGACAAGGAAGAGGCGGAGCTGGTTGTAACATTCCGGGATGTGCTCCAGCCTCGCCCGGTGGTGTATGATTTTACAGAACTAGACGAACTGGTTTTATCATATGCTGTTTCAGTTCATAAAAGCCAGGGTAGTGAATATCCGGTGATCGTAATGCCGGTTTTAACCCAACATTATATTTTACTGCAGCGCAACCTGCTGTATACCGGGATAACCCGGGCCCGCAAACTAGCGGTGCTGGTTGGCAGTAAAAAAGCCCTGGCGATAGCGGTGCGTAATAATAAAGCGGAAGAGCGGTTTACTTTTTTGGACGGCCGCTTAAAAGAAGGGGTTGCCTGGTAATGGTCGGGGATATAAACTATCGGCAATGATGATTGATGCTTAGAAAATAAGGTTGGCTAAAGAGGAAATGCGATCTTTTCAATAAAAAGAATTTAAATGCTAAAAAAAGGAGAAAATATTATTACCGCACCCTGGAACCCGGGTAAAAGCTGGGCGGAAAGGCTGCTCAGTTTTTTTTACCCGGAAAGATGCCTTTTTTGCCGAAGTTTTCTTCATCGGGAGAGTAAAAGCAACCGCAAACCCCTTTGCGCCGATTGCTTTAAATTCTATAAGCCCGGGGGTAGAATTTGTCCCAACTGCGGGGGATTTTTTCGCGAGGCACCACCCTGTAACTGCCTGCCGGTTTACTTGCAGGATGAACTTAAAAGTATGCCCCTGCAGGCTCTTTTTACCATATCGCTTTATGACCAAAAATGGCGGCAGGTAGTCCATGATTTGAAATACAGGAACCGCCGCTCCGTGGCCCGCCTGCTCGGCAGTTGGCTCGCTGAAGAAATTATTGCTCAGGACTACTGTAACCCGGATGTTGTGGCACCTATTCCTCTCCACCGGGAACGTGAAAAAGAACGCGGTTATAACCAGAGCGCCCTTCTTGCTGCTCATACTGCCAAAGCTCTAAAAGTTCCCTGTCGTCAACTGTTGATAAAGCATGAGCCTACTGTGAGTCAGACGGCGATATCCCGTATGGCAAGACTTGAAAATGTCCGCGGTGTATTTAAGTGCCCCGTTTCCATTAAGCAGGGAATCACATTACTGCTTATTGATGATGTATACTCTACCGGTTCCACTATGAAAGAGGCGGCAGCAACCCTTGACAAACGCGGGGCTAATGTTTACGGAGCGGTTATTTCTTATAATCCCGGCACGCTGGCCTTAAAACAATCCGGCTTCTACGAAGGGTTGGATCGATGGTAACTTGTTCAATGCTTTAAGGGTTATTTATTATAAAGAACCTGGATGCCAGCGATTGGTTAAATAAGATTAACATTTTATTCGTATTTTAACAGAAGGATTTTTTCATTGTTTTGGGGAATATTATGTGTACTAAAATGAGTATCTTAAACATAAAAAAGAAATGGGAGGTTGTTAGTTATGAAAATAAATGTCCGGGGAAAAAATATTGAAGCCACACCTTCACTGGTCGATTATGCTCAGAAAAAGATAGGGAAACTGGATAAACATTTTGATGAAAACACCGACGTGCAAGTGGTGATGAGCATTATAAGAGAAGAACACATTGTTGAAGTTACAGTCAATTTGAACGGACTCATTTTGCGCGGTGAAGAATCTACCGGTGACATGTACGCCTCAATTGACCAGGTGGTTGATAAGCTGGAGAGACAGGTCAAAAAATATAAAACCAGAATGAATAAATCGATGCGCCAAAAAGGACTGCGCCAAATGAGCGAGCAACAAGCAGCCCTTGAAGCTGAGTCAAAAGAAGAGGAAGAAGGAACTCCGAGAGTGGTGCGGACTAAGCGCTTCCCCCTCAAGCCGATGGATGTAGAAGAAGCAATCCTCCAGATGGATCTTCTCGGACATCACTTTTTCGTTTTTACCAACGCAGAGACTGAGGACATAAATGTAATCTACAAGCGAAAAGATGGAAATTATGGATTGATTGAACCTGAATAGAAACTGTTCAGGCAGTATCCGATTTTAAGACTTGCTCTCGCTAACGTTTTAAGTTTTGCCTGTCTAAGATCCGGATACTGCCCAGATGGGTGCTCTGCCTTTTATATTTCCGATCGGGCAATTATTTATCAGACGAGGTTTGACCGAATGAAAAATAAAGTGACAGCTGTCATTTTTGAAGGTTCGCTGCCCAAAAGCCCAGTAGAAGAAGCTATTGTTCTTGTTCGTCAGGCAGCATTGCTTGATAATCTTGGGAAAATGAATAATGTGCCGCTGCTGGATCGTATCTTACTTTATACGAATCGGTCAGAATTGGTAGAGCCAGCGAAAAAATTGGGAGCCGAAGTATTTTTGAATTCTAAATTCCCGGATGATTTTCATTTTGGACATGAACTGCAAACAGCAATCAGAAAAAATAATCTTAACAGGGTTCTTTGTCTTAACGGGGCTGGATCGCCATTAATTACTGTGGATGAATTAAACATGGTATGTGACAAACTTATGAATAGAGAGCGGTTTGTATATACCAACAACACCCAGTCTGTGGATATTATTGCTTTTACAGTTCCAAATAACCTTTACGAGGTTGAACTTCCGGCTACCGATAATAGCCTGGCCATGGCTCTCCGTGATCAGCTGGGATTGAATATGGAGTTGATGCCTCATACACTTGGCTTAATGTTTGATATAGATACACCTACAGATCTTTTGGTCTTGGGGGGAAGTCATTTTGCCGGGCCCCGAACAAAAGATGCCCTGGCCGGTTTGCAATTGGATTTGGATTATAATACTCTAAAACAGGCTAAAGCAGTATTGTCGGCTGAATACGAAGATGTTGCCTTGATCGGCAGAGTGGGTGCACCGGTAATCGAGCGTCTTAATGCCTTGCTTAAACTGCGCCTGCGTGTTTTTTCGGAAGAGCGGGGCATGAAATCTCTGGGCCGGATTGAAGCAAATGAAGTTGTTTCTCTACTTGGATTGTTGATCGACCATGCAGGGCTGGAAAATTTTTTTAATTATCTCTCCAGGGTAGCCAGCTGTGCATTTATTGATACCCGGGTTTTGATGCATCATTACTTTTATGATTTCTCCGACGAAGAGCGGTTTTTATCAGATCTTGGGATGTGGAAGGAACTAGAAAATCCCTGGTTGAAGGAATTTACCAGGTTAGCTGTGCACTGTCCCATCCCGGTCATCCTGGGCGGCCACTCCCTGGTTTCTGGGAGCCTTTGGGCGCTTTCCACTGAACTCGCCCCTGAAGCCTGATTTTCCTAAAAAACTTGTTTGAGCGGTTATAGCTGTGTTAAAATTTAAAAGCCTGGGAAAAAGTAAAATTCTCTGGTTGCAGCAGGGAAATATCTGTTGTACAGCTTAAAGGTGATATATCCGGGCAGATCTTAATACGCTAAGTTAGCTAAAGGAGTTTTTAAATGACTGCTTTATTTAAGAAGATATTTGGTGATCCAAACGAGAAAGAAGTGCGCCGTCTGGAAAAACAGTATGTAGAGAAAGTAAATGAACTGGAACCCTGGGCTTCTTCCCTTACTGATGAGCAGTTTCCGGCGGAAACTGCAAAATTAAAGGGAAGGCTGCAGCAGGGGGAAACTGAAGACGATATTTTACCGGAAGCTTTTGCTCTGGCCCGCGAAGCGGCCAGTCGTACAACCGGCATGCGTCCTTTTGATGTGCAGATCCTTGGTGCCGTAGTTCTCCACCAGGGGCGTATTGCCGAAATGAAAACCGGGGAAGGAAAGACCCTGGTGGCTGTGCTGCCGGCCTACTTAAATGCTATTTCCGGTGGAGGAGTGCACATTGTTACTGTCAATGATTACCTTGCCTGGCGTGACCGGTATTGGATGGGACCGGCCTACGAGATGCTCGGTCTTTCTGTCGGTCTAATTGTCCAGGGGCTGGATTCTAATCAGCGCAGGGAAGAGTATCAGGCTGACATAGTCTATGCTACCAACAATGAACTGGGTTTTGATTATCTTCGTGACAATATGGTGCTTTACAAGGATCAGATGGTGCAGCGAGGGCACCACTACGCCATTATCGACGAGGTGGACAGCATTCTCATCGATGAAGCGAGAACGCCTTTGATCATCAGCAGTCGGGTGGAAACCACCGAGGATTACGGATGCTGGAAAGATGAAGTGGAACACCTGATCCGGCGCCAGGGCAAGCTGGTCAGCGATCTTTTAAACGAGGCTCGCAAGGATCTGGACGCCGGCAATGAAGAAGAGGCCGGAGAAAAAATTTTGTTAGCCCGGCGCGGTTCACCCAAGAATAAAAAGTTAATGAAAATGCTCAAAGAACCTGGAGTGGAAAAACTGGTTGAACGCACCAAAAACGAGCTGATGACTTCCAAACTGACCAGTGGCAATAAACTGGAGCAGCTTGATGAAGAACTTTATTATGTTATTGATGAAGCAACCGGGTTGGCTGATATTAAAAACAAAGGTTACCTGGAACTTGAAAGGATTAATCCGGAGTTAATCAATATTTTGCAACTTGGCAAGGAAGAGCCTGAAGAAGAGGAAGAAGATCTCAGTGATGAGGAAAGTGCTTTGGGAGAAGAAATAACGAGTGAAGAAGCGGAAACGGAGCTTGAAGATGCTGAATCCTCCGGTCAGCACCGGCACTATTTCGATCAATTGATCAAAGCTTACTCGCTTTTTGAACGAGATGTTGATTACGTCGTTCAGGATGGCAAAGTAATTATCGTGGACCAATTTACGGGCCGCTTAATGCCCGGGCGGCGCTATTCTGACGGTCTTCACCAGGCCATTGAAGCCAAGGAAGGTGTCGAAGTGCAGGCTGCTTCAAGAACCGTGGCCTCGATTACTTTCCAGAACTACTTCCGCATGTACGATAAATTGTCCGGAATGACCGGGACTGCCGCTACCGAAGAAGAAGAATTTCGTAGTATTTACGGCATGGATGTGGTGGCAATCCCGACAAATAAGCCTTTGCGAAGAGGAGAATGGCCGGATTTGATTTATAAAACCGAACAGGCCAAGTTTAATGCGGTGGTTGAGTCAATTCGGGAATGTTACGAACGAGGACAACCGGTCCTGGTCGGAACCATTTCTGTAGATAAATCGGAAATGCTAAGCAAAATGCTTAAACAGGAAGGAATTCCCCATGAAGTGCTCAATGCGGTTAACCATAACCGTGAAGCCTATATTATTGCCCAGGCCGGCCGCAGAGGAGCAATAACCATCTCGACCAATATGGCCGGCAGAGGCACCGACATTATCCTGGGCGGCAACCCGGATTACCTGGTTAAAGAACAGTTGATCAATGAATTCGGGTCAGATTATCATGAGCTTGATGAGGCCGCAGAAGAACAATGGGAAAAACGTCAGGCTGAACTAATGGAAAAGGCGGAGCAAGAAACAAAGAAACAGCGCGAAGAAGTAATCGCTGTCGGTGGTCTTCATGTCCTGGGAACCGAAAGACATGAAAGCCGGCGCATTGATAATCAGCTGCGCGGCCGTTCTGGCCGCCAGGGTGACCCCGGATCATCGCAGTTTTTTGTCTCATTAGAGGATGACCTGATGCGCCTTTTCGGGGGTGAAAACATTGCTAATATGATGGAACGCTTTGGGATCGAAGAGGATGTGCCCATTGATCATTCCCTGGTAACCAGGGGTATAGAAAATGCCCAGAAAAAAGTGGAAAACCGCAACTTCCAGATCAGGCGCAACCTGCTTAATTATGACGATGTGCTCAATGAACAGCGCAAGGTTATCTATGAGC
The DNA here is from genome assembly GCA_046483445.1 of Bacillota bacterium. Taxonomy (GTDB): domain Bacteria; phylum Bacillota; class Dethiobacteria; order DTU022; family DTU022; genus B1SED10-74M. The sequence goes on along the minus strand of JAWODD010000004.1, from coordinate 40,706 downwards.
AGCGCCGCCGGGTTCTGGAAGGCGAAAATATGAGAGAACCGATCATGGAAATGGTCGATGAAATCATTGAACGTTTAGTCCAGGAATCTACTATGGAAAAGGGTTTCCTTGATGATGAAGATGCCCGGGCTCTGCTCGAGCGTGCCGAAAATATGTTTGTGCGCAAAGGTAATATTACCCTGGAGCAACTGACAGATCGGGAACCGGAAGAAGTTAGAGAGGTATTACGTGAAGAAGCCCGTGACTTTTATGAAGAGCGGGAAAAAGAACTTACCCCGGAAATTATGCGAGAAGTTGAACGGGTAGTGCTTCTACGCACAGTAGACCGCCACTGGATGTATTTTATCGATGTTATGCATGATTTGCGCCGTGATATTCAAACCCAGGCTTATGGTCAGAGCAATCCTTTAGTTGAATACAGAAGGCAGAGTGCCGGAATGTTTGAAGATATGATCCAGCAGATCCAGGGTGATGTAGTCAGGAACGTTTACCATATCCAGGTATCTGCCGCTCCGCGCAGGGAAGCTGTTACCAGCGGAATGACCGGCAAACGGCAGCAGATTGCCGCTGTTGGTGGCGGGAGAGCTTCTGCCGGAAGCGCCGGGGGGACTGCTAAAGCACGGGGACAGGCAGCCCAGGCTCAACAGCAGAAGAAGGAACCGGTTACCGTGGAAAAGAAAGTGGGAAGAAACGAGCCCTGCCCGTGCGGCAGTGGTAAAAAGTATAAAAAATGCTGCGGGGCATAAAGTTAAATGAATGATGTTGTCTAACTTTAAGGTTGGTGATAAGATGCTGAAGGAATATTTAGATGAACTGGAACAGCAAAAAAACAGATTTGCAGAAATGAGGGCTTCTCTTTGAATATGATCAGAAACTTAACAAACTGAAGGAAATTGAAGCCAAAGCCAATGAACCCGGGTTATGGGAAGATGGCAACCGGGCTAAGAAGTACTTAAAGAAGCAGGGTGAGTTACGAGAACAAATCCGCCCTCTGCAGGAGTTGGAGAAAAAAATAGAAGAAGCAGAGGTTTATCTGGAACTGGCTGATGAGGGAGCCATGGAAGAACGGGAAGCTTTAAAGGAAGCAGATCCTCTTTTGCAGGAAATCATAGAACAACTGGAAAAAATGGAACTAGAAACCCTGCTTGGCGGCAAGTACGATTATAATAATGCTATAGTGTCACTGAATCCTGGCGCCGGAGGACTGGAATCCCAGGATTGGGCGGAGATGCTATTGCGCATGTACAACCGTTGGTGTGAGCAAAAAGGGTATCAAGTTGAACTGATTGATCTGCTCAGTGATGACGAAGCTGGAATTAAAAGTGCAACCATAATCATCCGCGGATATGCCGCTTACGGTTACCTGCAAGCGGAAAAAGGAGTCCACCGGCTGATCCGCATTTCACCATATGACACTTCAAAAAGGCGCCATACCTCTTTTGCTTCTGTTGATGTGGTCCCGGAAGTTGAAGATGAAGAATATGAGATTAATGAGGACGACTTGAAGATCGATACTTTCCGGGCCAGTGGAGCGGGAGGACAACATGTTAACAAGACTGATTCGGCTGTGCGGATTACTCATTTACCCACAGGCTTAATTGCCACTTGTCAAAAAGAACGTTCTCAGCATAATAACCGGGAGCAAGCCATGAAGGTTCTGCAGGCTAAGCTGGCTGAAATAACCCTTCAGGAGCAGGCTAACGAGATTGATGCTGAAAGAGGTCAGCAGAAGGAAATTGCCTGGGGAAGTCAAATTAGGACTTACACTTTCCACCCATTTACCCTGGTTAAGGACCATCGCACCGGGATGGAAAGTGGTCAGGTAGATGCAGTAATGAATGGCATGATTGACCCATTCATCGACGCTTATCTGCGTTGGAAGGCCCGGGGCAAAGTCCCTTTGCAAAAATAATTTAGATTTTGTAAAAATGTAGCCTGAAGAATTATCTGGAGTTAACTATGAAGCTTAGGAAGCCGTATATTAAAATAAGCGATGTTAAGGTTGTCGTGGTTGATTTGATTGGCATCATGATTGGTAGTTTTATTGTTGCTGCGGGATATAATATGTTCATGGTCCCGAACATGCTTGTACCCGGCGGGGTTAGCGGGCTTAGCGTTTTTTTATACCATCTGATAGGCATGCCGGTTGGCCTGGCTATTATTATTTTAAACATACCTCTGTTTATTGCCGGTTACATATATTTAGGCCGGCGAATTATTGTGCAAAGCTTGCTCGGCACGTTATTGCTCTCCTTTGCCGTGGATGTTACAGCTGCGTTTTTACCACAGGCTACAGATGATCTTTTACTGGCAGCTGTATATGGCGGAGTTATTACCGGAACAGGAGTGGGGCTGGTTTTCCGTTTTCGCAGTTCCACTGGTGGGACCAGCCTGCTTTCTTTGATCCTGGCTAAAACCTGGGGAATCAGTCCGGGGCAGGCCATGTTCGGCGGAGACTTGGCAGTCTTGGCGCTGGCCATGTTTATTTTTAGCAGTGAAGCGGCGATGTACTCTGCTCTGGCCCTGTTTATCAGTATAAAGGTGATTGACGCTATTCAGGAAGGATTGGGACTTGCTAAACAGGCTATCATTATTACATGCTGTGGTGCTAAAATAAATGAAAGATTGTTGAGTGAACTGGGGCGCGGTGTAACAAGGATAGAAGGGCACGGAGGGTATACCGGTGAGGGTCGTGAAGTCCTGCTCTGTGTTGTCACCCGCCAACAAGTATCCAGGCTAAAGTGGATTATTTATGAAGTGGATCCCGCTGCTTTTGTGATTATCGGCAATGCTACAGAAGTGCACGGAGGAGGCTTTAAAAAAATGCAGCAGCATTAAGGAATTTTGTGCAACTTTCAGTTTTGGTTTTTTTACAACCCATTTTTATAAACCAAAGGTGAGAATAACATAAACTGTATAAGAAAAAGAGCTCGTTTAATAACCCTTAATAATTTGCACATTGAGTAAACATATTTTAATATGATTTGCAGGAATTAATATATAATTGTCGAAATCTAAGGAAAACAGGACCGACATTATGTTAAGTTTAAACGGAGAGGTTCACCGCAAATGGTTGACGCAAAAAATTTATCCATGAAATACGACAAGGGTAAAAGCCTGGCCCTGGAAAATGTCACTTTTACTATAGATCGTGGTGAGTTTGCTTTTTTTGTCGGTTCCAGCGGGGCTGGAAAATCCACCCTGATGAAAATGATCATCCGGGAAGAAAAACCGCAAAGCGGTACTTTGAGAGTCTTCGGACGTGATGTAGCTCGTTTACCCGGACACAGGCTCCCTTTTTTGCGCCGCAATATTGGCATGGTTTTTCAGGACTTTCGTTTAATGGAAGAGCGAACTGTATATGAGAATGTTGCTTTTGCCATGACTGTGGTTGGTTCTTCTCGCAGGGAGATCCGCCGCAGGGTACCACATGTACTGGGGCTGGTTGGTCTTAAAGATAAGGGCAAGGCCAAAATAACTGATTTATCCGGGGGAGAACAACAGCGGGTTGGCCTGGCTAGAGCTATAGCCAATCGTCCTGCAATGATTATCGCCGATGAGCCTACTGGGAACCTTGATCCCGGAACTGCGCTTGATATTATGAACTTGCTGCGCAGTATTAATTTAAGGGGCACTACAGTGTTAGTGGGAACCCACAACCGGGACATTGTGGATCATTTCAAGAAAAGAGTATTGTACTTAAAAGGCGGCAGACTGGTCGGTGATGAGCAGAAAGGGATTTACTCGCATGTTCATTAACGGCTTCATATATATACTGGGTGAAACCTTAAAAGGCTTATACCGAAACCGTTGGATGTGTATAACTTCCACCGGAGTAGTTGTTGTTACTTTACTAATGCTCGGTTTGTTCATGCTGGTTAATTTTAACGTTACCCATATTACTGAAACAGTTAAGGATCAGGTAGAAATAGTTGTTTATATTGAAGAAGATGCCGACAGGGATGCCCGGGAGGAGCTAAGGCAAAAATTGGCCGAGCACCGGGAAGTGGCCGCTCTCGAATATGTTTCCAGTGAAGAGCAAATGGATCGCTTAAAAAGTCAATTGGGGGGGATGCTTGAAGGGTATGACACTTCTCTGGAAAACCCTCTGCTGGCTACTTATGAAATAACAACAGTAGAACCGGAAGCTGTTGTAAGGTTATCCGAGGAATTTAGAAGTTATCCGGGGGTTTCTGATGTTTTTTACGGCCAGGGTTATGTTGAAAATTTGTTTACCGTCGCCAGGGTAGTTCAGATAATAGGCCTGGCCCTAATGGCCGGTCTTTCAATAACAGCTGTGTTTTTGATTTCTCATACGATTAAGTTAACTGTGATGATGCGGAAAAAAGAAATTACTATTATGAAATATGTGGGTGCGACTAACTGGTTTATCCGCTGGCCCTTTATCTTAGAAGGGTTTTTAATGGGATTTGTCGGAGCTTTAATCCCGTTGGCAATAATTTACTATATTTACGAAATGGCTACCAGCTGGATTGTCGCGAATGACTTAGTGTTTTTAACCCTGTTGCCTTCGCAATGGATGATTATAGAGCTCGCCAAGTATTTGATACCCCTGGGGACTGCCCTGGGTATCCTGGGTAGTTCATTTTCCATGGGTCGGTTTTTACACGTATAGAGAGATAAGTTCTGTTAAAGATCAGGGAGGAAAAGACAAATGTTTAACGGAAAAAAACACTGGGGACTGTTGCTGCTGTTAATTTTAACTTTAACTGTGACGGTTACCCTTCCGGCTTATGCTGTGATTACAGAAGAAATTGAAGAAAAACAGGAAGAAATGGAAGAAGTTGAAGACCAGCAGCGCCGGGAAGAAAGTAATTTGGAGCAGCGTTTGAACCGGGAAGCCGCCCTCAAAGATGAGTTAGAGCGGCTGGAAAACCGCTTGGAAGAACTGCGTGCCGAACAGGAACAATTGCGAAGAGAAATTGAGGAATTAGAAGAAGAAATCAGCCAGGTTGAGTCTGAACTGGCTGACGCCGAAGCTAAGCATCGCGAACAGAAAGATTTATTGAATCAGCGTCTGCGGGCTATTCAACGATATGGTTGGGTTTCTTATGTTGAAGTCTTGTTTGAATCGAGCAATTTTAATGATTTTCTAACCCGCTTATATAATTTAAGCAAAATTACTTCCAATGATATTAGCCTGATTGAGGATATTCAGGAAGAAAAAGATATTATTCAAGACTGGAAAGATGAATTGGAACAAAATAAGAAGGAACTTGAAGAGATGCATAATCAAGTAGCCTCTAATGAACAAGAAATGGAGCAGGCTAAAGAAAGACGGGAAACTGTCCTGGCTCAGCTGCAGAAAGATATAGAAAAAAATCTAAAGGCTATTGAAGATCTCGAAGAAGAGTCGCAGCGATTAGATTCTTTGATTCGTGAGTTAATTGCCGAAGCTGAAAGTCGCTTTGGCGGCATTGATGGTGAACTGAAGTGGCCGATAGAGCCACCAACCTGGATCAGCTCCGGTTATGGATACAGAAATGATCCTTTCAGTGGAAACCGGGCCTGGCATGGGGGGGTAGATATGGCCCCCCATGGTGGAGAGGCAAATTATATTTTGGCTACTGCCGAGGGTGAGGTTATTCTCTCCGGTTGGAATGGTGGTTACGGTAATTGTATAATGATCGACCATGGAGCCGGGACTGTAACCCTCTATGCGCATATGAGCAGCTTACATGTCGATAAGGGTGAGATTGTCAGCAGGGGAGATCGTATTGGCAGGGCAGGTACCACCGGTTACAGCACCGGTGTCCACCTGCATTTTGAAGTCAGAGAGTATGAGAAAGATCCGGTAAGAAGTTATCCAAGCGGTTCCCCCGATCATCGTTATAACCCGATGGAATATTTTGGTAACATCGGGTCATAAATTTAATCTGCCAATAAATATAGCTAAAACTTGATTTTCAGCCATTCCACCAATGAGACAGGTAATGGCTGAAATTTTTTTGCCATGGATACAAGAAAAAATTTTTATGATATGATGAGTGTAAAATCTGTAAGGAACAATTTGGGTAAATGCGTAAAGTGGACAGGAGTGGGCATTTATGAATTCAATTGCCAGGAAATCAATTTTTAAAATACTGACTGTTTTTATTCTGGTTCTTGTGGGAACGAACCTGGCCACCTATTTAGTTTTTGCCGATCAGGATGATCCTACCGCTACCGAGGATGATCCGAGTGTTATCAGATTTGAGCCCGATGCCAATCAGGTAGATGCAAATAATGGAACTGAAATTTTTTGGGAAGCCCTGGAGGCCATTACCAACCATTACTTTTATCCTGTGGATAAAGAAGAACTTATGGAAGGTGCTGTTCGCGGGATGATCGAAGTGCTTGATGATCCCCAGTTGCGTTTTTATGATCCCGATGAACTCGAAGAGTTTAAACGAGATACAAAGGGGGTTTATGGCGGTATCGGGATACGCATTATTGAAGCGGAGTCTGATATAGTGGTCTTTGAAACCTTTGCTGATACTCCTGCTGAACGTAATGGTCTGGTGCCCGGGGACCGGATTTTGGAAGCTGACGGCAATGAATTAACCGGCGAGGGAATTGATTATGCTGCAGAAATAATGCGAGGGCCCAGCGATACCAGTGTTGTTTTAACAGTCCAGCGCCCTGGTGCGGAGGAACCAATGGAAATGACGGTTATTCGTGAAGAGATCCAAGTTTCTACTGTATCTGGAGAAATGATGGAAGAAGGCCTCGGCTATATTGAAATAAACGGCTTTGATAGCAAAACGGCGGATGAATTCTTTGAAGTGTTTGAGACCATAGAAAAAAACGGGTTAAGCAAAGGATTGGTCTTGGATTTGCGAAACAACTCGGGCGGGCTTGTAGATCAAGCGGTAACAATAGCAGAGCAATTTGTACCCGAAGGTGAAATTGTCAGGCTGGTGGGCCAGGATGATCAAATAAAAACCGTATATCAATCCGAAGCCGATAAAAAACCATATCCCATTGTCGTTCTAGTTAATGAAGAATCCGCCAGTTCTGCAGAACTGCTTGCCGGAGCAATGCAGGACCGAAATGCAGCGACTTTAGTGGGCCAAACAACTTATGGAAAAGCGTCAGTGCAGCAGTTGGAAGAACTACCCGACAATAATGCTCTAATGCTTACTGTAGCTAATTACTTTACTCCCTCAGGGAGGAATATAGATAAATATGGGATTGAACCTGATTACGAAGTAGAAATGCCTGAAATTCTCCGCTACTACCACTATTTTCATCCAAGCTTTCTGGAAGAGGGCGATTACGGATCAGAAGTTGAGATGCTTCAGGAGATGCTGGAACTGCTAGATTATGAAATTGATGTTAACGGATATTTTGATGAAATGACTTCTAAAGCTCTTACCAGGTTTCAGGTAAACTCCGGAATTGAAAGTAGTGGTGAATTTGACGATAAGACCTGGGTAAAACTGCGTGAAGCCTTGGATATGGCTTCGCGGGAGCAGGACAAGCAGCTTAAAAAAGCTTTGGAACTGCTCGAAAAACCAGAGCTTTGGGAAAATACTGGAGGAAACAATTAATCAATGCAGCTTTTTCTTGAAATAGGGCAGATCTTCATTTCTACATTGATGATTGCCCTTGTAATGCCTATATTTTGGATAGTCCTCTTTCTAGTTTATTTGCAGTACAGGCGGCAGGCAGCGACAGAAAAGAAGCTATATGGCCGCACCCTCAATAAGGTTGGTAAACAAATATTTTATTCCCTTGGGTTGGGTGTAGTGGGTGGTCTGATAGCCAGTGTGATCCTGATTTTTCTCGGCCTGTCTTTGGAACAAATCGGTCTCTACTTTATCTGGCCGGTGGCCATTTTGCTTCTTTTGGTTAATCCTCGCTATCTTTGCTTTTCATATGCCGGTGGCATAGTCGCGGTAATGGTTTTGTTTGCCCGCCATATTATAGTGCCGTTATTGCCGGTTTTAGCTGATAATATCGTTATCGAAACATTGTTGAGGGTCCATATTCCCGCTCTTCTGGTGCTTATCGGTCTGCTTCACCTAATTGAAGCACTGTTGATTTATGCTGGAGGACACTGGGGAAGCAGTCCGATTTACTTGAAACAAGAAAGCGGTGAAGTAATCGGGGCTTTTTCGCTTCAAAGATTTTGGCCTTTGCCACTGGTGGCTCTCCTGGTCAGCATGGTAGCTGAACCTGAAATTGTCGGTGTTAGTATGCCCGAATGGTGGCCGATTATTCAATCGAATCTTGAGCCGGGTGAAGGTAAAACACTCCAGTATATGCTCATACCGGTTGCAGCCGGTCTTGGCTATGGGGATATTGCTGTTTCCTCCACACCGCGGGAACGAACAGCATTTTCAGCAAAGTGGCTGGCTGTCTACAGCATTATCCTTTTATTTTTTGCTGTAGGAGCGGAATATTTTGCGGTTTTCATCCTGCCCGGGGTTCTTTTTGCCCCGATTGGCCATGAAGTGCTGATCCTCTATGGAAAAAATGAAGAAAACAAGAAACCACCTCGCTATCGCAGCAGAGATGAAGGGATTATTCTGATGGAGGTATTACCCGGGACTCCTGCTCACAATGCCGGTTTACAGCAGGATGATATTATTAAAGCAGTAAATGGTGAAATACCGCAAAATAACCGAGACTTTTTGGAAAAGATAGAAGAAAGCTATTTCATGGTGCTCCTGGAAGGAAGTAGAAATGGGGAAGTTTTTTCAAAAGTTTTTAAAAAAGAAACCTCAGAAAAAGAACATTTTGGGGCCTCGCTGCAGGCCGGCTTGAGGGCGAGGGGCTCTTTACATTCAATCTTGCGGCGCTATGTTGAATTGGGAATGATTCCGGTTCCCTCACCTGATTCGCCGGTATACCTGCAAATGCGCAAGCCCGACCCCCTGGCCAGGCTTAAGGGCCTGGTGAAGAGAAAATGAGTTAAGTCAAATAACTATTACTGAACGATATTATTTAAGCTCCCCCAAAAAATTTATTTGTTTGCTCTAGTTATCAATTTTCCATGTTGCCATCGGAACGATTATTATTATAATAGATATGGGCAAAGGCTCAGGTAGGGTCTACTTCTTGTCATAATTGGCAGTCTTACAGGTTGTGCGAGATTATGTATATATTAATGGGTCTTTAACGATTCAAATTAGCGGGAGGTTTATGGTTATTACAAAAGGGTTTAAAATAAAATCAAATTATGAGCCCACCGGGGATCAGCCGGGAGCAGTTAATACTCTGGTGCAAGGATTAAACCAGGGTTCACATTACCAGACCCTGCTTGGGGTTACCGGATCAGGTAAAACCTTTACCATAGCCAATGTAATTGAACGGGTGCAGAGGCCAACTCTGGTTATGGCTCCGAATAAAATTCTGGCAGCCCAGCTGTGCAGTGAATTTAAAGAACTGTTCCCGAACAATGCCGTGGAATATTTTATCAGCTATTACGACTATTATCAGCCGGAAGCTTATATTCCGCAGAGCGATACATTTATTGAAAAAGATTCTTCCATTAATGACGAAATTGATAAACTGCGCCATTCGGCAACCAGTGCTTTGCTGGAACGTTCAGATGTCATTATCGTAGCTTCAGTTTCTTGTATATACGGCTTGGGGTCACCTTCAGAATACACAGAGCAGGTTTTGTCCCTGCGAGAGGGGCAGAGAATAAACCGAGATGAAATTATTAAAAGGCTGGTTGATATCCATTACCAGCGTAATGAAATAGATTTCCAAAGGGGAACGTTTCGGGTTCGCGGCGATGTTATTGAAATTATTCCTGCTTCATTTTCAGAATCAGCCCTGCGGGTGGAGCTTTTTGGTGATGAAATTGAACGTTTGCGCGAAATAGATGTGGTTAGCGGTAAAGTAACCGGTGAACGTTCTCATGCGGCCATATTCCCCGCCACTCACTATGTGACTGCTCCCGATCAGTTGAAAAGGGCGATCAAAGATATCGAGGCGGAACTGCATGAACAGCTGACCCGCTTTAGAAAAGAGGACAAACTCCTGGAAGCCCAGCGTTTGGAACAACGCACCCTGTTTGATTTGGAAATGCTCCAGGAAATTGGTTTTTGCAGCGGTATAGAAAACTATTCCCGTCATTTGGACGGCCGCCCTCCGGGCAGTCGCCCGTCTACTCTGCTGGACTATTTCCCACCGGATATGCTGATGGTAATCGATGAATCACATATTACCATACCCCAGGTTAATGGAATGTATCGCGGTGATATATCCAGGAAAAGCACCCTGGTTGAGCATGGTTTCAGGCTGCCCTCCGCTTTAGACAACCGGCCTTTGCACTTTGCCGAATTTGAATCGTTAATTAACCAGGGCATATTCGTATCGGCCACTCCCGGACCTTGGGAACTTGAACAAAGCGACCGGGTAGTGGAACAAATTATCCGCCCGACCGGCCTGGCCGACCCTGTGGTGGAAATCAGATCCGCCGAGGGACAGGTAGATGACCTTTACGGGGAGATACGCTCTCGGGCGGAAGCCGATCAAAGAGTGCTGGTAACTACTATGACTAAAAGAATGGCCGAAGATCTGACCGAATACTATCAAAATATGGGATTAAAAGTGCGCTACATGCACTCGGAGATAGATGCCCTGGAAAGAATGACAATTATCAGGGGCCTACGCATGGGTGAATTTGATGTCCTGATTGGCATCAACCTCCTCAGGGAAGGTCTTGACCTGCCTGAAGTAACCCTTGTGGCCATACTTGATGCCGATAAAGAAGGTTTTCTGAGATCGGACCGTTCCCTGATCCAGACAATCGGGCGTACTGCTCGCAATATCGAAGGCAGAGTAATCATGTATGCTGAAAAAATTACTCCTTCAATGCGCCGCGCTATTGATGAAACTGAGCGCCGTCGCCGGAAACAGCTAGATTACAACCGTAAGTATGGAATTACGCCGCAGAGTATCGAAAAGCCTATCTATGCATTGATTGAAGCTACTGCGGTAGCTGAAGAAAGCGAAGAGTACGGACTTGAGGAAATAAAAGAGGCTAATCCCGCCCAAAAACAAAAGATGATAAAAAAACTGCGTAAAGAAATGAACCAGGCTTCCAAAGATTTAGCCTTTGAAAGAGCAGCAGAACTGCGCGACATGATCTACGAACTGGAAAAAAGTTAGCAAGTTGCCAGGGGGACGTGATCAAACGCGAAGTTGAGATGCCTTAAAAAGTTTTGAACAGGTTAAGTAAAAAGCGTTATAGAGTTATTTTGATTTATGACCATAAATCTCTTTAAACCGGCTTCTCAATCCTGGTAGGGACTTGCTATAACAGGAGGGACTAATTTGACAGCATCAGAAATAGTTATTCGCGGTGCGCGAGAACACAACCTGAAAAATATAGACTTAAACATTCCCAGAAATAAACTTATTGTGTTAACCGGTTTAAGTGGTTCGGGTAAATCTTCCCTGGCTTTTGATACTATTTATGCTGAGGGACAGCGCAGATATGTTGAATCGCTATCGGCTTATGCCCGCCAGTTCCTGGGCCAGATGGAAAAACCTGATGTAGACCAGATTGAAGGGCTTTCTCCGGCTATTTCTATCGACCAAAAAACGGCCTCGCGAAATCCTCGTTCCACAGTGGGAACAGTTACTGAAGTTTATGACTATATTCGCCTGCTTTTTGCCCGGATCGGTAATCCACACTGTCCTCATTGTCATAAGCCGATCAGCCAGCAGACGGTCCAGCAGATAGTGGATCAAGTTGCCGGGATGCCGTTGGAAACTCGGATTCAAGTTTTGGCGCCCCTGGTGCGGGGCCGCAAAGGCGAGTATACTCGTCTTTTTGAAGATTTGCGCAGCAAAGGTTATGTGCGGGTAAGAGTTGACGGTGAGGTCCGAGAGCTGGAAGAAGAAATCAATCTGGATAAGCAAAAAAAACACAATATTGAGGTCGTTGTTGATCGCTTGATTATCCGCGAAGGAATTCAGTCCCGCCTCGCCGATTCAGTTGAAAACACTTTGCAATTAAGCGAGGGACTGGTGCTGATCCAGGAAATGGAGGGCGGAGAGCAACTTTTCAGCGAAAACTTTGCCTGCGCTGAATGTGGCTTTAGTTTTGAAGAAATCAGCCCAAGAATATTTTCATTTAACAGCCCCTACGGTGCTTGTCCCGAATGTAGTGGCCTGGGCTGTAAGTCTGAATTTGCTCCGGATTTGGTGATTCCCTATCCTGAGTTGTCCCTGAAGGAAGGAGCGATTCATCCCTGGTCAGGTCAAAACTATTACCAGCAATTTTTGGAAGCTGCAGCTAAAACCTGGGGGATCGATTTGGACAAACCGTTTAAAGATCTTTCCCGGGAAGAGCAAGATAAGATTCTTTACGGTTCCCCGGAAAAAATTAATTTTCGCTATGTAAATATGTTTAGGAGAGTTCGCCACTATAAGAAGGCTTTTCCAGGTGTGCTCAAACTTCTTGAACGTCGTTATGAAACAACTGCATCAGAAGAGATGAGGGGTGATATGGAGCGTTTCATGCAGACCAGGCCCTGTCCTGTTTGTGAAGGTAATCGGCTTAAGCCTTCCAGCTTGGCTGTACTGCTAAGTGGATCCAATATTGCAGATGTTTCAGCGCTTACTGTGGAACAGGCTGCGGAATTTTTCGAGCAATTAAAGCTTAACGAACGCGAAACCTACATTGCCCGTCAGGTCCTCAAGGAAATAGGGGAAAGACTGCGATTTTTGCGTAACGTCGGCCTACAGTACCTGACTCTTGACCGGGGGGCAGCTACTCTTTCGGGAGGCGAAGCCCAGCGGATTAGGCTGGCTACTCAAATTGGTTCCGGTCTTACCGGTGTAATCTATATTCTTGATGAACCGACAATTGGCTTGCATCAGCGAGATAATGCCCGTTTAATTAAAACCTTAGAGGATCTGCGCGATCTCGGTAATACAGTTCTGGTCGTTGAACATGATGAAGGAACTATCCGCAGTGCGGACCATATTATTGATATTGGGCCTGGAGCCGGAGCTGCCGGAGGGAAGATCGTAGCTCAGGGCAATGTTGAACAGATTACCGGGACTGCAAATTCTGTAACTGGAGATTATTTGACCGGCCGAAAAGAAGTGCCTCTTCCGGATAGAAGGCGGGAGCCGGGTAACCGGTGGATAAATATACTTGGAGCCAGAGAACATAACCTGAAAGATGTGGATGTGGGAATTCCGCTAGGTCTTTTTGTATGTGTATCCGGGGTTTCCGGGTCCGGCAAGAGTACGCTGGTCAATGATATTTTAGCTCGGGTCTTAACCCGTAAACTACATCGTTCGCGGGAAAAAGCGGGAGGCCACAGTGGACTGGAAGGAGTAGAGCATCTTGACAAGGTGGTTGTTATAGATCAGTCTCCTATCGGTCGAACCCCAAGATCTAATCCGGCAACTTATACCGGTCTATTTGATGGTATCCGCGAACTTTTTGCCAAAACCCCTGAAGGCCGCCGCCGTGGATATAAACCGGGGCGATTTAGCTTCAATGTTAAGGGAGGGCGTTGCGAAGCCTGCCGTGGTGAGGGGATCTTGAGAATTGAAATGCATTTTTTGCCCGATGTATATGTTCCTTGCGAAGTATGTCGTGGCAAGCGTTATAACCGGGAAACCCTGGAGGTTCTTTATAAAGAAAAAAGTATTGCAGATGTATTGGATATGAATGTGGAGGAAGCCCTGGAATATTTTTCGGCTATTCCGAAAATTCAGCGCAAGATGCAGTTGCTTTACGACGTCGGCCTTGGTTATATTAGGCTTGGCCAGCCGGCAACCACCTTATCCGGAGGTGAAGCTCAGCGGGTAAAACTGGCCACAGAACTCTCCCGGCGCAGTAATGGGCGCAACTTATACATTTTAGATGAACCAACAACAGGCCTTCATCTTGACGATATTAATAAATTGTTGCTGATTCTTGACCGCCTGGTTGACAGCGGTAATACCGTGCTGGTTATTGAACATCACCTGGATGTTTTAAAACGTGCTGACCACCTGATTGACCTGGGACCGGAAGGAGGCGATGAAGGAGGCTGGGTTGTCGCCACAGGTACACCCGAAGAGGTGGCCTCCTACAAGGATTCATATACCGGTCAATGGCTTTTAGGGAAATTGTTAGCCCAAAGTGAAGAAGCAGTAGATTTATAAAAAGTTCCAATTTGTCTTTGATCGGCCAGGTTTAAGCAGTGGTGTAAGGAAATATATATGGGACAAAAAAGTTGTCAACAACCACGTCCCCTTGACAACTTTAGGAAGTCCCGAGGTGAAATTAAATATGTTTGAAGATTTAAAAGAAAAAATTAAGCAGGTACCCGAATTGTCGGGTGTTTACCTGCTTAAAGATAGCTCTAACAGGGTTATTTATGTTGGTAAAGCAATCTCACTGCGCCAAAGGCTGCGTTCTTATCTTGCCGAAAATGGGCAAATTTCTCCACGGCTGCGTTCCCTGCAGGCAAATTGGGCTGATGTTGATTTTGTGGTTACCGATACAGAGGTGGAGGCCTTAATTCTTGAGTGCAACTTGATTAAGGAATATAAACCTCGTTATAACGTCAATCTTAAAGATGACAAGGATTACCCCTACCTTATAATTACCCCGGAGCTTTACCCACGCTTGGAGCTTCTCCGCCTTTCGCAGCTTAGCAGTAAAAGAGCCCGTTACCAACCTGCTGCGGGCAGGCAAGAATATCGGTTTGGTCCTTTCACTGACGTTGGAGCAGTGCGTGAGACCATGAAGTTTCTTAGTTCAATTTTTCCGTTACGACGCTGCCGCCAGCCTTTAGATGGCAAACCGGCTCCAAACAGGCCCTGCTTGAATTTCCAGATGAAACGCTGCCTGGCACCATGTCGCGGTGAAGAAGCTGTTTCACCTGAAGAGTATAACCGGCTGGTTAAACAGGCTCTTTTATTTTTAAAGGGCCGCTACAGTGAACTGCAGGATAAATTGAAAAATCAAATGGAGGAAACCTCCCGTAATCAGCGTTTTGAGGAAGCCGCTGCTTTGCGGGATCGTCTACAGTCACTGCAGCGGGTTGCCGGACAGCAGCAAAAAATGGCCCTTAACGAAGAAGATGCTGAGAGAGATGTTTTGGCCCTGGCCCGGCATGGTGGTCGTTCGGCGGTCCATCTTTTCCAGGTTCGAGGAGGGAAACTGCTCAGTCAGGATCATTATCCTTTGGCCGGAGCAGAAGATGTTGAAGATGAAGAAGTAATCGCTTCTTTTATTAAAAATTACTACAACCGGGTGGAAATTGTTCCGGAAGAAATTGTAGTTTCTAATTGTCCCACCGATGTTGAACTATTGGCGGAATGGCTAAAATTTAAGGCGGAGAAGAAAGTCAACCTGCGAATTCCCAAACGAGGATCCTCTAAAAAATTGGTTGAATTGGCCAGGCGTAATTGTTATTTGCGTTTGCAGGAAGACGAAGAACAAAAAATTAAAAGGAATGAGCAGCCCCTGGAAGAACTGGGCAACCTGGTCGGCCTGGACAAACCACCTCAAAGAATCGAGGGGTACGATATATCCCACCTGCGTGGCTGTGAATCGGTGGGAGCGATGGTTGTTTTTGTTGACGGTAACCCGTCCAAGAAAGATTACCGCCGTTTTAATATAAAAAGTGCTCCGAGAGAAGACGATTATGCCGCTCTGCAGGAAGTTTTAAAACGGCGGGTTGCAAAAGAAGACTGGCCCAGACCTGATCTGATTTTAATTGATGGCGGCAGGGGTCAGTTGAATTCTGCCCGGGAAGTGCTTGCAAATACAAGTTTTAACAATATTTCCCTGGTTGCTTTGGCCAAAAATCCAGATCAGCTATTACTTGAGAGTGCGGAGTTGCCGTTGCGTTTATCTGCCAACAACCCTGTGTTACAAATGCTGCAGCGTATTCGTGACGAAGTGCACCGTTTTGCTATTGGTGGACATCGCCGTCGCAAAGGCCGCAAAAGCATTCATTCTGCTCTTGAAGACATTCCTGGGATCGGGGTATCCCGACGAAAAATATTGCTCCAACATTTTGGCAGCGCTGAAAAAATAAGAAAGGCAGAAGTAAAAGAGCTTGCCGAAGTACCCGGGATTAGCAGCGATCTTGCACAAGTAATTTATGATCATTTAAACAAGCAGGAAGAAGCAAAAGAAATATTTGAAGCTGAAAAGGAAAATTACTAGCCGCTTAAGAAGCCATTATATTCGAACAACAATCTTTATTTAATGTGTTATACTTATCTTGTAGTATAAAAATAAATACTTAATAATATATATTTTACGCTGGATAATATTTCAATTACGGGCAGGGGGGGTTGATCCGGATTAGTATTAATGAAAATGATATGCGCATTATTTTGATCACTGGCCTTTCCGGAGCCGGCAAAAGCCATGCCCTAAACTGTTTTGAAGACCTCGGCTATTATTGTGTAGATAATATGCCGCCCACGCTTATCCCCAAGTTTACTGACTTATTCATCCAATCAGAGAATAAAAAAGTAGCTCTGGTTTGCGACTTGAGAGGGGCCGCTTTTTTTAAAGACCTTTTTGAAGCGCTGGATGAAATGGATACCAGGCACGTTGATTACGAGATACTATTTCTTGTGGCTGATGAAGATGTCCTAATTAAACGCTTTAAAGAAACCAGGCGTCGTCATCCATTGGGAGAAGTAAGTCTACCGGAAGCAATTAAAAAAGAACGGGAAGCGTTGAGCGAACTAAGAGGGAAAGCCCATAAAGAAATTGACACCTCTTACCTTAAACCCTGGGAATTAAAAGCAAAAATTGTTGAAATGTACGAACCGGACCAGCACGACAAAAGGATGCAGATTCGGATAATATCCTTCGGATATAAACATGGACTGCCGCCTCACGCCGATTTGGTTTTCGATGTCCGGTTTTTGCCCAATCCCTATTATGTTGAGCATCTAAAATCTTTAACCGGTGATGATTCCCAGGTCCATGAATATTTGTGGCAGTGGAACGAGACTGGCACTTATTTTCAAAAGTTGAAGGATTTACTGGAATTTTCTATTCCTTTTTACGTAAAGGAAGGTAAAACCAGCCTGGTAATAGCGTTTGGCTGTACCGGCGGTAAACACCGTTCTGTGGTTATCGGCGAAGATTTGGGTAAACACCTGGGCTCGCGTTTTAGCCTTGCCGTGGAACACAGAGATATTTATAAAAATTGAGGGGAAGGTTATAGATTGTCCCTAACCAGGCAAGTTAAGCATGAATTGGCCAGGCTAAAAGACACTTTTGCCTGTTGTAATTCATGGGAATTAAAAGCTCTATTGGTAAAAAATGGTTACTATATGATTCGCCAAAACAAGCATAACCTGGTAGTTGTAGTTGACGCCAATGCGGTAGCCCGCAGGGTGTTTAACCTGTTTCGGTATGCCGGGATCAACGAACCATATATTGTCAGGCAGCAGGAAAATAGACTCCGAAAAAGCCGCTTTTTAGTTCAGGTTTCCGGACAAGAACAAATAGATTCTCTTTTAGTTTACCTTGGTTTTAAAGAAGCCGGTAATTATCTTAGTTTACCCAGGAAGCATATGGCCGTGCCCAAGCGAAATTGTTGTCGTAAAGCCTTACTGAGGGGCATTTTTCTGGCCGGCGGAAGTGTTAGTGCTACTCAGCAATCAGGCTATCACCTGGAAATTAATTGTGGCAGTATTGAAGATGCCTTTGTTTACAAGGAAATTTTGCAAGATTTTAATTTGAAACCTTTCATACGGGAGCGAAGCGAAGATGCCTTTATTTATTTTAAAAGTGCTGAAGCAATTGCCGATTATCTGCGCATTATTGGTGCCGGAAGTACTCTTTTGGAATTAGAAAGCAACAGGGTAGTCAAAAGTATGCGCAACCAGGTTAATCGGGTGGTAAACTGCGAAACTGCAAATCTTGAAAAAATAGTTTCTTCAGCACAGGCACAGCTTGCTCTTATTGATCGAATAGACAGGTGCATTGGTTTAAACAATCTTTCTCCTTCTCTGCGTGAAGCGGCGCGCTTGCGAAGGTCTTACCCTGAAGCTTCTTTGCAAGAATTGGGTAAGAAGCTTGATCCGCCGGTGAGTAAATCGGGTATTAGCCACAGGTTTCGGCAAATGGAGAAGTTGGCTAATAAACCAGGTATTTCTAAAAATAAGCAAAGAACATGCCAATCTGAAGATTGAGGGCAGGATTCAGCTTTTAGATGTCGAAAAGATATGAAAGCAGCAGATGGAAAGCTTCGAACCGATTTATGTTTCTGCTAAAGGAAAGCATGTTAAGTAAGGCATTTGTAGTTTGGGGATAAAATCTCAAAGAGGAGCAATCTATCTTATTACAGGCCCTTAAGGCCTGTATTATACTCTTTTGGACAGGGAGAGGTAAATGTGAAGCTGGATTATAACCTGAGTTTAGAGCAAACTCAAAAACTTATTATTACCCCGGAATTAAAACTGGCGATTACTCTTTTACAATATTCTACCCTGGAAATAAAGGATCATATCCAGGAAGAGTTGCTGAACAATCCAGTTCTTGAAGTAATTGAATCAAGAGAAGATGAAAAAATCGAGGGTGAAGGCCAGGAAACTGATGGTAAAGAAGATAAAGGCAATGAGGAGTTTACCTGGGATGAATATTTTCGGGATGCGGGAATTGATACCGGTGTTGAGCAGTCTGGCAATACCAGGCCGAAAGCTGCAGTTGACGGACAGTCTCCAGTTGAAAACTGTGCCAGGATAGCAGAGAACACCATGCTTGAGGATTTACTGGGCCAGCTGCGCCTGCTTCCTCTTACTGCCCAACAGTATAGTACTGCCGCTTACCTGGTTGGCAACCTGGACAATAATGGATATTTACAAGGGGAACTGGAAGAGCTAGCTCCCGCTTTGGGAGCCCAGGTCAGCGAATTGAAAGAAGCGCTTAAAATTGTTCAAAAGCTTGAACCGCCCGGGATAGGGTGCCGCAGTTTGCAGGAATGTCTTTTACTCCAATTAAACAAGATGGAAAAACCGTGGGAATTGACGGTGCAAATAGTGAAAAATTACTTGCCGGCTGCCGCCGATGAAAGGTATAGTTACATTGCCTCTTGTCTCGGTTGCGATGAAGAAGCTGTTCGTGAAGCTGTAGAATTTATCCGCACCCTTAATCCCAAGCCTGGTAGTGTGTTTGGAGAAGGTGAAGAAACCCGCTACATTGTTCCCGATGTCATTGCCCAAAAAGTAGATGACAATTATGTGGTTATGAGTAATGAAGTCAATATTCCCCAGCTTACTATTAGTCCCTATTACCATAAAATGCTTAAAAGTGGATTGGCTGATGAAGAGCTTTCATCATTTATTAAAAATAAAATAGAAAAGGCTTACTGGTTAATTCGCAGTATTGAACAAAGAAGAATTACCTTACATAAGGTATCTCAACAAATAGTTGATATTCAAAAACCATTTTTGCAAAACGGCATAAAAAAACTAAAGCCCCTGACTCTAAAGGAAGTAGCCCTCAAGGTGGGAGTTCATGAATCTACAGTTAGCAGGGCTGCCGCCAATAAGTATATCCAGACGCCACGCGGATTATTCCCCTTGAAATTTTTCTTTTCAAGCGGTTTAAGCGGCACCCAAGGATCCGACCATTCCTCTCCCAGCATCAAGAGTCATATTAGTGAACTGGTTGATGCCGAAGATCAGCAGAAACCGCTTAGCGACAAGAGACTGGCTGAACTTTTAAAAGAGCGGGGGATAAAAATTTCCAGGCGGACAATTGCCAAATACAGGGAAGAAATGGCAATTCCTCCATCATTTAAAAGACGCCGTTCTTAAAGTAGAGGGTGATGACTTAATTGATTCAAAAGAAAAGTATTGAGGATATTGAGATTAGAGATAAAAAAATTCTGGTCCGTGTAGATTTTAATGTTCCCTTAGACAGTGGGGAAGTGCGTGATGATTCCAGAATACGTGCGGCGCTTCCCACAATTAAAAAACTGATTGATGCTGGGGCCCATGTAATTCTTGGTTCACATCTGGGCAGACCTAAAGGACAACCAAGGCCTGAATTGAAAATGGACCCGGTAGCGACTAGACTTAGTGAACTTTTGGGTTCTCCCGTAAAAAAAGTCGATGAAGTAGTAGGGCCCTTAGTAAATGAAGCTATTTCCGCCATGGAAGGCGGAGATGTAATCTTACTTGAAAACTTACGTTTTGAAGAAGGAGAAGAGAAAAATGATCCTTCGTTTGCCCGCAAACTGGCTAAACCGGTAGATATTTTTGTTAATGATGCATTTGGAACCGCTCACCGAGCTCATGCTTCCACAGTTGGTATCACAGAGTTTGTTGCCGGAGTAGCAGGACTCTTGATGAAAAAAGAAATTGAAGAACTTTCTTACTGCATGGGAAATCCCTCCAGACCCTTTACTGCTATTTTAGGTGGAGCAAAAGTATCCGATAAAATAAAAGTAATTTACCGTTTTTTGCAATTAGCGGATAATCTGCTAATCGGCGGTGGGATGGCCAATACTTTTCTTGCCGCTCGTGGCTTTAATCTGGGAGATTCTTTTTATGAAAAAGATTTGTTGAATGAGGCAGCAGAGGTCATCAGGGAAAGTGAAAGAAGCCGCTGCCGCCTGGTTATGCCTGTTGATTTGGTGGTTGCAGAAGAGTTGAAAACAGGCAGTCCTCAACGAATAGTTTATCCTGAGGAAGTGCGGGGATCCTGGAAAGTTTATGACATAGGTCCCGAAACCATCAATACTTTTGCAACGTACCTTGATAAATCCTCAATGATTGTATGGAACGGTCCTATGGGAGTTTATGAAATCCCACCATTTAATTATGGGACCGAACAATTAGCCCTAATAGTGGCCCAATGCGGAGCTCACTCAGTTGTAGGAGGCGGTGACCTGGTTGCCGCCCTTGAAGCACAGGGCCTTGCTGAAAAAATCAGTTTTATTTCCACCGGTGGTGGAGCCACACTAGAATTTTGGGAAGGCAGGGAACTTCCCGGTGTAAGTGCTTTGCAGGATAAGTGAAATCTTGTTTGGGCTTGCCTGGGATTTATCCAGAAGGACAAGACAATTAGGGAGGGAGAAGCATGGAGTTAATTATCGCTGCAAACTGGAAAATGCATAAAAATGCTATTGAAACAGTAGAATACTGTCGGGAAATAAAAAAAGATGAAAAGCTTTTTGAAGGGGTAGAAGTAATTATTTGTCCGCCATATACTGCTTTATATAATGCATCTGAAGTCCTTTCAGGAAGTTTGATCAAGCTGGGAGCGCAAAATATGCACTGGGAACAGAAAGGTGCGTTTACCGGTGAAATATCAGCATCCATGCTGCTAGATCTTGGGGTGGAGTATGTAATTATCGGCCACTCGGAAAGGCGCCACCTTCTTGGAGAAGATGATAGTTGGATCCAACGCAAAGTAAAGGCTGCCTTAGACAGTGGTTTAAGGCCGATACTTTGTGTTGGGGAAACAGAAACTGAGCGTGAAGAAGGCGCTACTGAAAAAATCCTTGAACGCCAACTTTCCGGAGCCCTGGATGACTTGCCTCCTGAAGATATCGGTTCCGGTTCTTTAATCGTTGCTTATGAACCTGTATGGGCTATTGGAACCGGCAAAGCAGCTTCTCCAGAAGATGCAGAAAATGCCGCTGCATTTATTTGCAAAACGATCAACAATCTTTATGGGGAAAGGGCCGTTGAAAACCTGCGCATTCAATATGGAGGAAGTGTTAAAGAAGATAATATTGAATCTTTCGTTGTTAATAATTCAATTCACGGGGCCCTGGTTGGAGGGGCCAGCTTAAAAGCTGATACTTTTAGTGCACTGATTCGGGCGGCGCGAAAGGCGGTTTAAGGCTTGGAAAAAATTATGCTGCTTATCCTTGATGGTTGGGGATACCGTGAAAAACCTGAAGGTAATGCTGTTTACCTGGCTAAAACACCGAACCTGGACTATTTTTATGATAATTATTCCTGGACCCTGGTTGATGCTGCCGGTGAAGCCGTTGGACTTCCATCGGGGCAAATGGGCAATTCCGAAGTAGGCCACCTTAATCTGGGTGCGGGAAGAATTGTTTACCAGGAGTTAACCAGAATAAAAAAATGCATTGAAAGCGGAGAATTTTTTGAAAATCCGGTTTTTATGGAAGCAATGGACAGGGTGCGGCGCAAGGACAGCACCCTGCATCTAATGGGTTTAGTCTCCGACGGAGGAGTGCACAGCCACATTGATCACCTACTTGCGCTCCTGGAGATGGCCAGACGCCAGAAAGTGAATAAAGTATATGTGCATGCTATTCTTGATGGTAGAGACACTGTCCCTTTCGGAGCCAGGCCTTTCCTGGAAAAATTAGAGCAAAGCGCTTTTGAACATGGCAATGGCTGGGTAGCTTCAATTTGTGGGCGTTATTATGCCATGGACCGCGACCACCGCTGGGACAGGACCGAACGGGCTTACCGTGCTTATACCATGGGAGAGGGGCTTAAAGCCAAAGATTCGCTTGAAGCCCTGGATGAAGCTTACAGCAGGGAAGAATCGGATGAGTTTGTTCAACCGACTGTAATTGTTGATGAAGAAGGTAACCCTTTAACTACCATTACTACAGAAGACAGCTTGATCTTTTTTAATTTTCGGCCTGATCGGGCTCGCCAGATTACCAGCGCCTTTATCGATCGACAATTTTCTCCTTTTAACCGTGGATCCTCTCCGTCGCTACCATACCTGGTTACTATGACTGAATATGACCGGGAAAGGCTGGTCCCGGTGGCATTTAACGTAGATGATCTTATAAATACTCTTGGCGAAGTTTATTCCCGACAGGGCCTTAATCAAATGAGAATTGCGGAAACAGAAAAATATGCTCACGTTACTTTCTTTTTTAATGGTGGGAGAGAACAGCCTTTTTCCGGGGAAGAGCGAATCATGGTTCCTTCGCCCCAGGTGGCCACATACGATATGCAACCGGAGATGAGCGCACCTGAAGTTGCCGAAAAAATTATAGAAACAGTGGAAACAAAACGGTATTCTTTAATCATAGCAAACTTCGCCAATATGGATATGGTTGGACATACCGGAAATCTGCAGGCGGCTATTTTAGCTGTTGAGGCTGTTGACCGGGGCTTAGGGAAAATTACCGAAGCAGCATTGCCACTTGGTTACAATATGCTGATTATTGGGGATCATGGCAATGCCGAGGAAATGAAAGATTTAAATGGGGCCAACCTCACCGCTCATAGTACAAACCCGGTTCCGCTGATTATGCTCAGTGTGCAGCACAAATCTTTATCTCTCTTAAAGAAAAGAGGTATTCTTGCTGATGTGGCCCCGACAATCCTGGACTTGGCCAGCCTGGCAATTCCCGAAGATATGACTGGAAAAAGCTTATTGGCTGATAAAATAATCAAGACAGGGAGGGAGCATGGTGGAAGATCGGATAAATAACATTGAAGCGCGGGAAATTTTAGATTCCCGGGGCAACCCGACCCTGGAAGTTGATGTCTGGCTCCAAGGTGGTTGGAGCGGATGGGCTGCGGTGCCTTCCGGAGCTTCAACTGGAGCATTTGAAGCGGTTGAACTGCGTGACGAAGATGAAGCTCGTTATAGAGGCAAAGGTGTCCTCAATGCTGTGCGCCATGTCAATGATATTATTGCTCCGGAGCTTTTTGGTTGCAATGTGCTCGATCAACAAGATTTAGACAGGCTCATGATCGAGTTGGATGATACTTCTAACAAATCACGGTTGGGAGCAAACGCAATCCTTGGAGTTTCCCTGGCCCTGGCCAGAGCGGGAGCGGCGATGCTGGATATTCCTTTGTATCGTTATATCGGTGGGCTTAATGCCGGTGTGCTGCCGGTTCCATTCATGAATATTTTAAACGGCGGTGAGCATGCTGACAATAACATGGATATCCAAGAATTTATGATTGCTCCCACCGGGGCAGGCTCTTTTTCAGAAGCCTTGCAAATGGGCACAGAAGTTTTTCATCAATTAAAAACCATATTAAAACAAAAAGGGCTTAGCAGCAATGTTGGCGATGAAGGTGGTTTTGCTCCTGACTTGCAATCAAGTGAAGAAGCGTTGGATTTGATCCTGGAAGCTGTATTAGGGGCCGGTTACCGGCCAGGAAATGATATTTTTCTTGCCCTGGATGCGGCTGCCAGCGAATTTTATAAAGATGGTGTTTACCATCTTGAAGGAAACAATTATTCCGCCCGGGAATTGATCGAGTATTATTCTAAACTTCTGGAGCACTATCCCATTATCTCTATTGAAGACGGTTTGGATGAAAATGATTGGGACGGGTGGAAAAAGTTAACCGAAAAAATGAGCACCAAGATAATGTTGGTAGGTGACGACCTCTTTGTTACCAATTCTCAGCGTCTTAATAAAGGGATTGAATCCTCAACTGCAAATGCAATCCTGGTTAAATTAAATCAGATCGGCACATTAAGCGAGACCATAGAAACCATGGCCCTAGCCCGCCGTGCCGGTTACTGGTGTATGGTTTCCCATCGTTCCGGAGAAACCGGGGATAGTTTCATCGCTGATCTTGCCGTGGGCACCAATGCCGGATTAATCAAAACCGGTGCCCCTTCGAGAATAGATCGGGTGGCCAAATATAATCAATTGTTGAGAATTGAAGCAGATTTGGCGCAAACTGCGAATTATGCCGGTTCTTTTATACGCACTGAACAAAGCACCTGATCAATTACTTTCGCCGCGTAGCGATTTTCCATTTACAAGGCAGCTTGTATGTGTTAAAATTTCATTTGCTTGGATTTGATTCAGGGGAGAATCCTTGAATTGAGATTAACAAACAGGATTATGGAGGTTAAATGGCATGATTGGTACTGTTTTTAATATAATTTATTTAATTTTGTGTGTAAGTCTTATTGCGGTAGTCCTATTACAGTCAGGACGTAGTGCAGGGCTCGGTGAAATTGCCGGGGGTGCCCAGTCGCTTATTGGCAAAAAGAAAGGCCTTGACCAAATCCTGGGCAAGGTTACCACTTACCTGGCTATTGGTTATATGCTTGTTACAATTGTTCTTGTAGTGGTTGACTGATTGATTGTTGATCCTCTCATAATTAATGTGTAATTGTTTTTAACGGCAGGGAGCTCAAGTAAGGCCTCTGCCTTTTCATTTTTAAATAAAAATTTTATAATCGTGGTGTTAAAGGAGTGGGGTGTTTAACTTTGAAAAAAAGAAAAAATGCTTCCAGGATCCTGCGAAAAAAAATAACAGAGCTGTTAAAAAAACATAAAAATAAGTCTCTGACTGTAAAGCAAATTCTTACTGAACTGGGAATGCAGTCGCAGGATAGGAGTATTCTTAAAAAAGAATTAAAAAAGATGGTTTCCGAGGGACTTTTGGTTAAGGTTGATAGCGGCAAATACGGTTTGCCCGAGCGTCTTGATTATCTGATCGGAGTACTGGAAGGTAAGCGCCGGGGATTTGCCTTTTTACGTCCCGAGCAGGAAGGTGAGGATGTTTTTATAAGTTCTAAGAATATGAGCGAAGCCGCGCATGGTGACAGGGTTGTCGTGCGTTTAAATAAAAAAAGGAAGGGTAAAAAAAGCAGGGAAGGAACTGTAATCGGCATTCTCAAAAAAGGGCAGCGCAGAGTAGTCGGCACTTTATACCGTGAAGGAAAGCGTTATTTTGTGGCTCCCGAGGATCAACGTTTTCCCGGACCTATCCAGGTATCGCGGAAAGATTTTCCTGATGTTCAAAATGGGGATAAAGTGGTGGTTGAGGTTGAAAAATGGTCGCATGGAACCAGACCTTCGAAGGGCAAAATAATTGAACATTTTGGCCCTCCCGGTAATTTTCGTACAGAGGAACTTTCCTTTAAATTTAAATTTGATTTACCCGGTGAACATCCTGAACCGGTGCTTAAAGAACTTGAAACCTTGCCGGGGGAAGAGGACTTGATCCGCTTGACCCAGGACCAGGGGCGGGCTGACTTGCGCAGCCTCAAGATGGTCACCATTGATGATCAAAAGGCCAAAGATTTTGACGATGCTGTTTCTTTGGAGCCTCTTCCAGGAGGAGGGTTTCGCCTGGGAGTGCATATTGCCGATGTTTCCCACTATGTTAAAGAAGGGAAACCACTGGACCGGGAAGCTTTGAAAAGAGGAACCAGTATTTACCTGGCAGACCGGGTTATTCACATGCTGCCGCCCATGCTTTCGGAGAAAATGTGCAGTCTACAGGCTGGCCGGGATCGCCTCGCCGTCAGCGTGCTGATGGATATTGATGAAGAAGGCGATCTTATTGATGCTCGGTTTTATGAAAGTTTGATCAAGGTGGACGAACGGCTGACTTACCAGCAGGTTGAGGCCTACCTTGGTGCTGCCGGGAAGGATAAAGATGGCGGAGAAGATGCTGCGGATTTATTTCAAGATAGCGCTATGGCCTGGGTAATTGATCAGATGGACAGCCTGGCCCGGATTCTTCATCAAAAGCGACTTCAGCGAGGAGCGCTCGATCTTGACTTGCCGGAGGCTAACATTGAGCTTGATGATAACGGAGTGCCATTATCGGTTGAAAAACGTGAAATGGGACGTTCTGAATCATTAATTGAAGAATTCATGATTTATTGTAATGAAACGGTGGCGGAATTCTTAACCGAAAAAGAACTCCCCTGTGTTTACCGAATTCATACTGTGCCAACCGAAGAAAAACTGGCGGTATTGCGCGAAACCCTTACCCTTATGAATGTTAAAGCTGTTGCAAATATAAGGGAGATAAAACCGAAGCATCTAAATATCCTGTTGGAAAAAACCAGGGGGGAAAAAACAGAAAAACTGGTTCGCTACCTAATCTTACGCTCACTGCCCCAGGCCTGTTACAGCGCTTCAAATGAAGGTCATTACGGGCTGGCTTCCGAATGCTACTGCCACTTCACTTCGCCAATCAGGCGCTATCCTGACCTGGTGGTCCACCGAATTTTGAAGAAACAACTTTCTGCGGAAGGCTTTACTAAGAGCAAGGTGAAGCGGCTGCAAAGCAGGTTGCCCGGAATAGCCCAGCAATCATCAGAAAGGGAAAGGGCGGCGGTTGATGCTGAAAGAGCCAGCCTGGACATGAAAAAAGCGCAGTACATGGAGCAAAAACTCGGGGAAGTATATACCGGAATAATTAATGGAGTTACCAATTTTGGCTTTTTTGTTGAACTCGATAATACAATAGAAGGGATGGTTCCGGTAACTGAGCTGATCGATGATTATTATGTATATGATGAGAAGACAGCGACCCTGGTAGGGGAAAGAACCCGAAACACTTACCGGCTTGGCGATACTATCCAAGTCCAGGTGATCAACGCCAACAAAGAAGAGGGCAAGGTTGCCTTTGCTCCTGTTGAAGTGAGCGAAATACCGGATGTGACTGAGGAAAAGGGAAACTGACTTTTCTACCTTGCAAAGTTAAAACAGAATTGGATTAACCGTTAGTGTTAAAGAAACAGGTGACATTAAAGGGGAGTAAATGATATTATTTAAGAAATAAGATCAGGTCTCTGGTTATGACAGGATTTAACTTGAATAAGTGTATAAATATTTGAAGGAGGAGCTTTTGATGGACATCTATAAAACCCTGCAAGACCGTAGAAGCGTAAGGAAGTATATGAGCGATCCGATCCCGGATGAAAAGTTGAAACGAATATTAGATGCAGCTAGGCTAGCGCCTTCCTGGAGCAACCAGCAATGCTGGAGATTTATTGTGGTTAGAGATCGGGAGCAGAAAGAAAAATTGGCGGCAAGCGTTCCTGAAAACAACCCTGCAAGAAAAGCTGTCGGGCAAACAGCGCCGGCAGTTATTGTCCTTTGCGCCGATCCGGAAGCGTCAGGGAAACAGGATGGCAAGGACTATTACCTGCTTGATTCCGGGTTGGCCATGCAGCAACTCATGTTGGCTGCGCATGCCGAGAGGCTGGGTACCTGTTGGGTAGCATGGTTTGACGAGTCCAAGGCCCGCGAAGCTTGTGAGGTTCCAGAAGAGTTCCGGGTGGTGGCTTTGACTCCGCTTGGTTATCCCGAAAAAGAACCTTCTCCCAAGCCGCGAAAAGATTTAAAGGATATTGTGTACGGCGAAAAGTTTGGCAAAGAGTTTTCACTTAAATAGTTTCGTTATGATTTACATGCATAATTGCATTTTGTTAAATCTGGATTGCAGGCATCCTTTTTAGCTGGAATTGGCTGTCTTTTGCCGTTTCCTGGTATTGCCTGGTGGATAAATTTAAAATACAACCTGTTTAATAGAAAATGCCGATGGAGAGTATTATAATGGAAAAAGTTATAAGCACTAACCGAAAAGCAAGACATGAATTTCGGGTTGAAGAGACTTATGAAGCAGGGATAGTTTTAACAGGTACAGAAGTCAAATCTATTCGCAATGCCAGGGTGAACTTAAAAGATAGCTATGCAAAGGTTGAAGGCGGCGAGCTTTTCTTGTATAATATGCATGTAAGCCCCTATGACCCGGGAAACAGGTACAATCACGAGCCACTAAGAACCCGCAAGCTATTAATGCATAAAAGAGAAATTGCCCGTTTGGCCGGAAAGGTTAAAGAAAAGGGTTATGCCCTGATCCCTTTGAAGGTATCCTTGCGGGAAGGTCTGGTGAAAATAGAATTGGGCCTGGCCCGGGGCAAGAAGAAATATGATAAAAGGCGGGATATCGCCGAGCGCGATCAGAAACGTGAGATGGAAAGAGAGTTTAAGGAAAAACAGATAATAGGTTAAATAAAGATAGGGGGGCGTAAGGATTCGACGGGGGTCGTGGAAGCAAGAGCTGCAAGTCCAGGACCATGACCTGGATAAAACATGGAATGGCTATAGACGCCAAACCTAACGTAGCACTCGCTGCTTAAATAAAGCAGCGCATCCCTCCTTTTCCTGGCCGGGGAAAAGGATAGGGGTGTCAAAAAACCGGCCTACCGTTGCAGCGGAAGTCTCCCTGTTGCTGCGGGAAACATAGAGGGACTGGCGCTGCAGGATCCTGTTCCGGGGAGCCTGCAGTGTGAGAAACAAAACCGGGACTAAGCTTGTAGAGGCTCTTGAATCCGGGCCTTCGGACGCGGGTTCGATTCCCGCCGCCTCCACCAAACTAAATTAAGTTAACTAGCGTGAACACCTTTTTAACAGGGGTTTACGCTTTTTGCTTGTTAAGTCTTTGTTAGAGTCAGGCCTTGAGGTTTTTTTGGTTCTATTGCTTAATAGATCGCTATTTGCTATAATACCCCTGCGAGGGCGTGTAGCTCAGGTGGGAGAGCGCTTGGCTCGCATTCAAGAGGGCAGGGGTTCGAGTCCCCTCACGTCCACCAGGCAAAAGGTTTTTGGGCAACTTTCTTATTGCCCGAAAACCTTTATAATAACAGCAAATTGGAGGGTACAAATAAATGGAGATAGGTAAGCGCAAGCATCTTTTATGCTATATGGTTTTTCCTGTAGTTTTTTTAGCATTGGTTTTAATGGTTTCAGCCTGTGATGATGGAATTGGTGCTGATGCCGATATTCCCGAGGAGGCGATCCAGGTTCCTGAAGATTATGCTACTGTTCAGGAAGCAATTGATGTAGCAGAAGACGGGGATACAATAGTAGTAAGTCCCGGAACATACACCGAAAATCTAAATTTTGAAGGAAAAAATATTACTGTCAGAAGCACAAATCCCGAGGAACCGGAAGTAGTTGAGGAAACAATCATAGACGGGGGCGGCGCAGATGCTGTAGTGACCTTTGAAAATGAAGAAGGTGAGGAAGCGGTGCTTTCCGGTTTAACTATTACCGGGGGAAATGGCACTAATGTTGCCCTGGAGTTTGAAATTGAAGGCGAAGTTCGTGAAGAAGCCGCAGATTACGGCGGCGGGATTTTAATCTATAATAATAGTTCACCCACTATCGAAAACAACTCAATTGTAAACAACATAGCCGAGAGGGGCGGTGGAATTATGGTTCATCAGTCTGCCCCGTTCATTCGGGATAACAAAATAGTTGAAAATGTTTCGGACGGCGGTGGCGGTGGAATGTTTGTAGCTAGCTCGCCAGTAACGGTGAGAGGCAATGAAATAACCGATAATAATGCCGGACGCAGCGGAGGAGCCGTTGCTATCAGCGGTGATGCCGAAACCATGTCAGTATTTGAAAATAATACTATCAGCAACAACCGGGCCGATAATGGCGCTGGTTTCTCGCTGTATGAGGCTAATCCGACCATCTTTAATAATACCATTATAAATAATAATACTGAAAACCATGGCGGAGGCTTCTATCTTTTCGGTTCTTCCCCGGAAATATCGGACAATGATGTTTCCGATAACTATGCCGGTCAGTCAGGTGGCGGTACGGCTATTTTTAGTGAATCTTCGCCGCTTTTGGAGAATAATATTATGATCGGCAATGAATCTGAAGCCGGAGGAGCTATCTCTATAAATGCAGATTGTTCCCCTGAATTAAGAGACAATACCATATCAGACAACCGGGCCAGTAACGGGGGCGGTTTGTCAATAAGCCAGGGTGGAGCTCCTGAAATAATCAACAACACTATTACCGATAATTACGTAGAACGCAATGGAGCGGGAATCTTTATCCAGGAATCTAATCCCTTCTTTGAAGGTAATACAATTAGTAACAATGAAGCAAGACGAGATGGCGGCGGGATTTTTGCTATATTTGAATCAACGGTTGCAGTAAATGATAATGTTTTTGAAAGTAATCGGGCCAGACAGGGCGGAGCAATGCATTTTTCCGAAGGAGCTGTGCTTGAACTTAGTGACCCTGATGATAACACTTATGAAGACAATGCACCCGAGGATATCCATGAAGAGTAATTGTCCACACCACAGGTTAATAAACTGTTGCTTTTTAATGAAGAGATAATAAAATATATATGAGCAAATTAAATGGCTGTCTGTTTTTTAAGGCAGCCTTTAATCTCTGTGTTAAATTTAATTTGCCGCATTATTTAATATGGCCGGGTCCAGGTATTGTTGAAAAAAGATAAAAATTGTATTGAATATCTCCCTGTTTAATTGCATAATATCCTTAAATAATGTGGATTGTAACAAGTAACAGGAGGTTTAAGATGGCGCCTAAGGGGTCAAACAAAAATAAAAAGAGAAAAAAGCCGACTGATAAAGTGAAGCAAAAACAAAAGAAACAGGACAGTTCGCGTAACATACAGTCTTTAAATTATTGGGCTGAAAAAATTATTCCTTTTGTTATGCTTCTTGCTCTTGCGCTTTTGCTTTTCATCGGCCCATTTCAGCGTGGTCTGTTTTTTCCGCGAGAATTGCTTATCGCCAAAATCTTTATCTTTGGTCTATTAATTATCTGGGGTTATTTCCGCCTGATTAAAAAAGACGGGAGATTAATTGAAACCCCCCTGGATATTTGTCTTATAGTTTTGCTTTTCGCTTATGGAATTTCTTTCTTTTTTGCAGTAAATACTCGTGATGCATTGGGGGAAGCATTAAAGGTAGCCGCTTACCTGGTTGTTTTTTTGCTAACGTTGGATATTTGCCGTTATTTGTCCCTGCCCCGGATAAAATTGAACCGGGGGGAAGTTAATAATTCAACCCAACCAAAAAGCAATGACAGCTCAAGCGATTTAGTACCTCCCGGCATAAACCTGATTTTGCATCTGCTATTGGTTGCTGCGGGGGCAGTGACCATTGCCAGCCTTGGTGTTCCCGCCGGGCACTGGAATTTTCCGGGAGCTTATGCTTCTGCCAGGATTGCTTCACCCATGGGCTATGCCAACACTGCAGCGGCTTACTTGATGGCAGCTTACTTTTTGGCCCTGGCTTTAGCGCCACTGGCAAAAAAATGGTGGAAAGTATTATACTTGGCCCCTGCTGCAACGATGCTTTTTGCCGTTATTCTAACCTTTTCAAGGGGTGCCTGGCTGCTTCTTGTGCCGCTTAGTTTGCTGTTGATTGTTATAGCAGCCCCCGGTGAAAGATTACGGTCATTTTTATATCTTTTAGTTACCGCTCTGGCAGCTGTCCCTACTGCATTGATTGCTGATCAGGTATTTCGCTCAGATACACCGGCCCAGGCCTGGCTGCTGGTTGCTGCAGCTCTAGTGTTTGCCATAATACTTGGTCTGTTTGTTGAACTTTACCTGAGCCAAAGTCGTAAACTTCGTATTGCTGTGGCCGGTGGTGCCGGCGCCGCAGTTTTTGCTGCGTTTTTTATAATCTTTATTTTACCGGCTTTGGGACCGATTCAACTAGAAAGAGGCCCTGATCAGGACCCGGAAACCCGAACTGTAGAACAGTTAATCCGGGGGATCAGTCCTGAAAAAGATTACCGGCTTTCCTTAGATATTAATGCAGAAAAAGATCCCGCTTCTGACGAAGAAATTGATTATGTGTGGCGGCTTAGAATCCTGGGCGGACTTCCAGGAGACCGGGATGAAGAACTCCTAGATTATAAGGGTTCGGCAACTGACGGTTGGGAAGAGAGGGATTTTAATTTTGAAACCAAGGCAGAAATGGATCGCCTTGAAGTAAAAATCTATAACCACTATCCCGGGACTTCGGTAACCGCTCGAAATGTTGCTTTAAGTGCAGAAGGAATGGATCGATCTTTAAGGTTTACCTTAAACCGCATGCTGCCGGATCGTTTTTATGATCGCTTATTTTCCTTTTCCCTTGAACGTAATCTTGATGCGCGGGTTGAATTTATGGAAGATGCCGTGCAAATTATCGGGGATCACCCGGTGCTTGGGACAGGCGGTGGCGGCTGGAATGCTATTTACCGCGCTTATCAGGATCGCCCCTATAATACGACCGAGGTCCACAATCATTTTTTGCAGGTTTGGCTTGAAGCCGGACTACTTGGCTTTTTAGCTTTCCTGGGGCTGTGGGTAAGTACTGCAGTGTCATTTGTGCGTAACTGTGCTAAAAAGAAGGCTCCAAGCCGGGTTTGGCAATTTTGGACGGCTGCATTTATTCCGATTGCCGCCCTGGGGGCGCACAGTATGATTGACTGGAACTTTTCCATGGCAGCAGTGGGTATTTTCTTATTTGTCCTTTTGGGAGCAAGCCGCAGTCTCGACCGCGTTAACTGGTTTGAAAGGAAAAATTGCAACCGGAAGATAAATAGCAGCCGGGGTCGGTTTGTCGGTATAGGTGGAATCATTATCGGGGTGTGCTTATTTATCTTTTCTTTGATGCTGCTTGATGGACTATACGCTACCTGGCGATCCCAGGAGCTTGTCGAACAAAACCGTTTAAAGCAGGCAAGGGAGGAAATGCGCAGGGGGATCCAAAGGGATCCTTTCCGGACAGATAATTATTACAACCTTAGTGTTTTGATTGAAGATCACGCCCGCAGAGCCGGGATGCAGGCAGATATGGATGAAGTGATTTCATTTGCTGAACGGGCGTACGAGCTTGAACCTTATAACCCTCGATATGTAAGCCACTACGGCAATTTATTACTGCACAATGTCGATGTAAACGAAGGATTGGAAATGATTGACCGTTTAATGTATTTGCGCCCGTTTTCTGAAAGCAGCTACTTGCAGGCAATTTCTTCTAGGTTGCAGTTGGCCGATTTTTACCTGGGTGAAGGGGAACAAGCCGAAGCAGAGCGGCATCTAAATGACATCCTGGAGATAGAAAGTAAGATGGAAGAGCACCTTGATGAGATCAAACCATTTGCTTTTCACCTGGGTCGCACCTACTTTTTGCTTGGCGAATATTCTGTGGCAGAAGATTATTTGATGAAAGTTGAAGAGGGGGATGACCTTTATGAACAGGCCCAGGAACACTTGGAGATGATTAAAGATGTTAAATAACCGGTATGCATATTTTTTATTATTATCCTGGCTGGTGGTATTGGCCTTATACTTGCCGGGATGCAGTGGAGATCCACCTTCAGCATATAGTTCAGAGGATTCTGAAGAAAATTTAAGTAAAGAAGAGGAAGCGGAACTTATGGATCAAGAACAGTTTGATTTAAAATATGAGATTCCCCCCTTGGATCAAGCGATTCCGTCTGATTTGAAGACTGCAACGCTGGCTATGGGGTGATTCTGGGGACCTGATGCCCGGTTCGGGCAAATTGAAGGTGTATACAGGACCCGGGTAGGTTATGCCGGGGGCAGCACAAAGAATCCTACTTATGAAAATTTAGGTGATCACATTGAAGTTTTCCAGGTTGATTATGACCCTGCTCAAATAAGTTATGAAGACATCCTGGAGAGCTTTTGGAACAACCACAACCCGATATCCAGGGCTTATTCCAGGCAGTATATGGCAGCAATCCTTTATGCTGATAAAGAACAGAAGCAAAAAGCCCTGGAAAGCAAAAATCAGGTGGAAGAGGAACTGCAGCAAGAAATTCAAACAGAAATTTTGCCGCTGGATAAATTTTATCTTGCCGAAAATTACCATCAAAAATATTATTTACGAATGCAACCAGAACTGAACATAGAGCTGAAAGCATTCTATCCTGATATTAAAGACTTAACTAACTCAACGGTAGCGGCACGTTTAAACGGGATTGCCGCTGGTTACGGTAATCCGGAGTTGCTGCGCCGGGAAATCGATAGTTACGGGTTTTCGGAACAACTTCGTGAACGTTTGGAACTTATGGTTTATTAGCAAAAGATTCAAGTTTAAGTGGAGTGAAAAATAAGTAAAACGCTTCTTGCTAAAAAGGTGCTACACTAGTTATAATATAACAAACAACAAGGTAGCTGTCGTTATTAATTGGGGGACATAGCTCAGGGGGAGAGCGCTTGATTCACATTCAAGAGGCCGCAGGTTCGAAACCTGCTGTCCCCACCACCGTAAAGAAAGGGTTTTAGGCTGTTGAACGAGTTTCAATGCAGCTGAAAGCCCTTTTTTTAATCTTAATTGGATTACCATATTACAACGATCACCAAGACCTCTCGGGAAGTCCGGTTTAAAAAGGAGTTGGCTCTAAAATTGAATGGATTATTGATCATCTTGCTGCTTATAGTTCTGGTTTTAAACTTGGTTTTCATTGTCTGGGCAATCATGGATATTATGCAGCGCAAAAATATTAAGTACCTGCCTATTTAATTAATTTATTGGCTTGTTTTAAGCACTTTTGGCTCAATATACCGGATTCTTTTTAGAATAACAGGTTTTATAGCAACTCTTATTATCTCTTATTATTATAGAGATGATTTTCTAACCGGGTTGAGAATAAAGGAGACAGTTGCAAAGGTATGAATTTTACTGCAAAAGGGCTACAGCGAATAGCTTGAGCTTTCTGCTGACCTCATATTTCTCCGGTTTCTTTTGGAAGTAGGGGCAAAATAGTTGGTTCCCCAGACCCCGGCTAGAATGGCGGCAGTACCAACTAAGTGATACCAATATACAGTTTCACCTCTGAAAATAACTCCTCCGGCAACAGCGATAACGGTAACCAAATTGGCAAAAACAGAACCCTGGGTGGCGGTGATTTTGCTCAAGACAAAGTTATACAAAAAGAAAGCCCCTATTGAAGAAAAAATTCCTAAATAAATTACGGCTGTCCAGACTTCGGGCCTTTGCAAAGGGAAGAGAAATGCGTCCATGCTGCCTGTTATAAGATGTTGACCCAGGGCAATTACATTAAAAACAACTGCCCCGACCACCATCATTACCCAGGTTGTGCGGAGAGGTGGATGGTTTATTGAAGCTTTGCGGGAAGTTATATTGTAACCGGCCCCGGCCATAACGGCAAACAATAAGAACAATGTTCCTATGGGGTTGACCGCGACTAGGGCCTGGGCATCCATAAAAATTATAAAGATGACCCCGCTTACAGAAGTAATAATAAAGCTGAGTTGAGCCCGGTTGGGGTATTCCTTTAATATAGGAGCGGCAAAGATTGCCACGAAAATAGGAATCACAGCAATCATCATTCCTGAATATGAAGCTGATGTGAGCAAAATACCGGTTGTTTCAGCGGAAAAGTAGAGGATTGGCTGAAAAAGAGCGAGAGGAATCAGAGAGATATAATCAGCCGGAGTTACTTTAATCCGGATTACACCCAATCCTCTTAACAAGGCCATAGCAAAGACTGCCATTGCAAAACGCAAACCTAAAAGGTGAAAAGGTAGTAAATGGTCAAGCGCTCCCCTGGTAAAAGTAAACGACATTCCCCAGGTTAAAGCCACACCGATACCTGCAAGATATGGTAAATAGCGATTTAATTGAATCAATTTCTCCTGTTCCCCCGTAAGACTATTCCTTACTATACAATAAAGATTTGCTTGAGAAAAGGGGTTTAAAACATTTTTCCAAAATAACTTGCTAACCCTTGATTCTTTTGATACAAACAGGATATTATTAATAACAAGATGAGTAGTCTTATATCTCAGCATATTTTTACATATCATACTATTTTAACCTTACATTAGAACATAGGTTTGGTGTCTCGGTAGAATAATCCAAGCATTACTAAAAGAGAGGGGTAAAAAGATGTCAGTCAGTAAAAGTGTAATCATTTTACTTTTGGTTGGTCTACTGTTATTGATAAACGGCGGCTGCAGTAAAACAGTCTTTAAAGAAGAAATTTTCCAATCTTACAGGGTTAAGCCTGATTCAACTTTAGAAGTTTATAACCCTAACGGGCCGGTAGAGGTGAATGGTTGGGATGGAAATGAGATTGAAATTTCGGCAGTTAAAGAAACCACCGGGGGGCAATCGGCCTTAGATAGAGTTGACATTTTTATTGACATTGGTCAAATTATTACCATAGAGACCGATCATCCACCGGTGGATGAGACAGAGGTAACTGTAAGCTACGAGATCAAAGTTCCTGAAGAAATGGCAGTTGGTAAAATAGAGTGTTTTAACGGCGAAATTAATATCGAAGATGTTTATGGCAGTTTAGAACTAAAAACCAGTAATGGCACAATTACCGCTGCCAATATTAACGGAATAGTATCGGCGCGCAGCAGTAACGGTGATATTAACGTGAGCGGTGTTAATGGATTGGCCGGACTGAGAACTTCCAATGGCGACATTGATGCCGAGCTGCTTGATTTACAAGATGACCTGGAGATTATTACCAGCAACGGATCAATAACTTTATTATTAGAACCGGATTTATCAATAGATTTGGAAGCTAATACCTCAAATGGCACGATTAGCACCGGTAACCTGGATATCGAAACTACTATTCAGGAACAGACTTCAATTGCAGGAAAGATCAATGACGGGGGTTATAAAGTTAACATTACAACTTCAAACGGTTCTATTGATCTTGATTATTTAAGTTAGCGGTTTGATTGACAAGTAAGTGAAGGTAATAAAATCTGTTTGTCGAAAATTAATTTACCGGGGGTTAGTTAGCCGGAGTATTTGCATAATATTGCGAGCAACTGCCCAAGGGAGTTGAAAAGAGTTGAGAGCAAAGCGTTTATTAAAAGTACTGTTTCTACTTGCGGCTAGTTTTTGTCTCATTTTTATAACCGGTTGTAAGCCTGCTCCTGAAACAGCTGCGGATCCGGATGAAGAGATGGAAGATGTTCCCGATGCAGATCTGCCCGAAGAAGAAGTCCCGGATCCTGAAGAAACAGAGCTGGAAGAAGTAGAAATCGAAAAACCGTTAATGAACGGCAATTATTTTTGGCCTGAAATTAATCATGGTCAGCTTACTCTTTCAAGTGGAGAAGTAATTGACGGGCCCCATTTATTTGAATCCGATACGGGGTTTGTTGCGGAGTTTACTCAAGAATATGGTTATAGCGGCCAGGTGGTTTGGCTGGTGGAAAATACCGATGTATCTACAGTTAAGCGGGTAACCTTAAATTTTGATGTGGAGTATTTTGAAGATAATGAGAAGGTTTTTGACATTCGCTTTAATTTGGAATTTGACGATCTTGACCCTGAGCCCTTTGATGAAGGCACACAAGAATTTGCAGTAGATGTTACCAAAGAACAGGAAGGGTTTAAAGTTGTTGTTGATAAACTTATCCTGGGCAAAAAAAAGGAGAGTAGTTTTGCTACTGAACCCATTGATTTTGTAGCTCTGGAAATCGAAATGACTGTAGTTGAGAAACCTTAAGCTGGGAGTGTTGTAAAATTGACCGCAATTGATGAAACTGCTGTAAACACAATCCGTTTTTTGGCTGTTGATGCTGTTGAAAAGGCTGGTTCCGGCCATCCTGGTTTGCCTATGGGAGGAGCGGCAATAGGCTATACCCTGTGGACCAGATTCTTAAAGCATTGCCCCGATTATCCCGACTGGCCGGATCGAGACCGCTTCGTTTTATCTGCCGGGCACGGTTCTATGCTTTTGTATGCCCTCTTGCATTTATTTGATTACGGCCTTTCATTGGATGAGATTAAAAATTTTCGCCAGTGGGGCAGCCGTACTCCTGGACATCCTGAATACGGGCATACTCCCGGAGTAGAAACAACCACCGGTCCACTGGGCCAGGGCTTTGCCAATGCGGTTGGGATGGCCATGGCCGAACGGCGTCTTGCTGCAGAATTTAACAAACCCAATTACCCGCTTATTGATCATTATACCTATGTTTATGCTGGTGACGGCTGTATGATGGAAGGAGTTGCTTCTGAAGCTGCTTCCCTGGCCGGTCATCATCAATTGGGCAAGCTTATTTGCATTTATGATGATAATATGATCACCATTGATGGCAGTACTGACCTTGCTTTTACTGAAGATGTAGGCAGGCGCTTTGAAGCTTATGGATGGCAGGTATTAAAAGTCGAACAGGTTAACAATCTTGAGGTTTTAGTCCAGGCCATTAGTGAAGCCAGGGCAGAAACAGAATGCCCTACTCTAATCATGGCTCGCACGAAGATAGGTTACGGATCTCCGGGTAAACAGGGAACTTCTGATTCTCACGGCGCACCTCTGGGATCTGAGGAGGTAGCTGAAACCAAGAAGAACCTCGGTTGGCCTTTGGAGCCCGATTTTTATGTTCCCCCGGAAGTTTATGATCATTTTGCCGAATACAAGCAAAGCATGAAAACAAAAAAAGAACAGTGGGATGAACTTTTTGATCAATATCGCAGTAACTACCCCGATTTGGCTGAAAAGTGGGAGCAATGGTTTTCCGGTAAGGTGCCGGATGAACTAATCGAAGATGCCCGCTTATGGGATTTTGGAGATAAACCTGATGCTACCAGGGCTTCTTCCGGCAAGGTAATGCAAATTTTGGCCGATTACCTGCCCAATATGATTGGCGGCTCTGCGGACCTGGGAGGATCTAACAAAACATTTTTGAAAGAGAAAGAAGATTTTCAGCCGGATAACCATAAAGGCAATAATATTCATTTTGGTGTCCGTGAACATGCCATGGCCGCAATTGTTTCCGGTATGGTGCTGCACGGTGGCCTGCGGCCTTTTGGTTCCACATTCCTGGTCTTTTTTGATTACATGAAACCGGCGGTCAGGTTGGCGGCGATGATGGGCCTGTCCGTGGTTTTGATTTATACCCATGACAGTATTGCCGTCGGTGAAGACGGGCCTACCCATCAGCCGGTGGAACAGCTGTCTCACCTGCGCTCTATTCCTCATATGCATGTGCTTAGGCCGGCTGACGGCAAAGAAACCGCCGCTTCCTGGCTCCATGCTCTTCAACGCAGGTGCGGCCCGACAGCCCTAATCCTTTCCCGGCAAAAACTACCTCAGTTAAATAATACCGGTAAAGAGGCTTTAAAAGGAGGCTACATCCTGGCCCGGGAGAGTAAAGCATCTCCTGACTTGATTTTGATAGCCAGTGGTTCTGAACTAAACCTTGTTTTACAGGTTCAACAGCAGCTTGAAGATAAAGGTTACAGGGTCCGTGTAGTTAGCATGGTCAGCCGGGAACTATTTTTAGCCCAGGACGAAAAATATAAAGAAGAAGTCCTTCCTTCTTCTGCACACCGGCGGATGATCGTAGAAGCAGCCCTGCCCGGGGGATGGGAAAGTTTTACCGGTTCCAAAGGAACGGTTATTGGGCTTGACGACTTTGGTTCTTCTGCACCCGGACCTGAAATTATGGAAAAACGAGGTTTTAATGTTAATTCATTAATTGACAAAGCGGAAAACATATTAAAAAGGCAGTAAACAAAGCACCTTTATGTTTTTGTTTTAAGGGGGACAGGATTGTTGACAGCTTATTAACGAGGACCTTCCTGATTAATGTTTTCTTTAACTGAAGGATCATTTTAGCACTACAGCGCAAATTTGGGGGGCAGACAAAATCCCCATTCCATGATACACTAACTATAAGGGCTGTAGGACGCTAAAAAGGCTTATGGTCACCCGTAAAAAGCCTTGAAAACACCGGTTTACGGGGCGATATTTTGATGCCAATTTAGCTTTGCCGAAGACCCTAAATAAACCTTGAAAAGAGAGCGTTATGACTATCTCTTACCGCAAAGAACCGGTTAGTGGTACCCTCAAAGAGGTCCTTCCTCTTGAGTTCAAACTGGCCCGGCAAAATGAGCTGGAGCCTTTATGGAATGAACTGGTACGCAGTTATCACTACCTCGGCCATGGCAGGATGCCTGGCGCAAACCTAAAATACCTGGCCTTTAGTGGCAATAGACCGCTTGCGGCCTTAAGTTTTCGGGCGGCCAGCTTAAAGCTGGGCACCCGGGACTGCTATATCGGCTGGTCTGAAGAACAGCGAAAAAAACATCTGGCTCAGTTGGCCAACAACAACCGCTTTTTAGTTCTACCCTGGGTCAGGGTAAAAAATTTGGGTTCTTACTTGCTTTCCCAGATAACCGCTCATCTTATCCTGGACTGGCTTTACTATTACAA
>JAWODD010000052.1:0-51737 GCA_046483445.1 Bacillota bacterium | reverse complement strand
CACCATTTACTGCCTTTTTAATAACCTTAATATGCATAAAAATGCTATGGAACTAAAATATATCCTCGCCAGGCAGTAAACCATTCCTTAGCGCATGCGGGTAAACAAAACATTTAATGATGCTTACGCCTCTGGAGTCCGCATTTTCAGCAAAGCTTCGGTTTTTACAAAACACTAACCCAGGCCGGCATGGCCCACGAATTTATACGGTAATAGAAATTATCGAAAAAGATATGTTGCTGAATCAGTAAATAACGGAAATCTCACAAGAGAAAACTCATTTTTTGCTGGATATACTTTTCAATCTTATCAAAGGACATTTTAAACAGCCTCCGCTATGATATAATTGATTTTACTACCTGACCGTTGCCCTGTTTATTGTTTTCTTAACTGTATTCGTCGAATAGCTTCTGGAAGTCCTCCAGGCTGTCTTTAGCGGGATAAACATGCTCGTCGGTGGGAAATTCTCCATTTTTGACTTCTGAAAGGTACTGCTTAAAAGCATTGACGCATGTTTCAGCCACATTGGCGTAAACTTTAACAAACTTGGGGGTGAAGGCCTGGAACTGTCCCAGCATATCGCCGCAGATCAACACCTGCCCGTCACATTTACCACCGGCACCAATTGAATAAACAGGAATATCCAGCTTCTTAGCCAGAAATTCGGTCAATTCCGGGGCAACTGCTTCCACCAGGATTGAAAAGGCACCCGCTTCCTGAACAGCAAGGGCATCCTCAATCAGATTACGGGCAGATTTAACATCACGGCCGGTTGCCCGGAAGCCACCTAACTGTCCGGCGCTTTGCGGAGTCAATCCAATGTGACCCATAACCAGAACCCCGGCCTCGTTAATGGCCTTGATCCGGCTGGCTACCCGGACGCCCCCTTCAAGTTTAACGCAGTCCATATCGGCTTCTTTTAAGAAACGCACTGCGTTTCTCACCGCTTCTTCGTCGCTGGTTTGGTAAGAGCCAAAGGGCATATCGCCAATAACCCATGTTTTTGGGGCTCCCCGGCGAACCGCCCGGCAATGGGCCAGGCAATCTTCCATGGTTACCGGAATGGTATCCTTGTAACCAAGCAAAACCATCCCCAGGGAATCGCCAACCAGGATCATGTCCATCCCAGCCTGTTCGGCAAACATGGCCATGGGAAAATCATAGGCGGTAACCCAGGCCACCTTATCCCCTTCTTTTTTCATCCTAATAAAATCAAGCACGTTTTTTTTAGACAAGGTTATAACCCCTTTCCATAAAGAACTTTTTTATCATGACGCTGGTTAATTACCAAATGTTAGAGGCACTAGCAATTTTTTAGCCTACGTTTATATTATCGGCTTGAACAGCATTTCTCACCATAATTCTACCAATATTTATCACTGGTATTCTTTATTCGCTTCATTGTATTGATCTCCTGCTAAATCACATAATATTTTAAATAATGATATGCAGTTCTACTACATGAAGCTTTTTCAAAATAATAGCTCCTTGGAAATACCGACCTTACTAAATATTTTCCTCAATTATACTTAAAAGTAACTAGATTTCTGCCCATCCAAATAAAATTATAGAACCAAAAAATGCAGAAACCCGACAGGAATTATACCGATCAGAACAGCCTGGTCTGCACCCCGTGGTCGTAGGTTAGATGCTTGATATCTAGCTTTTCCGGCTTAATGTTTTTGATATACTGATCATCAAAGTAAACTGTCTTAAAACAGCCTGTTCCTTCTTCTGCTACAGACATTATAAAGGGAAACTTTAATTCTTTTTCCTGCCTGGTCATTACCGGAAAGCCAAAATAACTGTTCATATACTTAAGCTGGTTACCTTCGATTTCATGTTTTTTAACAAAATTAAGATGGTTTTTGATCCGGTCCAGGTTATAGCGGTTCAACAAGTGCCACTGTTCAAAAATCCTCTGTTTAACCGGTTCAACAAAGCCAGGATCTATCTCACAACCTACACTATTTCTACCGGCAGCCATTGCCGCCATCGCCGTGGTCCCGGTACCGAAAAAAGGATCAAGCACAAAATCTCCCATCAATGAATACATGTTGATCAATCGAAAAGGAAGCATCAGAGGAAAAGCCCCGCTCCTCTCACGCAGGTTTTTACTATCCGTATCCTGCCTGGCGCCCTTGAAGTCCCAGAGGTCGGAAAACCAGGTATTCCTTTCTTCCCAGAAATAGCCGCTCTGCATTCTTTTCAGCTTCTCTTCGGCGGTGGAAAATTTTCTCTTGCTTCCTTTCCTAAAAATCAAGATATATTCATGCTCCAGGGTGACATAAGCCCCAGCCGGAAGCATGCCGGAACCCATAAATTTATTGGGGGCATTAGTCTGCTTTCGCCACAGGATCAAGGGCAAAACAACAAAACCAAGATCGAAAAATTTTTTTTGGACCCGGGAATGATTAGCAAACAGCTGGAAACGACCGTTATTGGTGCGGGTGGCATCTCCAATGTTGATGCAGGCAAAAGCCCCATCTTTCATCACCCGGAATAATTCACCCCAGATTTGATCCAAAACTTCATGCATCGCTTTAAAGGCCCGGCCATATTCTCCCCGTTCAAGGGAATCATAAACCCGTGAATTCATCCCGGCAAATGATTGGTCCCACATCTCTATCATCGGATAAGGAGGAGAAGTTACTACCAGGTCAATGCTTTGATCATTTAAAGCGCTGATTTTCCTGGCGTCTTCAAATATAACCCGGTGGTTGGTTTGCAAAGCAAACTGCCTCCTTTTCTGACTTCTCCCCTTGCAGAATAACTGTTTTCGCACTGTTTTCGTATAATTATATGCTCTTCTCCACCAGCTGTAAATCTTAGCCTGGCTCAGGCAAGTAAATTCTCTTTTCCCCGTACATATTTTTGCTTCAGCTTTCGCAACGAAGATGGCCATGCAAAAATTATTCCACGTGCCTTAATTTTTAAATCCTGCTTATTTAAATATATTTAAAGGGCCGGGTTATAAACTTTTAGTTTAAACCGGCCCTAATTTAATAAACCGTATCTCTTGTCCCAGCTTTAACCTGCACACCTTTCCGGATCGCTTGTGGTCATTTCAAGTCATTTTCATGCCTTATCTAAAGTTTAAAAGGCTTACTCGTTCTCTTCAACTTTTACTTTTCCAAGCTCGGCATCATCTTCATCCACTTCGCCCCTGAAACCGTCAATATCTTCATTATAACTCAATTCGGTATTGTCAACACTGACCGTATACTCTTGTGGATCGGGTGTGTCAAGC
Source organism: Bacillota bacterium (assembly GCA_046483445.1). Classification (GTDB taxonomy): domain Bacteria; phylum Bacillota; class Dethiobacteria; order DTU022; family DTU022; genus B1SED10-74M. The sequence goes on along the minus strand of JAWODD010000052.1, from coordinate 48,487 downwards.
AAAATTATAACAAACTTTTTACCCGGGGATAACCCTTCTTCAACTAGAAAATCTTCAATTAAACCGGGGGCGGCATCTGGGAGATCGGGAAAATGATCGATAAGCTCAAGCGATCTTTGCATGATCAAAGTCGCATCCCGAACATCCGCCGCCCCGTCACTATTCACATCCGCCAGTAAAACCTGGTGATCTTCTAGGGGCTCAAGCGCTAAGACATGCCTCATCACCATCACCACGTCATGGACATTTATTTCTCCATCTTCCTTAATATCCCCGTACATTGCCGCTGAGCCCGGCAAAGCTAACAGAGCCAGGAACAGTAGGGCAGCCAAAGTGGCCAGGCCCCCTTTGACGAAATAACTCTTAAAAATATAATTTTTCATTAGCGCCACCATCCCTTTTCTCTTGATTCAATAAATTTTTAGGAGCTCATCTCATATGTCCCTTTTAGAGCTAACACATGGTTTCCCCAGATGTAGTTATATCTGTTCTTTTCATCTACCGGTTTTTTTAAGCACCTTTGTAAAATAATCAATTGGGCAAGGATGGCATAAGGCTTAATTCATAAACAAGGAAAACTTGGTTACAGGCACAGTTTAGCTTCAAAAACATTGATATATTTTGATCATTTCCCGCGAACGCCGATCAAGATGTTCTCCCTGAAAAGTTTTTGGGGAAAAAATAACAAGTTAAGCACCCTTCCCGCTAAATATCTGTTGATGTATAGTATATCATCATTTTATCAGGAAAAAAGCATATTTTTTCACGTTATTTTATTACTCGCCAAAAATATTTTAGGTTCATTCTAGCCGGCAACATGCATGCCAACAGTAGCAAGTACTGCAATTTAGAACAACTTATGTTAGGCTTAATTGGATGAAAATTATCGGGCATATCCTATTAACTTGCTCCATAATTTAAACCTCAGGGTAAAATTATCGCAAATGTAATTATACACAAAAGAAACTTTAACAAAAGATACAAAAAAGGGTAATGGAAGATGACACAACCTGAAGGGCAAAAGTGGTACCAAAAACGCTGGGCCATGCTTTTAATCATTTCCACAGCTTATATTGCCGTGTTTGTAAATGTCCAGGGATTCTTAGCCATGCTACCGCTGGTCCAGGATGAATTTTTAGTAAGCAGGACTTTAGTTGGTTTTTATTCCAGCTTTTATTTTTTAAGCACAGTGGTAATAGCAGTTTTTAGCGGTAGAATCGCCGATTACCTGGGCACAAAAAGAGGCCTGGTTTTAGGGGTGGGGATCGTCGGGATCATGATCATCCTGCATTCTTTTGCCCCGCTTTTCGGAATAATTCTTTTGCTGGCTTTTTTCACCGGAATCGCCTTCAGCCTGATCACTCCTTCTGTCAATAAAGGCGTAATCGAAATTTCTGAGCCTTCAAAAAGAGGTTTCTCCATGGGTATAGTCCACGGCGGTGGCGGCCTGGGTGGTTTCCTGGGTGCTGTAATCCTACCTTTTATTGGAGAAATGATCGGCTGGCGGCCAGCCCTTTTAATCGGAGGCATTTTTGCTGTTATTGTTACTTTATTTATTCTTCGTTTTTACCGGCCGAAATCAACCGCCAGTGAAAATAATCATGCAAACTACGACGAATCAAATCCCAACAAGTCCACTTCATTAAAACAGGATTTGCTGACACTCATAAAGAATCGTTACCTGATCAGTTTTTTTGCTATGGGTATCGTATTTGGTATTAGTATTTCTTCAGTAACCGGTCATTATTCTCTCTTTTTAACCAGGGACCTGGGCACTACCACTACTTTTGCCGGATTGAACCTGGGGGTTTTTCATATGGGCGGAGTGGCTGGTCAGCCGGTGTGGGGTTTAATCAATGAAAGAATTTTTCAAGGTAACAGGCGCATCGGGCTTACGCTTCTCGGTATTCTAATTTCCGCCCTGGCTCTTTTTTCCGGGCTGGTTGTTAGCAGGTTTTCTTTCCCCAACTACGGCCTGATTATTTTTTCATTCCTCTTCGGTTTTTGCACCATGGGCGTGATCGCCATCTATTTCACCTCGGTAAGCGAACTTGTTTCCAGGAAATACATCGGGGTCGTAACCGGGCTTGCTCTCATTTTCCCCAGAACCAGCACTATTTTTGCTCCACCCCTTTTTGGATTAATTGCCGATTACAGCGGAACCTACGCAATAAGCTGGCTAGTTTTGGGGACTTTTGTGTTTGCCCTTACAACTACTTTCTTTTATTATTCCGGCAAAGTTTCACCCAAACCAAAGAATAATCAAGTAGCTTCTAAATAATGCCTTTCTTCATCTTAATTTTTAATTTCCACTTTTGGAACTCGATCTATTTTTCTTCATAAATCACAAAAATAAAAAAACATCTCGTATATAAGCATTGACATTTTAACAAAAATATATTTATATTACTTACATTAAGGAAATTTTTGCAATTTGCTATGAGCATAATTTATTCTAAAAGCAACAGGCTTGAACTAATAGCTTGTTTGTGATCTGGAGGTCGGTATCATGAAGATTTACAAGGCAGATGTGCTGGTCATAGGCACTGGCCTGGCAGGCCTGATGGCAGCCGTAAACTGTAAGGAAAATTATCCTGATTTAAAGGTGCTAATATGTTCCAAAGCCCCACCGGGCCTGGCAAACTGCACTGCTGTCAGTAAAGGGGCCTTTAGAAACACTTCACCAAAATACCATCCGGAGGAATTTAAAGAGGAAACCCTGGAAAGCGGTTATTACTTAAACGATCAAAGACTTTTGGATACCCTGGTAAATAACAGTGAAAAAGATTTGAACCTCCTGGAAAGCTATGGAATCAAATTCGAAAAAAGAAGTAGAGGCAGATATATATACCGGAAAAGCTTAGACGGCGAAGGGACTGTAATCACCAGGGCTGTCCTGGATTATGCTCAGGGCCTGGAAGTTGAATTTCTTTATCCCTTTTTAGCCTGGGACCTAATTGAAAAAGAGGGGCAAGCAGCGGGTGTTTGGGGCTTTTTAAAAGATAGTGGCAACCCGGCTGCCTGCCTGGCTAAAGCCGTGGTCCTGGCCAGCGGCGGGGCCGGCGCCATTTATGACAGAACCGACAACCCACCGGGAATTACCGGAGACGGCTACGCCCTTGCTTACCGGGCCGGGTTGCCTTTAATGGATATGGAATTTGTCCAGTTTTATCCCCTGGGATCAGCCTCTCCCGGTGCCAAAGCCAGGTTTCTTCTACCAATACTGGCTGAAGCAGGCCGATTTATAAATATAAACGGAGAAGATATTGTTGAGAAATATGAAATTGATGAACTGCCCCTGGCCAGTAACTCCCGCGATAAGTTAAGCAGGGCAATGGCCCTGGAAGCCGCCGATATCCGGGAAAAAGAAGGAACTGTAAAAGCCGTCAAGCTGGAATTTGATTTCTCCCCTGACTCATGGCAAAGGGCCAAAGGTATCCTCGGCTACACAGATATTGAACCGGTAAAAACCTGGCTTAAAAACTACCTGGGAAACAGAAACTATATCCCGGTTATGCCTGTGGCCCACTTTTTCTGCGGCGGGTTGATTATAGATCATCTCTGTCAAACTGATCTGCCGGGGCTTTTTGCAGCCGGAGAAGTCGTGGGTGGCCTGCACGGCGCAGACCGGCTTGGCAGCAACGCCCTTTCCGAGGCGCTTGTATTTGGTAAAATTGCCGGGAAACAGGCAGGAGAATTTTGTACAAACCAACCATCAGAAAATCCCGGGAGACATTTCACATCCACCCTTGAAAACCGGGTTAATAAAGAAACAGAGAAGCTTTTTAACAATAATACTAAGAATTGTGGCGGCAATAAAGAAAGTTACCGGGAAAAAAGAAAACGACTGGGTAAAGAAATGATGGAAAAAGCCGGGCTGATCAGGTCCGAGGAGCTGTTAAAAGCTGTAAAAGAAACGATTATAAATGAACAAAATTATTTGGTTTGGAATGGGAAAGAAAAAGAGCTTCGCTCATTTCTTGAACTTAAGAACCTCTACCTGGTAGCAGAACTAATTACCGACGCAGCGAGAGTGCGCAAAGAAAGCCGGGGCACCCACTATCGCAGTGACTACCCCGGGCTATCAGGCCGGTATGACAGAAACATTATAAACAGTTCTTATTTAAAACGGTGTTAATAAACAATTTATGAATGCTCTGGCTAACCTAGTGAACCCATTTGCGGTTTACATTGTAAATTCGGTTCATCCAGAAATAAAATTTCCGGTTGATGAATAATTCCCGCCGCTATGGTTAATTTCCGCTTCATTCCCTTGGAATAAGCTTTAAAGGGCTTGCGCCCCGCATCTTCCAAACCAAATTGCTCTAAAAGCTTCTTAGCCCTCTCTCACAAAGCTCTTTTCCCATTCCGTAGGGAACGCTGCAAAAGCTTAAGTTTTCCCATCCGTTCAGTTCTTCATAAAGATTGCTTTCATCGGGAACAATAATGCCCATTAAAACTTTTATTCATCCTTTTGCTTTTCATTTTCACAGGGGTGGCCCTGATCATCCCCGTGACATTCCTTAATCTGTTCCGGGGTGCATTCTTCCGGTTTAGTTTTCAACTTATCCGGCTGCTGACAACAGTTTTTGCACATCTGCAATACCCTCCTTTCCGACTCTGATTCTTTTATTTCATTAATTTCATTGCCCTGTTTCCTTAAGCACACATAAGAAGCTCCGGATGTACAGCTTTTTTGCCCATCAGCCAGCTCCTGCAATTCTTTCGCTGCTTCCCTGAGCAGTTTTTCTTCCACCATATAGTGGGTCCAATAACCCCGCTTTTCACCCTTTACCAGGCCGGCTTCCCGCAAAATTTTTAAGTGCTGGGAAACTGCCGGTTTGGAGGTATTTAATATTCGGGCCAGCGCTCCCACGCAAAGGTCATTTTCCAGAAGCAACCAGACAATCTGAAAACGAGTATCATCACTTAAAGCCCGCAATACTGCAGTTATCTTCCGGATGGTCTCAGGAATTATAATTTAAGGCTCCTTTAACTAATTAAGCTTATTTTTAATTAAATTATACTAAACAACAATTTTTTGTGCAACCATATTACTTGAAATATTTCCGTTTAAAATTAATGCAAAAAATGATAAACTGTCATCAACTGCATCAAGAGGAGGTAGCACCATGTTTAAGTTGTTCGCTTTTTTGATGTTTACTCTCAATGGCTGGAAATTAGTGCAAAATGTCAGTTCTGAAACCATAAAAAAATCCGTAGTTTTGGGCGCTCCGCATACCAGCAACTGGGATTTAGTCATCTCCATGGGCGGATTTCATAAAATGAATTTCCCCCTTAAATTTTTTATAAAAAAAGAATGGCTAAAATTATTTCCGCTAAATAAACTCCTGCTTGCAGCAGGGGCAGTCAGTGTAGACAGGGATAAAAAAGGTACCATGGTCGAAAAAATGGCTGAGTTAATCAATAACTCTGAAGAGAACATCGCTCTTCTGGTCACTCCCGAAGGCACCAGGAAACGAAACTGCAGGTGGAAAACAGGCTTTTATTATACAGCTTTAAAGGCCCGGGTCCCCATTGTGCTAACCTGCCTGGATTACTCTAAAAAGCTGGCCGTATTCGGTCCCGCCTTTATGCCCAGCGGCGATTTCAAAAAAGATATGGAAATAGTCAAAGACTACTATAAAGATGTGGTTCCCAAATACCCGGAAAACTTCTGCCTGGATATATACCAGGAAGATGAAACAGAACCCCGGGAAGAAAAAAAAGTTTCAGAACCTGAAAAGGCTGAAAAGATTTAGTTTATTTGAAAACATCATTACTGGACTTGCAAAAATAATTTGCCTAAAGTTGAGCCACAAATAGATTACTTAAAGAGAGGGATGTTTGTTTGATTTTCTCTTACCTGGTTTATTTACTACGCGTTTTACTGGTGATTATTGCCAACTGTTTTAAAAAAGCAATACCGTCTCCCGATTATGTTACATTTACCCTGCACGGTAGCTACCCGGATTTGCGCCAACCCCCGGAAGGTCTCCTGCAAAGGAGGATTAAAGGCCGGATAAAAAGCATCCAGGAGCTGGCAGATGATTTTAGGACAGTGGCAAAAAATCCGGATGCCAGGGGCATTATCCTTCACATTGGCAAACCTGAATTGTCCCTTTCGCAAATCCAAACCCTGTCCCGGGCAATTAAGGAAGTCCGGGCTAAAAACAAAGAAGTTATTGCCTGGGCCACCAATTACCATATGCAAAACTACAGCCTGGCCGCAGCAGCAGATCGCATTTTGCTCCAGGAAGGCGGGATGGTTTATACACTGGGCCTTGCCAGCAGGCAACTCTACATGAAAAACACCCTGGACTGGTGCGGCATCGAATTCGACGTAGTCCAGATCAGCCCTTATAAATCGGCCCTGGAAAGGTTTATCCGTTCAAACATGTCCGACGAAGTCAAAGAAATGTACGAGTGGTTGATGAATTCTTTTTATGATCAGTTTTTCCAGGCAGTCGCAACAGGACGCGATATGGAAACCGACAAAGTCCAAGAAATGATTGCAAGCACTCCCCTGCATGGAGGAAACGCGGTAAGTTCCGGGGCAGTCGATGATATTATCAATGCCGAAGATCTCCCCGAATACCTCAGCAGTAAAGAAAAACCGGCCCGCCTGGCCAGTTGGGATGAATGCAGTAAAAGCTTTACCCGCCCGCTCCCGCCTCTACCGGGCAGGTACATCGCGGTTCTGCGAGTACAGGGCAATATCATCGACGGAAAAAGCCAGCGTCCTCCGGCCCGGCCGCCTTTACCCGTTCCCTTCCTGTTTAACGAACAAACCGGGGATTTAACGTTTGTTCAGCAGGCCCGGCAAGTACTTAGAGATAAACGGGCCAAAGCAGTTCTGCTATATATCGATTCCGGGGGCGGTTCAGCCGCGTCATCGGAAGCGATCTCCTCAATCCTGGGAAAAATTTCTGCTAAAAAACCGCTGGTAGCGTTAATGGGCTCCATGGCCGGTTCCGGGGGTTATTATGTCGCCACCCCCGCCAATTACATCGTAGCCCAGCCGGCATCGATCACCGGTTCAATTGGGGTGATCACTGCGAAAATCGTAAACTCGCGCCTTTTGGAAAAACTACTTTTAAACCGGGAAACTATTGAAAAAGGACAAAAAGATTTATTTGGCTCTCCCGAGGAACCTTTTACTGAAGAAGAGAGAAATAAAGCCTGGGAATTTATCAACCATATATACGAACTGTTTGTTAAAAGAGTGTCTGACAGCCGGGGCATGGCACCAGAAAAAGTTAAAGAAGTAGGGGGCGGAAAAGTGTGGACCGGTGAACAAGCCCTAAAATACGGCCTCGTAGATGAACTGGGCGGCCTGGAAACAGCCCTGGCCAAATTGCGCAGCCTGGCTGCTTTACCTGAATCCACACCCCTGATTGATATTCCCTATCCCAGGCGGGAAACCGCGCCTCTGCCCACCGCTGCCAACTGGTTTGATTATGCCTTAACAAACCTGGAACAAATCAAAGATGGCCGGGCTCTTTATGCCGGTCCGCTCTATTTTCAGCAACCGATAAAGAAAATATAAGCAAATTAAATGTCAGGGGTCAGACTTGTTTTATAGTTTTGCTCGATATTAGTCAGTTTATGCATTACTCCTCTTTTCAAGGGCAGAACTGAACAAACAGGTTGGCCGGAAATAAACGCTGCCGGCATAAAAGCCGCCTTACCAACCACCAGGCCTGAAATCGATCGATATAAACTAATTCCCAAGTTTAAATATAAGTCATGATCTCAACGGTTTTCGATTTTTCTTTCTAAACTTCCACAAGCACCGCGTCGCCCTGGGCCAAACCGCCGCAGATGGCAGCTGCCCCGTATCCGCCACCCCGCCGGCGCAACTCAAGAAGCAGGGTCATGATAATCCGGGCCCCGCTGGCCCCTACCGGGTGACCGATAGCTACCGCTCCTCCGTTAACGTTAATTTTTTCCCGCAGTTTTTCTAACTTTTCATGATCAACTTTCTCAAATATATTTTCTAGAGAAGAGATTTCTTGCCACCCACCGGCGGCCAAAATTTTGCTGCTCACCAGGGGCATGGCGGCAAAGGCTTCGTTTATTTCGATCAAGCTTAATTGATCCAGGTTTATTCCGTTTGAGCGTTCAAGAGCCTTTTCAATTGCCGGGGCCGGGACGGCTGCAATCAGGTGAGGTTCCAAAGCCACACTGCCTGTACTACGCACCGCACCCAAAATTTCGCTTCCCAGCTCTTCTGCTTTCTTCCGCGACATAATTAACAAAGCCGCCGCCCCGGTATTCATCCCCGGGGCATTCCCGGCAGTGACCGTCGGACTGCCATAAACAGTGGGAAGCTTGCTTAACTGCTCCAGGGTTACGTCCGGTCGGGGTTGTTCGTCCTGCTCAACGGTAAAAACTTTTTTTCCGCTGGAAACTTCAACCGGAAATATTTCATCGGCGAATTTTGCCTCTTCTAAAGCCCTGGCATAACTTTTTTGGCTACGCAGGGCCCAGCGATCCTGCTCTTCCCGGTCTACCCCGTACTTCAAAGCTACTTCACCAGCATCTACAGCTACCGGGCTCCAGTCAGCATAACCTAAAGCATAAAGTGGATCGATTAATTGCGCCGGTCCCAGGCGCTGGCCCCAGCGTACTTCCGGGGCAAGGAAAGGAGCCCGGCTCATATTTTCTGCCCCCACCGCAATCACCACATCAACCTCACCGCTTTTAATGGACCGGTAACCCAGATGCAGAGCGGTCATTGAAGAACAGCAGGCCCGATCAATAGTCAGAGATACAGTTTCCGGAGGCAGGCCTGCTTTTAATACTGCCTGGCGTCCAAGAACATTGGTTTCCAGGGCATTTTCCGGCAGCACACAGGTGCCAAAATAAAGTTCATCAACCATCTCTTTGGCGCAACCTGCTTTTTTAAGGACTTCCTCAACAGCCTTAACTCCCAGTTCAAGACTGCTGACATCTTTCATTGCTCCGCCAAAACGGCCAAAGGGTGTGCGAACTGCAGCAACAACCACCACATCATCTCGATTACTCATTTAAAACCCCTTTCTTATAAAACCGCTTTTTCAAAAACGTTATTTGCCTGTTCTTTATTACCCGTAGTCATAAAATCCTCTTCCGGTTTTGCGGCCCAGGTGACCTGCTTCCACCAACTTTCTAAGTACTTGCGGAGCCCTAAACCGGTCGCCAAAAGCTTCAGTTAAACCTTCCGAAGCATACACCAGAGTATCAAGACCCACATAATCAGCCAATTCAAAGGGGCCCATCGGGTAATTAAGCCCCAGGCGCACTGCCTTATCGATATCTTCAGCAGAAGCGACTCCTTCTTCTAAAACTCTCATGCATTCCATCATGTGGGCGGCCAGGATTCTACTGGTCACGAAACCCTGGGCATCTTTAACCAGGACTGTCTCTTTGCCCATTTTATGGGCCGTATCTTTAACCGCCTCAATAGTTTCATCGGAAGTATCGATGCCGGCCACTATCTCGATCAACTTCATTACTGGCGCCGGGTTAAACCAGTGCATGCCAATCACCTTATCCGGAGAGCCCGTAACCGAGGCAATATCAGTTATACTAAGTTCGGTGGTATTACTGGCCAGGATAGTGCCTTCTTCACATATGCTTTCCAGTTCACCAAAAATCTCTTTTTTTAGGGCCAAATCTTCAGGAACCGCTTCAATAACCAGCTGCGCCCTTGTAACAGCTTCTGCCATCTCCGTAGTGGTGAAAATGCTTTTAATTAAATTTTCCGCGTCCTCTTCAGACAGCTTTTCTGATTTAACAAAACGATCCAGGCTCTTGCGAATTCCTTTCATCCCTTTTTCCAGGAGTTCCTCAGAAACATCCATCAAGTTGACCTCATAACCTGAGTATGCAGCTACCTGGGCTATTCCGCTACCCATTTGTCCTGCTCCCAAAACCGCTATTTTTTTAACTTCCATTTTTTATCCCTCCTTTTTTTGTAAGTAGGATTAAGATATAAGCCAACTAAACTCTCAGTTTAGAACATGGCGGCCGGTCTCTAGCCGGCATCAACTTGCTAATAGCTCTTTTTAGCTCCTTTTTCCCCGCTTCTGCAAAACATTTCTCGCGAAAATGCCGGGGTGAGCTGTAATACGCCGGAAAGTTTAAAACAAAATATTCCCAGCTTTGATCCCGGACAAGTTGCCGGAGCAGGCCAAAAGGAAAATCCAGGCCAATTAGGGCATTTTTCTGCTGTTCGATATAGCGGTACAGCGCCCTCAAGCAGGAGTCCCGCCTGCGATCAGAACCCGGCAGGGACTCCCCTCTCCGGCAGTCATTGACCAGTATTTTTCTTTTAGTTTGTTTCTGATCATTTTCTAACTTCCCGGAAGCGACCCAAATGCTTTTACCGGCAAATTCGGAACCGCTAAAATCAATTCCGATAAAGAGGTTATCCCGCCTGGAAAAATTTGCTTCTATCACTTTTTTCTTCATTTTCATTATCTTTTTATACTAGCTGAACACATTAATCCTCAACTCCATGCCCGGACAGCTTAATTTCCAGTTCGTTTTCATCAACATTTTCTCACCCATTTATACTAGGGTTATCATCCAGGGCATAATAGAATACACCTTGTCCCGGACCTTTTTCTTAGCGGCGGTGCAGGTTGCGGGCACCGATGAAAGAAAGGCCGTTTTCAGCCAATTTTTGAGCTGTCCGGTTTACCGCTTTATGTTTCAGTAAATAATTTTTCTCAAGGGCTTCCATTTCGCCTGCAGAAATAATCTCTTCTTTATCCCTGAAATAGTCGAGGATATCAGACGGATGCTCAAGCCCTTTCTCATCGTCCGGATAACCGCCTTCGTGCTTCGCTGAAATATTGGGAACCTCTTTAGCCACTTCCACCAGTTCATCAAGGCGGTCGTAGGGCTGCCGGACAATACTCTTACAGGTTTCCGTGATGTGATGTTCAATTCGCACCTTGTCTTCCAAACCGAGCTGCCTGCGAATTTCCGAGCTTAGCCGGATGGTTTTGTTATTTACGGAGTTGCTCAGATTAAAACCGATTAAAGGAGTGGAGTTATCCTCGCGGGAAAAGTACTTGGCCATCAGCAGGGTCCATAAAACAGCGTAAGGGTTGTCGTTGCCCATGAAAACAGAGATCTTAAACTTAAGATCAATCCCGAGCCTGTAAAGCAGGTACCCCAAAAAGACTGTCCCCGGGTTGAGGTTCAACACTTCATCAATCCCGTACTGGGTGTAGTAATATAAAAGCTCGTCAACCCAGATCAGGGCATAGTCGTTGGGCTGGCCTATGCCCGTAAAATAGCCGGTAATTGTTTCCGGGCCGCCCAGGTGCACGTTAGCTCCGTCGGTGCCCTTGGTGTCAAGGCTTTCTACGTAGCTGGCCCCAATAATCTGCATTGCCGCCGCCACCGCTAACGGGTCCCCCTGGTCGCCTTCCTGTTCACGCATTTTACGAACCCGGATGTAGCGGCCGGGCATAATTTCCCGGTTTTCTACAGCCTGCCTGGCTTCACTGATCAACCAGGGGAAATACTGCAGGGCGCTGATTTCTAAAGTCACCGCGTTGCTTTCATTGAATGATTTTCCCGTAAAATCATAATCATCACCGAGCACACTACGGTAAAATTGAGAAACGGGAACAAAAGCTCCTTTATCTTTCTGCTCCATCAACCACTCAAGGTCCTTAAGATAAGGCGAATCCATATTATCAAGACGCTGAATAAGGTTGGGAAGTTTCCTGGCTTCTCGCGCCTGGGCATTAATCTGCTCCGGGGTCCCGTACTTGTTCACTATTTTAAGCAATTCATTGACCAAAGGGTTATTGGGATCGCTTATAAATTCATTAAGCTCGTCAAGCCGGGAAACTTCCACTTTCAAAAGATCTTTCATCACAGCAGACCTCCTTGGTAATTTTCGACTAAGCAACCAAAATCGGAGAATATATTTTTAACTGAAATACCATTTCTTACGGTTTATCGCCATCCTCAGGCGGTGTTCGGCAAGATTATTTGCCGCTTCCACGGTGCTAATTTGATCCCGCTCGGCGATTTTAAAAACTCTCCGGATATTGTTGGTAATATTTGAGTGCACTTCTTCGTAAGCCCTTTTCTTGATATAGCCGATAAACTGGTGGGAGTTGGCGATAACCCCGCCGGCATTTAAAATATAGTCCACCCCGTAAGCGATGCCTCTTTCATTTAACATGCTCCAGTGTTTCTCATCATTCTCGAGCTGGTTGTTGGCTCCTCCGGCAATCAGCTTGCATTGAAGCCTGGGAATGGTTTGATCATTAAGCACTCCGCCAAGGGCACAGGGCGAAAAAATATCCACCTCTAGGGCATAGATCTGATCCGGTGGAACAATTTCAAGAGTCAATTCTTTTAAAGCCCGGTTAATACATTCCTCACTTATATCAGAAGCATATATTTTTGCCCCCTCCTCGTGCAAATAGCGGGCCAGGGCCAATCCAACATTGCCCAATCCCTGCACAGCTACTGACTTATTTTTAAGAGACTGTTCGCCGAAAACATAACCGACCGCGGCTTTCATCCCTTGAAACAAGCCGTAAGCAGTTACAGCCGAAGTGCTTCCCACCCCTCCATAAGATTCCGGAAGGGCAACACAACATGCTGTTTCTTTGGATATAACCACCATGTCTTCTTCGACTGTCCCGATATCAATCCCGGTAATATAGCGCCCGTTCAAAGTGGCAATCAGTTTGCCAAAAGCCCTTAAGACATCTTCGTTTTTATCCCGTTTGGGATCGCCGATAATTACCGCCTTGCCGCCTCCAAAATCAATCCCGGCTGCAGCATTTTTATAGGTCATGGCCCGGGACAACTTTAACACATCATTAAGGGCATCATCATCACTTTCATAATTCATCATGCGGGTGCCCCCAAATCCGGGCCCAAGGGTTGTGTTATGTAAAGCAATAATCGCCTTCAAGCCGGAAAACTTATCATACCCGTATATCACCTGTTCATATTCGCCCTGCTCCAGAGTCCTAAACATTTTAACCCTCCCCGGCTTTCTAATTTAACCAGTCGGACCTGCGGACTGAATAACCAATCGGGCAAACTTAATCCAGCTACACTCTCATTATTGCTTACAGCTTACCTCAGCTTCATCGATTTTAGGGATAACCAATTTAACTATCTTTTTTCCATAGCGGCAGACCTGTATCCGGGTCGTATTCACGGTGCAGTTCAGGACCGACGATCTCTTCGATAACAAATTCTCCGGCAAATACCACGGTACCTTTTTGCAGGTGCCCGCCCTTTAGACTGCCCTCGCTATCGCCCAGGGTGATATGCAAATGGGCAGCCGGTTTGCCGTCGCGAAGGCTTAAATTACCCAGGCAACCCATAATTTCTAAATGTTCATCAAAGTGGCGATCTTCATAAACCCTCTTATCTTGATTATAATAGCTTATTACCGCTTTTTCCACAGCACCGATTGCTTCGACCCTGGCGCAGCTGATTTTTTCCCTGGCCGCAAATTCCTGAATGTTTTCCAGCAAATCCCCCCGGAACGGGATTCTGCCAATATAGGTCCTTCCTTTTTCACCTTTCTGATACCACATCCTAAATACCTCCTGTTGATAAAATAGCTGCATATAATTACAAAACTGCCCAACAAAAATGCAAAACAACTCGTTTTCTGTTACTAAGCCTTAATCCAATTATGACCCAATCAAACGTTTAAAAAGTAATTTTAAACAGACACAATCCTTCCACCCAAAAGATCTGCAGTGTCCGGATCGCAGGTGGCCACAAGCATTTGTTTATTATCAGCAAACTCCCTGATAGCCCTGGCCGCCGACTGTCTTCTTTCCGGGTCCAGGTTAACCAGGGGATCATCCATTACCAGGAAACCGTTTAGTTCTTGTAGTAGATATTCAGCCATGGCCAACCTTAAAGCCAGGGCTGCTCCACTGGTGGTTCCCGCTGAAAGCAAGTTTACAGGCATAGTTTGCCCTTTTTGGACACTCGTAATCCTTCCGGGCAAAGCCCCGTCCAGTTCCGCAAGGTTGTAGCGATTATTTGTAGACAAACTTAGATAATGCGCAAATGAATCGGCCAGGGGCTTATAAGTATCGGTATCAAGTTCTTCTTTAAGGTTGCGAAACTCTTCCCAAATCGTATTAACGGCCTGACCTCTTTTTCTAAGCCGGGCAAATTTACTTTCCGCCTCCTTCCATGCCGCTTCTAGCTCTTCGGTTGATTCATCAGGCATCTTTCTTTGCACTTCGATCAGTTCTGCTTTTAAAGCATCTATTTGCTCTCTGATTCGCTCGCTTTCACTGCGCATTTCTTTTAGCTTCACAAAAAACTGATCGATGGAATTATACTCCTGGGGAAGCGGGGCCAGTTTATTTAGCTTTTCACCAATATCTTCAGTCTCCCGATTATATGCCACCAGTTTGCGCATTAATTCATCGGTGCTAGTATACTCATTCTGCCATTCCTCAAGTTTGCCTTTCTCCTGTTCAAGTTTATACTTTAAGGTTTCTAACTGGACTTTGCTTTCTTCTAAATCAGCTTTGATTTGTTCCGGGTCACGGACTGACTTATCAGGACCCTGCTCTGAAACTTTATTTTCAATTTCCTCAAAAGAAAGGTCTCCCAGCAATTCTTTCAACCTGAACCTGTTTTTATCCAGGGCGCTTTTCACTTCATTGCGTTTATTAACAATTGACCGGGCTTCTTCAAGTTCCTTAAGAGCAAATTCTTCAAGCTTCACTTTGAAATCTTCTTTTGCTCTTTCCGCCTGCTTAATTAGCTTTTCCACATCCTTTTCACCGGACTGAATATTTATCTTCCAATCGGCACTTTCCAAGAGCAGGCGGCCGTTTCCTTGCAATAGTTCTTCCTGCTCAACTACAATCTTGCGGGTTTGCTCCATTCCTGATGTAACTGTCAATTCCAGGGGTATTTTCGTTTGAATAGAGGCTTTCAATTTCATTGCTTCGGCCACTGCTTTTTGTCTTTCATGTTCCTGCTGTTTGTTTTCGAGATACTGTAAATCCTCTTCATTCAAATGAGGCGTCTGTGAAAGAGATTGCTCGTGTCTTTTTATTTCCTCCAGCAAAGGCTTTGCCCGCTGAAGCAAATTTCTTGTTTCGCGGGCATTTAAAATGGCTTCTGCTTCCTGTAATTCTTCTTGAAGCTTTTTCAGCTGTTTTTCCTGGGCGGCACACTCATTTTCCAGGCTTTGCACCCGTTCTTCGACTCTGGGCCACTCCGCCATAACTTTTCTTAAGCGGTTTTCCTTCTCCCTGGCCGATTCAAGAGCCGGTTCCAGTTTACTGCGCTGTCGCATATCATCCTCGAGCTTCTCCATTTCTTTTAACTGCTGCTTCAACTGCTCTTTTTTTTGGTTGGCTTCAGACAGCTGCCGGCTCTTCTCATCAAATTGCTCTTCAAGGGCCAGGGTCTCATTTAGCTTGCGGCGCAGCTGTTCTTTCCAGTAATAGGCCTGCAAAATTTTGCCTACCTGTTTTTTATAGGGATTGTTGATATCGCGTCCACCCCGCGGTCCGTCCAGGTCTAAATCCCAGTTTTGAAAAAGCCGCCTGTATTCTTCAACCAGTAGCTCTTCCAATTTTGCCAGGGAGACTCCGCCCGCTTCAAATAATGCCGAGCGGAGCAGATCAGAAAGCGATGCGGTTGCCTCAGGATTTTTCTTTAACCGCGTAAAAGTCTGGTTCATTTCTTCCTGCCGGGCAAAAAGCACAGCCTGGTAGGTTGCGCGACCATACCGCAAACTCTTTTGCAGGCGGCTTTGAATTTCTTCCGGATCATTAATTTCAATTTCCCCGGAAATAACCAGGCGATTATCTTTGCTCGCTCCCCAGGAACAGGAATAAGTGATTGCCCCTTGAGTTTCGTCTTCAAACTCTAGTTCTACCCTGGCTGTATCGCCACCCGGGTGGGGCATGCTGTTTTGGATTGTTTTTTTCCAGTCATCGCTGGATTTTCTAACGTTTGATGGGGTAAAAAGAGCGGCAAAAATGGCGTTAATCAAGGTGCTTTTACCGGCCTCATTTGGCCCTAAAAGCACATTTAACCCCCGGCCAAAAGTATATTCTTCACTGCTGAGCGCTCCAAAGGGAGCCGGCCGCACTTTATTTATAATCATTGTTTCACCTCTTCAATCAGGCGATAAGCAATCTGCAGGGCTTCCCGGTCATTTCTCTCTGCCAGCCTGCTGAGCAGGCGGTGGGGAAAAGACGCCTGGGGATAATTGGCGGATATAAATTCCGGGGTTATCTCCACAGTCAATTCAGTGTCATCAATTTCTATGTAGACATATTTTTCATGAAGCCGGTCAAAAAGTAACCGGCGCGACTTGTAATCATCTTCCGGGAGTGAACCGACCAGTTTTAATTTAACCAGGGTAGCTTGAGGGTCAAATGATGAATCCAGTTCATGCTCTATTTGTTCTAAATCCGGGCGGCTCATTATTTGTTTGTACAGTTCATAAAAACGGAAATATCCTGTTTCAATGGCGCGGCTAAAAACACCGCCATGATCATCCATTTCGACAATCCAGGCGTAGCCACCGTGCCGGCAGTCAAATCCATCGGGTTCGGGGGTTCCGCAGTAAAGGAAAGGCATCCTTTCGGCTTCCGGTTGATCCGGGTAACGCACATGGGTATGCCCCAAACACCAGGTATTCATGCCCAAAGAAGCCAGTTCTTGATCTGCCATGGGATAATATTGATCTGCAAAGTCAGGGGAAATGCCTCTCACCGTCCCATGAGCCACCCCGATGTGCCAGCAGGCTTCAGGCTTTTCTTGCAGATCCCTGATCCATTCCAGGCTGTTTTGTGGAGAATGCTTGGCGGTGCACGGTGCGGGATATAATACGGCCTCGATTCCATAATCATGCAGGGGGTAAGGTTGTTTCTCGGTCAGTAAAACAAAGTCTTCCGAAGCCCTATCGCTTAACTCAGGCCAAAGCGAACCATAGGGGTCATAATAATCGTGGTTGCCGGGCAACAAGACTAGACAGCCCTGAAATTTATTTAAAATGCCCAAAGTGCGTTTTATAATTTCGGAAGCAACATTGGCCCGGTGAAACAGATCTCCGGCGATAATCATAAGCTCGCATTTTTCAACATTGGCCCGCTCCACCAATCGTTCCAGGGTGGTAACTCTTGCCTCTATAAGCTTTTCCCGCACGTCTTCGGGGTAATTACGGTTCTTAAAAGTCATTCCCAGGTGTAAATCGGCGGTGTGCAATAGCTTTAACGGCAAGTTAATCCCTCCCAGGAATTTGCATAAACGAACCTATATTCATATAATTCGAGAAATTGCCGGCGATCCCTTTCGCTGCTATTGTTTCTTTTTCTTTGTTTTTCCCTTTCCGGCACCACCCCCCGGCGGAGGCAGATCAAGAGTTTTACGCTTTTCTTCGTAACCGGAAATTTGTTCGTGGTATTTGGCAAGCAGTTTCTTAAGGGCAGCACGTTGGCGGGTAGTTAGCGACTTTTTTGTTGTATACTGCTCTTTGAGGGAGCTGGCAAAGGCAGCATCATCCCAGGTTTTCTTACCCCGGGTTGAAGGCTCCTTAAATTGCTTAATTTCTTCTAGAACCTCCAACAGCGGGCCGCTTTCATGATCTTCCTCAAGTTCAGTTGAAAGTCCGGCTTTTTCAGCTTGCTGCTCAAAATTTTCAATTTGCCTGGCATATTTATATATCAACCGTTCAAGATGCTTTTCCTGGTTGCCGCTTAAGCGCCTGCCGCCTTCTACCTGGTTGCGCAAACTGTTGACAAATTTCTGGTCATTATAAGTCTTATTGCCAACTTTTTTGGCCGGGGCAAATTCCACTTTTCCGAGCATGTTTAATTTTAGCCACGTCTTTTCATCGGGAGGCCGGTTATTTTCAGCTTCCCTGGCAATTAAATCCGTCAAATTTAGTTCCTCTGCCCTCTGATCGGTAAGCGAATTTATTTGCCCCCGGTAGCGGGCGATTACCCTGCGCAAATGTTCAACCTGGCGTTCGGTTATTTCTCCTTTTTGTTCAAATACATCCCGGATTTCCCGGGTAAATGCCTGGTCGTCATAAGTTTTTTTACCCTGCTTGACCGGGGGCTTAAAATTTTTGATTTCTGCAGCCAAATCAAGCAGGGTTTTTAGTTCTTTGCGGTCTATCTTCAATGCTTTTGCTTCCGCGATCCACTTTTCCAGCTGTTCGTAAAACTGCTGCATCATTTCGGTCCAGTGCACTTTACCTTCTTCTATTTCATCAAGTTCTTCTTCCATGCGGGCGGTAAATTTAACCGCAAACAGTTCCGGTAAGCGGTTTACCAAAAAATCATTGACCTCCATGCCTGCCTCGGTAGGCTGCAAACTGCGTTTTTCCCGCCTGATATAGTCCCGGTTGTAGAGTGTGGTTAAAATCGTGGCATAGGTTGAAGGCCTGCCTACCCCGTTTTTCTCCAGCTCCTTAATCAGGGCCGCTTCACTAAAGCGTTTTGGTGGCTGGGTTTCTTTTTCTTCCCGAAGCCATTTTAAAACTTCAAGGGGCTCTCCCTCTTTAAGCGGGGGCAGGTAAGATTCCTCCTCTTCGTTTTCACTTTCTTCCAAACCGCGTCCCCAGGCTGCCATGTAACCTTTAAAAATAATTCTTGAAGCATTGGCCCGGAAAATATAGTTATGGACAGTGCTATCGGTAGTTATGTCAACAGTGGTTTGTTCAATGCGGGCCGGGACCATTTGACAGGCCATCATCCTGCGCCAGATCAGGCTGTATAGTTTCCATTCGGCATCCCCCAGGACCGCGCGCAAAGTATCCGGGGTGCGGGACGGGTCGGTCGGGCGAATTGCTTCATGCGCTTCCTGGGCGCTCTCCTTACTGCGGTAAAAAACCGGTTTAGCCGGCAAGTATTCTTCCCCGTAACTCTTTCGAATACACTCCCGGGCCCGGTCTACCGCTTCACCGGCCAGGTAAGTAGAATCTGTGCGCATGTAAGTAATTAAACCGGTGGGCCCTTCGCCGCCTCCCAGGTCAACTCCTTCATACAGCTTTTGCGCCAATGACATAGTCCTTTTTGGTTGGAAACCGTAAGCGCTTGAAGCCGCCTGCTGAAGGGTTGAGGTGATAAAAGGCGGCTGCGGCCGCTTTTTTACTTCTTTAACGTTTATGGAGTCAACGTTTAAAAGGCATTTTTCCAGATCGCCCAGGAGATCCTGGGCCAGCTCGCGATCAAATATTTCACCCTTGTTGCCATCAATCTTGTGCAGGGTTATTTCGAAAGGCTCTTTTGGTTCAACTTCTTTCCTAACCCGGGCTTTAAATATCCAGTAGGGCTCCGGGGTAAATCCTAAGATTTCTTTTTCACGCTCACAAACAAGCCTTAAAGCAACTGTCTGCACCCTTCCGGCACTGCTCCCTCCACGGATCCGGCGCCAGAGAAGAGGGCTCACCTGGTAGCCAACCAGGCGATCAAGCACTCGCCTGGCCTGCTGGGCATTGACTTTATCCATATCTAAACTGCCCGGATCGGCAAAGGCCTTCTCAATAGCAGATTTGGTAATCTGATTATAAGTCACCCTGGAAAAATGATTTTCATTCCCGACTTCTTTTTTTAGAAGTTCACGCAAATGCCAGGCAATCGCTTCTCCTTCCCGATCAGGGTCGAGGGCCAAGATCACGCTGTCGCATTTTTGAGCTGTTTCCTTTAACTCTTTGATTACCTTGCTTTTGTCACGGGAATTAACGTAATGGGGTTTAAAGTTATTTTCCAAATCAACACCCAGCTTGTTTTTTACCAGGTCACGGACGTGTCCCATTGAAGCCTTGACCAGGTAATTCTTCCCGAGGTACTTATTTATCGTTTTCGCTTTTGCCGGTGATTCCACAATAACAAGGTGCTTGGCCATTGTTTCTCCTTTTGGTGATCCATTTTTAAAGTTTTCATGCCCGATTATCTTCTTACTTTAGTTTCGCAGATCTTTATTATATTTTGCAAGTAATAATAACAAAGTACAAACAATTAACCCACACTGCGGTATAAAACCATTTCCCTAAAATCCTTAACGCTTTGTTTGTCAAATAACCAGGTCATCACTGCGTAGACTAATGCTCCCACTACTATAGATCCCGCCAACAACATCGCCGGGTTAAGCAAAGGTGCGGCAGCAAATTGAAAGCCAAGCACAGCCAGCACCATCACCAGGGATAAAGCAAGCGGCACACTAAAATTAGAAACATACTGGTAGATTTGATAAGATAGGTGGCGATGAGCGGCAATCTGCATGGCCAGGGCTTTAAGCAGCTGGTAGATCACGTAAAGAACTATAACCACATCAATACCCCATGGCGCCAGAAGTATCAAGGCTGAAACATATACCAGGTCGGTTAAAAGATCCAGTTTAAAGACAGTGCCGGGTTGGTTGACCGAATAAAGCAGGTTGCCGGCTAAAATTCCGGTAAGAATTTTAAAGATAAAAACAACCGAAAAGACCTGGAAAACTATGATACTGTCCGTCCACTGTTCGCCAAATACAACCGGCACAAATAAATGGGCGGTAAGAGAAACCCCTATAAATACAGGAAAGGCAAGCAAAGAAAGATACCTGCTCATCCGGTAATAAGCTTCCGAAAGCCTTTCCTGGTCATGTTTTAAACGCGACAATAAGGGAAATACCAGACGGTAGTAGGACATATTGACAAGCTGCCTGAGCCGCTCCAGCATATTTTTGCCGAAAAAGTAAACCCCCATAATCTCCGGCCCCAAGAAATGCAAAATAATCAGTTCATCGAGCTGCCTGGTTACCACATTTAAAGTCTGCCTGCCGGTTACAAAAATGCCGAATTTAACAAAAGGGCGCAGTTCATTAATTCCGAAGTATGGTTTAAGAGCAGCAAGATGGTTTTTTAACCCCCCGGCGGCAAAAAGAAAAGCGGAAATAATCGTGGCTACCACATGGCCAAGCACAAACCCCAATACTCCCCATCCCATTACGATCAATATGGTCGCCATGGTAACAAATAAAAACTGGCGGACGATTTGGATTATGGAAATGAACTTAAAATGCAAATACTTTTCGAGGAAAACAATAAAAAACTGGGCCGGACCCTGGAAAAAAACAGCCAGGCTCATAATTCTAAAGTACAGCCCCAGGCGGGGTAGCTCAAAGAAAGTGGCCAGCGTACCGCTGGCAAAATAAATCACCCCTGCGGCAAACAAGGATATGGCAATATTAAATACAAGCAGGGATGACGCTTCCTCGGAAGAAACGGCATCTTTCTGGATCACCCCGCGGTTAAACCCGGCGGCTTCCAGGTTCCTGCTCAACCCAATTATAATCATCAGAATAGAAAGGTGAGCAAACTCTTCGGGAACAAGAAACCTGGCTTTAATAAGTTGAAATAATAAAGCGGTGACGGTAGCAAAAGTAGCGCTGATTGCCGTCCACCTAACTCCTGTCATCGCCGATTCTCTAAGTGAAGTCAATAGAATTTACCCCTGGATTAATAGTTAAGTTTAATTAACCTCTTGCTTCAACTTTCAACAAAAACTGGTAAATCCCTTTAAGTTGTCAGCAATCCAGTGCCCCTAACATAAAATAAAAAGGCCTTTCAATAAGGCCCCTAAAAATCTAGATCTCAGTGTTATTTACAACTTTTTCTAAAACAAATCATTCCACCCGGGTAATGATCCAGGATTCAATTCATATTTCACGGCATCATTATCGTTAGCGCTTTTTCCAGGGTTATCATCGCTTTCAGTCTTTGTATTTTTTGCTTCACCTGGTTGATGCTCCGCTTCTACCGAAGCTCCTTTTGTTCCGCTTTCTTCACCGGTGGCCGCTTCCACATTTGCTCCGCTATCAACATCACCCATGCTAAATGATTCTTTAATTTCCGCTTTTCCTTCAATCTCCATGTCTTCATAGAGGTAAGCACCAGACCACGGGTTACTGAGATCAATGTGTCGTTTGGTGGTGCCCCCTTCAGTGCCCACTTCTTGTTCTTTTGTAAAACCCTCATCAAAGAAACGATCTTCATCAGCTGGTTCATCACTAAAGCCGGCAGTAAAAAACCCCCCGAGGATAATAAATAACACCGGTATCAATTTCAGTTCTCTTTTCATGCTTTTCACAGCTCCTTTAAATAACAGCCAGTACCTTTAATACTAAACAGCCTGCTGGTTATCCTGATATAACCTTACCATTTAAGCGTTACTTGATCAATATCTATACAATTTTAAGCGCTACTCACCGGCACTGTTAGCCCTGATGATGGAGTGCCGGCTTACCGGGAATCTTTTTTCATTTTTAAAAGGAATACTGACCAGGTAGCTGTTGTGTGCTTGTTCCAGGCTGCTGCCATCACGTTCGTTGGTTATCTTTTCCACTTTTACATTAACCGGAACAGGCCGGTCAGGGTCGAGAATTTCCAAAACTTCACCCACGGCAAACCTGTTTCGGGCTTCAATTATTAGTTTTTCCTTGGCGGGATCATGTGTTTCAACTGTCCCTACAAAGTTATAGTTTCTAATTGGCGATGCCTGTAAGGTATACTCGGCCTCCTCGTTTTTCCCCGGTAAATAAAACCCGGTAGTATAAGGGCGGTGAGGCACTTTAGCAAGTTCTTCAAGCCATTTAGGGTTGAACTGGTAGGCTTCCCCTTGTGCAAAGTAGCTATCTATTGCAGCCCTGTAAACTCTGGTAACCGCGGCCACATAGTAAGCGGTTTTCATTCGACCTTCAATTTTCAAGCCGTCAAGACCAGACGCCGCAAGTTCGGGGATATGTTCAATCATACAAAGATCTCTTGAGTTTAAAATATAACTGCCCCACTCATCTTCATGGATGGCCAGTTCTTCTTCCCTGCCTGCCTCTTTAAGGCGATACTCCCAGCGGCAGGGATGTGTGCAAAGGCCCCGGTTCGCGGAACGCTTGGTAAGAAATTGTGAGAGCAAACAGCGCCCGGAGTAAGCAATGCACATAGCCCCGTGCACAAAAGCTTCCAATTCCATCTCAGGAACTTTTTCCTTGATTCCCTTAATCTGAGCTAAACTCAATTCCCGGGCCATGATAATTCGCCTTACCCCTTGATCTCGCCAGAACATAACACTTTCACTGTTTGTGGTATTGGCCTGGGTGCTCAAGTGAATTTCCATTGATGGATAAAGCCGGCGAACCCTAGCCAGGACCCCGGGATCGGAAACGATTACGGCATCAATACCCATTTCCACTGCCTGCTTAAAAAAAATAAACATCTGCTCAAAATCTTGATCAAAGGGAAAAATATTCATGGCCAGGTAAACCCGGCTTCCATGTTCGTGGGCAAACCGGATTCCTTGAGCAAGGTTCTCGAGGTTAAAAGAAGCTTCAGGCGCCCTGAGCGAAAATGAGCCGGCTCCACAATAAACCGCATCGGCCCCAAAACGAACCGCCGTTTTTAATTTTTCCAGGTTTCCAGCCGGTGCTAAAAGTTCCATGGCTAAATTATACCGCATAAATTACCTGCCGGGAAATATTCATCTTGAAAATTTAAAATTAAGCGGTATCATCCTTAGCGCCTCCCGGGCAGATATACATTCCCCCTGGACTTATTTTTCTTTCCAGTTATTAAGTTTCTCTAAGCATTTTAAATACTGGTAAATAATTTAGTATAGCAATTATACATTAATCTTGATATTAATATATTTTTATATTATCATTAATTATAATTAGATCAAGTATAAGTTTCTTGAGGAGGGTGAATTGATTTGAAAACAGCAAAATTTATTTCCTGGCTAGGATTGCTGGCAATGGCAGGGGTGCTTTTTTATGGTTTCACTGCCGGAGATTTTTTTGATGATGGCTCTGAACTGATGGCCAACCCCTGGGGGGTCGTCTCTATGGTTGATCTTTATGTCGGATTTATTCTTTTTTCTATGTGGATTGCTTTCCGTGAAAAAAACGTTGCCCTTGCAATTATCTGGATTATTTTGATGATGGTGTTCGGTTTTTTGACCGCAAGCGCCTATCTTCTAATCACGCTATACCAGAGCAGAGAAGATTGGCTTCTGTTTTTCCTTGGGGCACGCAAAAAATCTCTGCTCAAGCAAAATCATCAAACTTAAAATGTATGACAAGGCCTTAAATACCAAATTTTTCGGAAAGGATTAATTCATTTGAGCATTAAAAGAAAAGAAATTCTGAGAGAACTTAGAATGATTACTTCCGGTAAAACTTTTGACGCCCTGCTGCCTCCATTGTTATTTGCCTTGATTAACGGATTATTCAACCTTGATACCGCGATAGTCGCAGCTCTTGGCCTTGCCATTTTACTCAGCATTAGACGAATAGTGCAAAGACACAACTATATATATGCACTCGGTGGGTTACTCGGGGTAGCCTTCGCCGCCGGTCTTACCTACCTTACCCGCAGCGCAGCCACCTATTTCCTTCCGACCATCTTAAGCAGCGGACTGCTCCTGCTACTTGCCCTGGGAACTCTTTTAATCGGAAAACCTCTGGCAGCCTGGGCCAGCCATTTAACCCGTGGTTGGCCCCTTGATTGGTTCTG
The DNA here is from genome assembly GCA_046483445.1 of Bacillota bacterium. GTDB lineage: Bacteria > Bacillota > Dethiobacteria > DTU022 > DTU022 > B1SED10-74M. Next base: position 23,958 of record JAWODD010000052.1, on the reverse strand, counting down.
GCGCAAGGATGTCAAACCGGCTTACCAGGAAGTCACTTTTATTTGGAGCGGCCTGATTGCACTGCGTCTTTTTATCCAGGTAACTTTGTACCAGGCCGGTGACCCGACTCGGCTGGCCTGGATAAATTTCCTCCTGGGCTGGCCGGTCATTCTTATTGTCCTGGTTCTCAGCTATCTTTACGGCATCTGGAGACTACGCCAGCTGGGTGGACCCGGAGTCGATGAATTCCGCCAGGGAAAAGAGCCGCCCTGGCGGGGCCAGACCCGCGGCTTCTAAGCGATTAAAAAGAGTTTTGAGAAGCGCAAGCCTGGATCATTTTTTTAGAAGGTAAATTTGACAAGCAAATCAAATTGCATTAATATTTAAGATGAAGGTAAATCCATTAGTAAAGGGCAATCCTTTCGAAAGAAAGGTGCGCAAAACCATGGGTCTAACGCTCAGCAATGAGCCATGATCGCCAGGTTGCCTAAATGGATAATTTTTTATATATTTATCTAATGGATCAAGCCTGAATAAATTTCAGGGAGGTATAATTGATGAAACAAATTATTATCACCACTTTGATAATACTTTTGGCTGTAAGTGGCACGGCATTTGGTGGTAACGGTCAAGGAGAAAACCAGGATAATGGCGGAACGGAAGAAACCGAAACTGCCCAGGAATCCGTTTATCAAGACGAAAAATCGGATGTAGCTAAAGCTGTCCACTATGCTCTAAGCGGGGAGGAAGATATAACGCCCCATCACGGTAGAGTTTTTGGACAAGCAGTAGCAGAAAGGGCCCGGGAGCTCGGAAGAGAACTCGGTCAAGCAGTTTCCAAAGCTGCAAGGGAAGCCAACAGCAGCGCAGTAGAAACGAATGACACGGATGAAAACGATAACGGCGACGAGGATTCCGATAAACAGGATAATAACGGAGTAACAAATGGTGAAAACCCCGAAGAAAATGGCAGTGAAGAACAGAATAAGGGCGGTAAACCAGAGAAAACAGGAAAACCGGATGATGCAGGTCAACCGGAGGATGCAGGTCAACCAGAACCAGGAACCATGGAATACATAGAAGCAACGAAAGACAACGGCGCCAAAGGCAACAACGGTAATGCACCAGGCCAGAACAATGCAGGCGGAAACAACAGCAATGGTCCCCCTGAGCACAGCAATGCAGGTGGAAACTCCGACAGATAAAACAACTTGAGCTTGCTCGTATTATTTATGATTTACTGATAATTTGCTTTTCAAATATATGGCCCGGTTACCCGGGTCATATTTATATGTCAGACAAACAATTTGCTGCGTCCGGGACTTATTCCTGAATTTAAGCAGGCAATGGAACTATTTCCCATTATATTATATAATAGAAACGACTTGTTTTGATTTTTATCATTTATAGATTTTCTAGATGACTTGTATTTATTATATGCGAAAGGGAGGCGATTCACCTTGGAACTGTTAGAAAAACTCACCCAAACCCCCGGGGTGGCCGGTAGAGAAGAAAGAATCAGGGAAGTGGTCAAAAAAGAAATGGAAGGCTTCTGCGATGAGGTCCGCTCCGATGCCCTGGGCAACTTGATTGGCCTGAAAAAAGGTTCAGGCAAAGGTAAGATTATGATTGCCGGCCACATGGATGAAATTGGTTTCCTGGTCAAATATATTGATGATAAAGGCTTCATTCGGCTTCAACCTGTGGGAGGATTCGATCCCCGCACCCTGATGGGACGTAGGGTAGTCGTTCACGGAAAAAAAGATTTTATCGGCAATCTTACCCCTTCCACCAAGCCGATCCACATCCTAACCGAAGAAGAGAAAAAGAAACAGCTGCAAATTAAAGACTTTTTCGTGGATATTGGCCTACCCGCTGATAAGGTAAAAGAAAATGTCGAAATCGGGGACCCGGTTTCGCTGCGCCAGGAATACGTGCAAATCGGCGGCAACTTTAGCAGCAAGGCTATGGACGATCGGGCCGGTGTTTACGTGATGCTGGAAGCGGCCAAAAAATTAAGCAACCAACCGGCCGATATTTACCTGGTGGCCACCACCCAGGAAGAAGTTGGTTTAAGGGGAGCAGTAACCTCAGCCTTTGGAATTACTCCCGACATTGGCATTGCATTAGACGTAACCCTGGCTGCGGATTTTCCCGGAGGAGAAGAACCTGAATATGTAACCAAACTTGGTGAAGGAGTAGCAATCAAAATCATGGATTCCGCCTCAATTTCCGATCATAGCCTGGTGGAAGAGTTAAAAGAAATCGCCCGGGAAGAAAAAATCCCCCACCAGATGGAGATACTGCCCCGGGGAGGAACTGATGCCAGCGGCATTCAAAAAACCAAAGCAGGAATTCCTGTTGCCACTTTGTCAGTCCCCTGCCGCTATGTGCACACGGTTAATGAAATGGTCAACAAGAAAGACCTGGAAGCCTCTATAAATCTGCTTGCTGCTTATCTCGGCAGGGCCGAGCCAGCAAAGCAATAATCCACTTTTCTGATCAAACAGTGCTGGAATTATCGTAACCTTGAAGGTAAACCCTGTCTAAATTTATATACTTGCTTTAGACAGGGTTATTTTTCCGGGAAAAATTCAGGCAGTCTCACTGGCTGCCATTATCCGGCTCATGTTAATAATATTAACATGCAGAAAGATATATCTGGCCTTTTACTAATACATAATCAAGGGTGAGTTGACCTTGGACACCTGGTTCACTTTAGTTAAAGAATTATTCAATCCCCTTTCTTTATCTCTGATTTTGCTGATGCTCGCGGTTTGGCTTTCCCAAACCGTTCAAGCAGCCACTGGTTTTGGAGGCACAGTTATTGCCGTAGCCCTGGGCGCTAATTTTTATCCCCTTGATACCCTAGTACCCGTGGTCGTTGCCGTTAATATATTTATGAGTATATACCTGGTCTGGCGCCATGGAAAAACCATAGATTGGCCGATTCTGTTAAAAAAGATTCTGCCCTTTATGTTCCTGGGAATGCCCCTGGGATTAATTATATTTTTACTGGGGCCTGTCGAGGCTTTAGAGGCTATTTTTGGCATTTTCGTTGTCCTGGTGGGGCTGTTTGAATTTTTCAGAACCCTGTCCTCCCATTCGTACTCGAACATGGCCAACCCTCCCGTTCCGCTAAAGCCATGGGCGGCAAGCTTGTGGTTGCTGTCTGCCGGAATTGTTCACGGTATCTACGCATCCGGTGGACCGCTGGTAGTTTATTTTGCCAGCAGGCAGTTCAGCTACAAAGCGGTATTCCGCAGCACCCTGTCCATGCTCTGGTTAATAGTCACCGGCATACTTTTTATCGGTTACAGCCTTGGCGAAAGGGTAACTGCAGAAACAGCGAGCATGACCTTTATCTTGCTCCCATTTTTATTTTTGGGTGCCTTAACCGGTGAATACATCCATGCCAGGGTTAATGAAAAAGCTTTCCGACTCCTGGTCTACCTGCTTTTGGTAGTAGCCGGTTTTTCCCTGGCCTGGGGAAGCTGAAATGGAAATATAACAGTAAAAACTTCTCAAAATGTTGAAGCCAACAAAAATGCAGGAGTACAAACCTAAAAAACCGAATTATATTTAGCAATACAAAATAGAATCAAATAAAATGCTTAGGCAACCAAACCGGGGGGAGCCAACCGGATTATGAACAAGCACATTTTCATGGATAGTTTTCCTGTAAACCTGGCTTCCTTTCTTTTTTACAGGAATAAGCTCTACCGTGACAGCCTGGAAAGCCCCTTCTACGAAGAATTGCTTGATTCCACGGAACTTAAATGGCCTGATATAAAAGGCAAAGGCACTTACGAAGTCCCCGCTCAAACTGCTTTAGGCAAGCTGGATCCGGCCTTTCGCGTCGCCAGCTGGAAAGGCAGCGATTACCCAACTATAATTTACCATCACGGCAACAATGAACGTCCTTTCGACAACAAGCCTTTTGTTAATAACACTTTTAAAAACATTTTTCTTGCCGCTAACCCGCCTGTACCCGCCAACCTGATTGTCGTTCGGGCACCGCATCACCGCTCTTTCCGCCTTTACATGAAACACATGGGACACCTGGCTACTTTTACCGCGGTAATGGCCGTATCAACAATAATGGTTGAAAACCTTACCCGTTATGCAATTGGAAAAAACACCCGGGTAGCAGTTAGCGGAATCAGCCTGGGCGGCTGGATTACTAACCTGCACCGGGCTTTTTTTAACACCGCAAATATTTATATTCCTCTGCTTGCAGGAACCAAGCCTGCTGACGTTTTTACTTATTCAATTTACCGGAAACTTACTGCTCCACAGGCCAGGAACAACCCGGAAGCGCTAGAAAAAATCCTGGATTTTAAAGATAAATTTTTGGAAGTTAAGGATAAAAACGTTTTTCCTCTGCTGGGCCGCTATGACCAGATCATCCGCTATGAAAAACAAAAGGAATCTTACGGCGATTTGCATCCGGTTGCAGCTATTGACAGAGGTCACGTAACCGCATCTTTGGCTGTTGATCAACTGCGCAGTCATATCCTAACTCACCTTAAGTCATATTAAGATTCATACTTCTACCAGGTTAAAGCAGCTAAAAAAGAGGGCACCTTAAATTTTGGTATAATAAATAAGCAAGGTTAACTAATAGATCTAAATCAAAAGGAGTGCATCTAAGTGACAGGAGAAAACCGGGAATTGTTGGACAAAATTTACGAGCGAGCTTATGAAAATAAAGCAGGTTCTAAAGGTCCAATTTTGCCTCGGCTTCATTCCTTTAGAGCCTGCCAAAGCCCCTTTACAGAAAGGTAAACCAGCGAAGCCTTGGGATCTGAAGCTTTATATTGCCCTGGCGTTGTTTCACCGCTTAATACCAGGATAGAATATATCCGGGCATTAATACCCAGCTGGATATCAGTATACAACCGGTCACCCACTATCGCCATGTTTTCTTTACCGGTTCCGTATTTTTCGCAAACGCTGTCAATCATATGACGGTTGGGTTTACCGATTACCAGGGGGCTCACTCCTGTAGAAGCCTCGATCAATTTAATCATCGCGCCGGCATCGGGCATGTATTTGCCACCTTCCACCGGGCAGTTGATATCGGGATGGGTGGCAATAAATGCCACTCCCTCACGGATATAATCACAGGCTCGCCAGAGCTTTTGATAGGTAAGAGTGGTGTCAAAACCTAACACTACAAAATCCGGTTTTCCTGCAAAATCCAACTTAAATCCTGCGCTTGCAAATTCTTCTTCAAGCATCGGGGTGCCCAGCAAGTATATTTTTGCCCCGGGGTAAATTTTGTTTAAATATATAGCGGTAGCCTCCCCGGAGGTAAAGATATCTTCAGGCTTAACTTTAACCCCCATATTCTTAAGCTTTACCCGGTAAGCCTCCCTATTTTTTGAACTGTTGTTGGTTAAAAAAACCGCCCTTTTACCCTGTTCTTCGAGGGTTTGCAGCAGCTCCCCCGCCCCTTCTATTAACTGATCGCCCAAATATATGGTCCCGTCCATATCAAGCAAGAAAAAAGTAATCTCTTTAATCTTTGCTTCCATCGAATTAATCGCCTCTTTCCCCTACTTCCAATCTCTATTTCATTTTTTCTTTTCGCATAATATAATGGCTAGGAAAGCCAAATATAAAGATGCAGGAATTAAATGGCATAAATCTTAAGAGAGATGGTCTTTATCGTTAAGCCCGGTCATAAATCCAACCGTAAACCCTTGATCATCGCCCATCGCGGCGCTTCTTCGCTTGCCCCTGAAAATACCGTGGCCGCATTCGACCGCGCTGTTGAAGCAGGCGCAAACGGCATTGAATTCGATGTCCAGCTAAGCAAAGACGGGATTCCTGTGGTGATCCACGATGAAAACCTGGAGCGCACTACTACCGGAAGCGGGCCGGTTAAAAAACAGGTCCTTTCCGATCTGAAATCACTTGATGCCGGTTCCTGGTTTGCTAATGATTTCAGCGGGGAAACTATTTTAACCCTGGAAGAGCTGCTAATCCGCTACAAAGATAGCGGTTTTCTTTTCAATATCGAACTGAAAAATAACCATACCGCATATCCAGGACTGGAAAAAAAAGTTCTGCAGTGTATCGAAAAATACCACCTTGCAGATAGAGTGCTTATTTCATCTTTCAACCATAATAGCTTGATAACCTGCCGCAGGTTAGACCCTGCTATTCGCACCGGCCTGCTTTATCTCGAAGAAATTAAAGAACCATGGCACTATGCCCGCTCAATCGGCTGTTATTCGGTGCATCCACTGTTTATTTACCTGCAGGACCAGGCTACCCTTGGGGGCTTTAAATTTCATCATATACCCCTTTACCCTTGGACTGTAAACGATCCTGCACAAATGCAAAATTTGGCTGCTGAAGAAGTGGAGGCAATTATTACCGATTTCCCGCAGGAGCTAAAAACAATCCTGGACCAAATGAAAAATTAATTTAACTGCCTGCTCCTACTTCGCTTCCTTCCAACCCGGCCTCATCGTTAAGTTGCTTGGAGCGAGCCAGTTCTTCAGGATCGGCATCGAGGCGCTTATGACCCACCCGCAGAAGCACAAAGCCCAGGGCATATACAATTGCCCCGGCAACAAACATCCCATGGTTGCCCATAAGATCCATGGCAGAACCAAGCACAAAAGGCCCGACCATCTGCCCGGCCATGGTGAAAATATAGTAAAGACCGATATAAAATCCAACCCGGTCACGGCCGCCCAGGTCGGCTACCAGGGGCATGGCCTGCACATTGACCAGCGCCCAGGCAAATCCGGCCGCTACAAAAATCGCCCCAATTACAAACGGTTCTCGAACAGGTATAGCGCTTAAGAAAAGCACCGGCACTATTGCCAGCCCGATTAACATGGCGGGCACTTTACCCAAACGTGTGCCGATGTAACCGGCCAGCAGGGCAAAAACCAGGAAAGAACCGGCAAAGGTGGTCAGGATAAATGCGGCCCGGCCCTCGGTCAAACCCAGGGTTTCCACTCCGTATATGGGGAACATGGCATCAAGGCCGGCAAACCCGATAAAATAGGAGAGCATGGCCAAAAGAACTAACAACTGACCAATATATCCAGGGCTGAATAGTTTGCGAATCCCCTGGGCCGCCTCTTTGATCGGGTTTTTAGAAGTAACCACAGAAGTGTCTATATAAGGCGGGTGGGTGTCGGACTTTTTCCAGACAATAAACAGGGTAGCAAGTAAAACCGCAGCCCCTACCCCAAAAGTTAAACGCGGATCGATGTCGTAAAGCAAAGATAGAAACCCAAAAGCAATCAAGGTGCCGATTCCGCCCATCAAATTGATAATACCGTTACCGGTAGAACGTTTTTCAGGGGGAGTGTGGTCCGGCATTAAGGAAATAACCGGGCCCCGGTAAGAGTGCATTGCCGCTGTAAATAAAATTTCAGTTAAAATCAAAGTCCAAAGCATCGCGGAAGCAAAAGGAATGGCAAAAAAGGTGAGTGCCGCCACCGGCAGAGCGACCAGCACAAAAGGAAGCCGCCGACCCAGGGGGGAATTAACCCGGTCGGACCAGGCTCCCACGACGGGGATTAGTAAAAGCCCAATTAAATTGTCTGTGCCCATTAACAAACCGATAATAGCCCTGGAATCAAAAAACCCCCGATACATCAGGGGTAAAAACGCATTATAGGTAGTAAAAGCCAGCTGTACACCCAAAAATCCGAAACCAATCCACCAGATCTTCTTGTATGAAAATTGTTCACTGCCGTTTTCCTGATTATTGCTGTTATCACTATGCGGAGAAGGGTCTTCTACCGGATTCTGCTTCAATGTCATCTACCTCCTGCCTGCACAAATCTGCTGCCAAATTGATTACAAGACTATCACTGCTTATGAGTAAGTATTCGCGGTGAAAAAAGACAACCCTGCACCGGAAACCAAAAAAAATTACAGTATTAACAGCCATTTTCTGCCATAGGTTATAAACCACAATCACCACTGCCGAAGAGCAGTAACAGGACAAGCAACAAAAATTTAACCCCATTTTGACGAACCAATAAAGGCCAGGATTAAAGCAAAACTTAATAGCCTTTACCGCAGGTCTTAGCCCTGTTAAAATAAAGAAAATACAGTAAGGAGCTGGGTTAAGATGAGCTATTACAAAAAAATCGTCGGCGAAAAAGTTTATTTATCTCCAATCGATCCAAATGACCATGAAAAATTCACCGAATGGCTAAACGACCTGGGTGTAACCCTACACTTAAACCTGAGTCCTCAAGTTATTACTTTAGAAAAAGAAAAAGAGATTATCGAAAAGATGACCCGGGATGGACCCCACTTTTCCCTGATCGACCTGGACCATGATGAGCTCATCGGCACCGGTGGCTTGTTGAATGTAAACCATATTAATCGATGTGCGGAACTGGGCACTTTTATCGGTAATAAAAACTATTGGGGCCAGGGTTATGGCACTGAAGCTGTCCAGTTACTGCTCGATTTTGCTTTTAACCTATTAAACCTAAACAGTATTTACCTTTTCACCTTCTCTTTTAACCACCGGGCCATAAAATGCTATGAAAAATGCGGCTTTAAAGAAGTGGGCAGAAGAAGGGAAGGCTACCTGGTGGGTGCCAACAAGTATGACGTTGTGATCATGGATATCCTGGCCAGCGAATTTACAGGGAAAATTCCCGGCTACTTAGATAACCTTTATCACAAGAAGTAATCACAAAAACAACGAAGAGAGTTCTCCTAATAAACAGACTTACCATAACTAAACCTGTAACCATCGATCTGGCTATATTCCTTTTCTGGCAATGGTTAACTGTAAAATAAAGTTAAGTTACTCTATTGACAAGGTTGACTTTTCCGGAAAGTTATCATACCATAACAGTAGATAATCTTAATAAGCGGGAGCCTGGACAAACCGGGCTGAGATACCCCCTTGTAACTTATTACTGTGGGAGTGACCGAAAACCTGATCCGGGTAATGCCGGCGAAGGGAGTTAGAAAGAAAAAACCGCCCCTGCCGGGTGGTTTTTGTAGTTTAAACCGCTTCAGCCGGGCTTCACCTGGTTCCCGCAACCCCAAAAAGGAGGCAGCATTAATTAAATCATGATTACAGCTGAAAGTATTTGGAAGGACGTATCGTTAATCAGGGAAAAAGTGCCTTTGGTTCATAGCATTACCAATTACGTATCCATGAACAATAGCGCCAATGCCCTTTTATCCTTAGGAGCTTCCCCGGTGATGGCCCATGCGGAAAACGAAGTTGAAGATATGGTCAATATTGCCGGCGCCCTGGTAATTAACATCGGCACTTTAAGCGACCCCTGGATCCGGGCCATGAAAAAAGCGATGGAAAAAGCCAACTCAACAGGGGTACCGGTAATCTTTGACCCGGTTGGCGCCGGAGCTACACCTCTGCGCAATGATACTGTCAACGAACTGCTGACCGCCGCTCCCCCGGCAATTATCCGGGGCAATGCTTCGGAAATAAACGCTTCAGCGGCTTCGGCAGCGACAACCCGCGGTGTTGACAGCACAGAAACCTCCGATAAAGCGGTGCAGTCCGCAGGACGTCTTGTCGAATCATACGGCTCGGCGGTATGTATCAGTGGAGCAGTGGACTACATTCTGGACAAAGATAACACCATTAAAATATACAATGGCCATCACCTGATGCCCAAGGTTACTGCCCTCGGTTGTTCCGCCTCGGCCCTGTGTGGCGCCTTTGCCGCGGTTAATCCTTTACCGCTAAAAGCCGCTGCCGGGGCTATGGCAGTTATGGGAATAGCCGGTGAAATCGCGGCAGCTGCCGACTACTGCAACGGTCCGGGAAGTTTCCAGGCGTCCTTCCTCGACGCTCTTTATAACCTGGATCAAAAAGACCTGCAGGAAAAACTGAGGGTGGAATCATGAACAAGAAAAAGATTAGAGGGCTCTACCTGGTGACAGACAGGGACCTGTGCCTGGGACGTTCTTTAGAACAGGTGGTTTATGACTGCATCCGGGGCGGTGTTTCAGTGGTTCAACTGCGGGAAAAAGACCTCCCCACAAAAAATTTTATCACTGAAGCGCAGCAAATTAAGAAATTACTGGAACCATACGATGTGCCTCTAATTATTAACGACCGGGTCGATGTGGCCATGGCTGTAGGGGCTGACGGGGTTCATGTCGGTCAGGAAGATATGCCCTATGATCTGGCCCGTAAACTTTTGGGAGCAGAAGCCATAATCGGCTTATCCGTTGAAAATGAAAAGCAGGTCCGGGAAGCGGAAAGTTTAGATGCCGATTACCTGGGGGTAAGCCCGATATTTGAAACTCCGACCAAAACCGACACAAAAGGAAGCTGGGGCCTCGAAGGGCTTACCTGGGTGCGTAAAAACTCCAGACACACCCTGGTGGCAATCGGAGGTTTAAACGAAGAAAATACCGCGGAAGTAGTCCGCGCCGGCGCAGACAGCATTGCCGTGGTTTCAGCGCTTTGTTCCGCAACCAACCCTAAAGAGGCAGCCGAAAGTTTGAGCTCAATTATACAAAACAACAAAAAAGAAACAAGGTGAGAACAGGTATAATCGCCGCTGAATCAAGGGAAGTGAAAAAACATGTTTTCTGGAAGCACAGGCAAGCATAATCACAAACAGGACCTGGTTATATTCGACTTCGCCGGCACTTTGAGCCTGGATACAGTCTTGTTTAGCCGAAACGAAGTGATCAGCCGCGCTTTAGAAGAAAGCGGTTTGGCCGAATTAGGGGTAACAGACCCCGGCACCTTTTGGAGTGAAGTAGTCGGACCCACCTGGGAAAAGGGAAGTACCACCGACACCGGTTACGTAAATATTTTGAGCAGACAAATCAAAACAAAGTTTTCCAACCCGGAAAAACCCTTGTCATACTCGCAAGTTCAAGAAGCGGCTGCAAAGTTCACCGAAAATTATTTTGCTCACTCTCAAATAGATCCGAAGTGGAAATCCACTTTTGATTATCTTAGCGGCATTAACAAAGCCCGGGTAATAATTGCTACCGATCACTATGCTGAAGCCACTAAACACATTGCAAATGAACTTAAAAAATTGGGCTTTGCAGCAAATCCGGTTTCCCGGGCACCGAAAAACCAGAAAATTAACATCGCCAATTCGGCAGACCTGGGGTTTAATAAGTCAACCTCTGAATTTTGGAGCACTTTGCACAAAGCCCTGGGGACAATGCCCTATAACAACATTTTACTGATCGACGACTTCGGGTTTAACGAACAGGAAGAAGATGTCTACGGCGGGAAAAATAAAGCGCTTTCTCGCCGGGATAAAACCACCGCCATCTTAAAAGAAATTTTTCAAACAGGACATTACACTTTCCCCTTTTTCTTAGAAAGATCCGGCACTGATTCAGAAGCATTGAAACAAAATTACCACCGGTTAATTGAACAAGCCCATGCTTTTATTAAAAAGCATATATGATTTACACTACCCGTTTAGCACTTAGGCCTTTTACCCACTTAAAATTTAGACTTTTTTAAAATCAGGAAAGGGGTCGTAGGTTTAGCTCCTGGAAATTCGTTAAAATTAACGCATTTGCAAGTATTTGCTACTAAGACTTACAAAACCTAACTTGGCCAAAAAATACTTGACATAATTAATTAAGGCTGCCTTTTCTCCAGCTTTATACAGGTATCACCGCCCTGGAAGCGGAATATCCCGCTTAAACTGAAGCCAGCTTCAATCCCACAGCTCACAGCTTCTTTAAGTGAAGGCAGGTAAAACGCATCCAGCTTATGGCTTTTTCGCGACAAGCCGGTTACCCTCCCTTTAAGCGCTACCTAAACCGCTTCTAGAAATAATATAAATGAAAAGCGGCACATAATCAAAAGCTGTTAATAAACATTTCAAAAACAATCAAATTGACATAACCTGTAACCCTGTGTTAGAGTCGAAAAAAGCTTGATATTATGATGAGCTTTTTAAGCAAAGGAGTATTACAAACATGAAAAAATATATAAAACTGGTTCCGTTATTTACTGCAGTAATAATGCTCACCATATTTTCAACCGGTCTTAAGGTAAACTCCTCCGTAAATCTTCAAGATGGGCAAAAAGAAGAAATCAGCGATCAAATCTGGGCGGTTCAAATTGAAGCAAAATCCGGAGAATCGGGCAGTTTAGAACAGGATTTTGAGGCTGCCGAAGGGCCCTACGATCCTGATGTGGAGGACGAAGAATCAAGTGAGGTTAAAGAGGACGCTTTTGGTTTTGTCAGTGACGAAGAAAGCCATCTTGAAGTAGTCAAGGGCGAAGAATACGTGGGAAGCTACTTCGAAATAGAACAGCAAGCGGGCACCACAGGGGGCACTACCAAACGTCATATTGATATCAGCAGCCCATGGACCGGCGCTTATCTATACGAAGATATGGTAGTAGAAGGTAGCGCCAATATTGATGAATCTTTTGAAATGGAAAACCTGGGACCAGGTGATGAAGGATTGCCCGATTGGAAAGATTTATTTTAAATTAAAACTTGCAACCATCTTTGACCCGGTTCAAGCTAAATTCTACCAATTTCCTGTCTCACTCTCACTTAAACTTGCAAGCAGGGCTTCAACCAGTTCCGGTCAAATTGCGTGCCGGCATTTTGCTCAAGTTCGGCAATAATTTTCTCCAAGGCAGTCGTCTCTCTTTATCCAGTTTTACAACTACAAAATTTCGTCAGCCAAACAAACAGGATAATATACACTATTTAACATAAGCAATACGACAGGATTACTTGCATTTAAACTTAACATATGTTAGTATATATTCTACCAGAATTAGGTATTAAGAAAGCGAGGGATAACCATGACCAATTCTATAAACAACCCTCAAAAAGCAATACTCAATATTTCCGGTATGAGCTGCACAGGCTGTGCCCAGGGTATTGAAAAAAGTTTGCAAAAAGAAGAGGGCATCTATTCAATCCAGGTTAATTTCGCTACCGAAAAAGCCTACGTAGAATACTATCCTGGCCGGCTGAACCAGGAAGAACTGGTTAAATTAATTAAAAACAGCGGCTTTGAAGCAGAAATTACAGATGAAAATATAAGCGCGCTCACTCTTGGCATTTCAGGTATGAGCTGCGCCAATTGCGCTAAAGGCCTTGAACACACCCTGAAAAATGCAGATGGAATTGTTGAAGCAAATGTCAACTTCGCCACAGAAAAAGCAACCATCAAACATAAACCGGAAGAAATTAATAAAGAAAAAATTAAAGACATCATTGAAGAAAGCGGTTACCAGGTAACCGAGAGTAAAAAAAAATTAGATAGCAAGGAAGAGCAAGATAAAGACCTGGAAAAAGTAAGCCATGCCGCCAAAAAAATGTGGTTTTCAATAGCCTTTGCCGGCCCGGTTATGATTTTGATGATGATCCACATGTTCGTGGCAGAAATTCCTTATTACCTGCCGATCATTTATATACTAGGCTTTCCGGTTATTTTTATCGCCGGTAAAAAAACGCACCTGGGAGCGATAAAGTCAGCTAAAAACTTAAACCCAAACATGGATACCCTGGTTAGTATGGGTTCCCTGGTTCCCTACCTGTTAAATTTACTGGTATTTTGGTACCCGATTACCTCTTTTGTCGAAATGGCCGTATCAATCCTGACCCTGCACCTGGTTGGCCGATTTTTAGAGGCAAAAGCCAAAGGCAGAGCGTCCCAGGCAATAAAGAAACTCCTGGAAATGGAAGCGAAAAAAGCAAGGATTTTAGTTGACGGAAAAGAAGTCGAGGTGCCTATCGAAGAATTAGAAAGCGGCCAGCTCATGGTGGTTCGGCCCGGGGAAAAAATACCCACGGATGGAGAGGTTATTGACGGAAAAAGCAGTGTAGACGAATCAATGGCCACCGGGGAATCTTTGCCGGTGAAGAGGGCCAGGGGCGACGAGGTCATCGGCTCAACTATTAACAAACAGGGGATTTTAAAGGTAAAAGCAACCCGGGTAGGTAAAGACACCTTTCTTTCCCAGGTAATCAAGATGGTCGAAGAAGCGCAGGGCTCAAAAGTACCCATCCAGGAATTTGCCGACAGGGTAACCGGCTTTTTTGTCCCGGTAGTTATTTTAATCGCCCTGGCCGCCTTTGTTTCCTGGACCATCTTTCCAGACTTTCACATTTCTATTGTGGAATTCTTTAACTTCCCCTGGAGCAATGTTGACCTGCCTCTATTTTCTTTGGCTTTACTGGCCACCATTGCCGTTTTGGTAATATCCTGCCCCTGCGCCCTGGGACTGGCCACCCCCACTGCAACTATGGTTAGCGGCGGCCTGGGAGCAGAAAACGGGATCTTGATCAGAAAAGGAGAAGCCATCCAAACAGTACGGGATGTAAAAATCATTGCTTTTGATAAAACAGGAACCATAACCAAAGGCAAGCCGGAAGTAACCGACACCATCCCCTTAAACAATTTTTCCGGTTCCGATCTTCTCTTGTACGCCGGAAGCCTTGAATCAGCTTCAGAACACCCCCTCGGGCAGGCTGTTACTGAAAAAGCGCGCCTTGCAGGTTTGGATTTAAAAGAAACAGAAAACTTCTCAGCAGTTACCGGCAAAGGAATTCAAGGCAGGGTCGATAACAAACAAATTCTTATTGGCAGCAGAAAACTGATGGAAGAAAACCAGGTTGTTTATGAACAATACAAAGAGCAAATTGAAAGGCTGGAAGATGAAGCCAAAACGGTTATCCTGGTAGCAATCGAAGGCAAAGCGACCGGGATAATAGCTGTCGCTGATACTTTAAAAGAAGATTCGATCCCGGCCATAGCCGAGTTGGAAAAAATGGGAATCCGCACGGCTATGATCACCGGTGATAATGAACGGACTGCAAATGCAATTGCCCGCAAAGCCGGGATCAGCAGGGTATTAGCGGAAGTTTTACCCGACGGCAAGGTAGAAGAAATCAAGAAATTACAGGATCAATCCGGGATCGTGGCCATGGTTGGCGACGGCATTAATGATGCCCCGGCTTTAAAGCAGGCAAATGTGGGGATTGCAATTGGCACCGGCACTGACATAGCCATTGAAGCGGCTGACATAACCCTGGTCCGTGGCAACCCGGGCACGGTTATCGCGGCAATTAACCTTTCCAACGCCACATTTGGGAAGATCAAACAAAATTACTTTTGGGCCTGGTTTTACAACACCCTGGCTATTCCGGCCGCCTTTTTCGGTTTGATACACCCGATTATCGGAGCGGCAGCAATGGCTACCAGCTCAATCAACGTGGTCTTAAACTCAACCCGACTTAAAAGAGCAAAAATCAACCCCGCATTTTCGGAAGATGAAAAGGTAAAAACAATAAAAGGGACCGAAGCTAAGGCCGCAGTCCGCTAAAACATTCGGCTACCCTATTAAACTTAAGGATTATCCAAAAAGAAAGATAAAATATCATGTATTTGGATCCTGTATGCCGAAGTACCCCATAAACTAAAGTTAACAATAGGTCCAATTATTATGGAGAAACTGTTATGTGTAACTTTGTTAGTCGACTCATTTTGGACAAGCTACTTATACATTTCAGCTAATCCAAACAAAATCATTATTAAAAAATATAATTCACTGATAAAACTTTTGTTAATTCTGTAATCAATAAGAACTGCCCTCACCTAAAACCTGGTGCACCCGGGGCATCCAACGACTAACCTCTATCCCCTGGGGACAATTATCTTCACACTCCCTGCATTCAGTACATTTTTCGGCATTACGGCCAAACCTTTCATAAAAATATCGTCTTCTCTCCAGGTCACCGAAGGCATAGCCATCATTTAACATTCCTAAATTTAAAGGAATGTTAACTCCCTCCGGGCAGGGCATACAATAATGGCATTTTGTACAGGGCACCAGGATAAGCTCTCTAAATTTTTGGTAAACATCCTCTTCTAAAAATTTTCTTTCAGGAACACTCAAGCTGTTTATCCCCGATTGATCAGCTGCTACCAGATTGGCTTTTACCTGCTCCATCGTGCTCATTCCACTCAGCACCACCGACACTTCAGGGTGATCCCACAACCAATGCAGAGCCCATTCATAGTAAGGCCTCCCGGGAATGCTTTTTTCCAGCAATTCTTTTACTGGCTGGGGAGGAAAGGCTAACTTGCCCCCTTGCAAAGGTTCCATCACCGCAACAGCAATCCCCTTAGAAGCGGCGTACTGTACTCCTTTTTTTCCGGCCTGGGTTTCCAGATCCAGGTAATTATATTGCAGCAAACACATCGCCCAGGGGTAAGCATCAACTACTTCTTTAAACACGGGATAACTGTCATGGAAAGAAAAACCGATCTGACCAATCAAACCTTCATCAACAGTTTTTTCCGCTTCCTCCAGCAAGTTATATTTGCCGATAACATCATCCCACTTTCCCCGGTTTATCCCGTGCAGCAAATAATAATCAATATAATCTTCCTGTAATCTTTCAAGCTGTTCATGTAAATAGCGGTTAAAATCGTCTGCGCATTCAATTTTAAATAGAGGTGACTTGGTGCAAAGCTTAACTTTTTGCCGGTAACCATCTTTTAAAGCCTTGCCCAAAATCACTTCACTTTCGCCCCGGTGATATGGATATGCGGTGTCTACAAAATTTACACCTTGATCAATGGCATAGCGAACCATATTAATTGTTTCTTCTTCGTTAATGTTGGGGCTATGCGGCTCCCCATCTTCAGTCGGAAATCGCATACAACCAAATCCCAGAGCCGAAACCTTAAAATTAGAACTGCCAAATTGGCGATACTGCATAATAATACCCTCCATTTAGATCTTTAAAGATGATAATTATATTTACTGATTGCTTTTATACTATTTTATCAGCGCTCAAATAAAGTGCCCATCATTCTTGAATGTAATTAAAAACTTGTTAATGAGAGTTAAATCGTAATTATAAAAGCAATCAAGAAAATCAAATATTAAATTTCATCTTTTATAAATCGCACCGCAAGAATAAACTTTTAATACTACCTCCCGAGGCATGCTCCTTACGAGTTTGTCAAAGTACAAAAAACTTTTCACTTTAGTGCTAGTTAAAGCTAAAAGCTTTTATAATCCTTCTTCCATTGGGAGCAATTTTTTATCATAAGCCTTAACAAGATCGCTGTGAGTTATAAATCCAATTAATTGTTTTGTGTTTTTGGGGGATACTACCGGTAAATGACCAATATCATTATTGTTTAGTATCTTAAAAGCATCATCAAGCGTATTTTCAGGAAAAGTATAAACAAGTTTAGTTGACATTAATTTGGTCACGGGTAATTCCATAATTCCCTCAACGGGGACTGACCGGATATTTTCGAGAGTAATGATCCCCACCAATTCGTCTTTTTCGTTTAAAACTGGAAACCCATTATGCTTACTATCATGCATAAATTTTATCACATCCCCGACTTTATCACTTTGCCTTACAAATTCCACCGGTGTTGACATGACATCTTTAACTTTAATTCGTTTCATTATATTTATATCCCGTCCGGAGATTAAATTGATACCACGGCGAAGTAATTTTAAGGTATATATGGAGCCAGTTTGTAAATATGAATAAAGTAAAGTACTAAATACTACTGCAATCATCAAGGGTAGCATTATTTTATAATCCCTGGTCATTTCAAATATGATTAAAATTGCCGTAATCGGTGCTTGAGTGGCACCGGCAACTACAGCACCCATCCCGGCAATCGCATATGCTGTAGGATTGGCAACAATATTAGGTAATAATTGTTTCATAAAAACACCAAATGCTCCTCCTAATGATGAGCCTATAAACAGCGAGGGTGCAAAAATACCTCCGGAATGACCGGAACCCAAGGTAATTGATGTTGCAATGATCTTTGTAAAAACCAGGATGAACATAGTAACCATTAATAATTCCCCGCTTATTGTTGCCTCAATCGTTTCATAACCCACTCCTAAGACCTGGGGAAATTTAAATCCGATCAAGCCAATAAATAACCCGCCAATAACCGGCCTTGACCATTCCGGTAAGAAGTGTGCTCCATCCCAGATGTCTTCGCTTTTGTAGAGTGTTTTCACAAATAGAACAGAGATAAGGGCGGCTAGAATACCTAAGAGAACATATAATACTATCTCGAAAGGGTGGGTTAAAGGGTTTGAGCTAACAATAAATGCAGGAATATCACCAACCAGAGCATGAGCGATTACTGAAGCGGTTACAGAAGAAACTACAACGGGGATAAAAGTGGATGGAGTAAAATTGTTTAAGATAATTTCTTGGGCGAAAATTACTCCGGCAAGAGGGGCATTAAAGGTGGCAGCAATCCCAGCAGCTGCGCCACAACCAATGCAGGTTTTAATTTTGTCTTCTTTAAGCTTTAACCACTGTGAGAGAACAGATCCAATACCTGAACCCATTTGTATAATCGGACCTTCTCTCCCTACTGAAGCACCGGCACCGATAGATGATGCGGATGCTATCGCTTTAATAAATATTACCCGCATCCGCATGCGCCCACCCTTAAGTGCCACAGCTTCCATAACTTCAGGCACTCCATGTCCTTTTGCTTCTCTGGCTAAAAAATATATTAGTGGACCCACTATTAATCCAGCTAGAGCAGGTACAAAAACTATCCACCAGTTGTCGGGAAGAAAACCAAAGATAGCTTCTCCCAATTCATGAAAACCGGTATCTGACCAACCGATCATTAAGCGAAAAAGCACAGAAAACAACCCACCGGAAATGCCAATCACAATAGAGATGATAATAATTATCCATGTTTCGTAATTTATATTTGCATGGAGGTTTTTTAAGATTTGTTTGATATAATTTTGGAATTTAGTTCTAATAATTTTCAACATCTCCTTTGAGCTATTCTATGATAGTAATGATTACAGCTAAAATTGATTACGCTTGTAGGATTTGAATAATTAGCATTTTCCCAACCAGCTAAATGGTATTGTTGCCGCTTTTTAACCAGGCTAAGATACTAATTTGCAATCATCTCCTTCCTTTTATTTATTGCTTGATTCGTGGAAAAACGCAAGTTTCCTTTTTTCTGTAGCGATAAAATCAACCCTCTCCTTGAAAAAAATAAAAAACTTTTAAATCACGATTCACTTGTTCTTCTAAGAGTCTTTCGAGTTATTTGAGGTAATCTTGAGGACTTTTTTGAACCTGGGTTGGACCCTTTTTTTCAATCTTTTTAACACATCAGCTTAAACCTTTAACCCGATTGAGGCAAATAAAATGCTTAAAATATGTTTTGACCAGAAAGAAGTAGCCCTTCACCCCTTGGAAAAAGTAAAAAAGGCTAAACGGCCGCGGAACTATTCTCTTTCGAAGTGTTACTTCAGTCTTTCATCAAACATATATTCTTTTACCAGTTTATAAATATCGCCAGTGGCTCATAATAAAACATACCTGAAACTCCAACTAAACTAAATCTTTAAGCCAAGGTAACAAAAGCCTTCTCAGAAGCACCGCTAAAATTGCTCCGGCAAAGGAAAAAACTGCTCCACTATATGCATCATCAATGTTAGGGGCCATTGACAAACCGAGGGCCGCTCCAGCTGCCGGTGGATGCTCGGTATCTGTAATAACCATAAAAAAGGCCGCTGAAGCTATAGCCACTCCTCCGCTTAAACTGGGAGAATCGATATAAGTGCAAAATAATCCAATAGAAATACAAATCAGGTAAGATCCGATAATATTTCGCGTATAGGTTGTCCTGAGATTGGGAAGGGCAAAAACAGTAAAGAAAGTCGAACCTACACCACCTAAAATAACTAAGGCTATCAACTCAACAAACACATAAAGCACTACAAAGGTAACTACCCCGGCAGCAGCCCCCTGCCAGAGGTAATTAAACCACCTTTCTTTTAAATTTTTGCTAAGTATATATATGTCCTCGTCACCACTAGATTGAACAAGCGAAAAGTCGCCTTTGTCTCTTTTGCTCAAATAAACACCCCCTAATCAAACTGAAAAGTAGATATCTTTGCCCTTATTTCAACACACAAGTGCAATTTCCTGCAATTTAAAATATTTACACTTTACCTGTAACATTTTGTTTTTTTCTAAAACAGGTAGTTAAGCAACGACACTAATTAATAGCTACAAGCAAACTATAACATCACAAGCAATAAAAAAAGCGACTGCCTTTTAACCAAAGAAAGCCGCTTTATTCTATACCTAATTTGCAATAACTACAACAAGTAATATTTCCTAATTCAGTTTAAGTAATCTTTAATTACTCCTTGATATTATCAATATATTTGTCAAGCTCTTCTTCAACTTTGTCATCAAGCGATGGGTCCTGGTAGTTTTCAAGGACCTTCTTATAATATTCATGAGCACGCTCGGTAGCATTAGTGTGATCAACTGATTTAGCATAAGTTTCTCTGGCACTAATGATCGGGGTACGCATTTCTTTCATGTGCCTGAAAGTATGCTCTTCAGAAATAAAATGGCCACCGCTGCCCACCTGCATGATAGTATCTAAAGCCAGGTTGTCTTCATTTATCGGAAAGACATGGGGATAAGTTCCGGCCATACCAAGAATTTCATCATCAATTACAAATTTCTCATAGCACATGCTCATATAATTTTCCAAAAGCCCTGCAGAATGGAGCATGAAGTTGATCCCGTTCAGCATTGAGCTCAGCACCACCATCATCGATTCATAACCACTCTGCGCATCGGGCAGGAGTGAATCGGTCAGGGAACCACCGCCCCGGGAAGGAATACCGTAATACCTGGCCAATTGGGCAATTACTGAAAACATCTTTACAGATTCCGGGCTGCCAATTGCCAGGTTAGCCGTTCTCAAATCAATAACACTTGAAGCTGAACCAAACACAACCGGTGTCCCTGGATTGATCAGCTGAGCAAGAACAATTCCAGACAGTATTTCAGCATTCTGCTGCACCAGGGAACCAGCTAAAGATGCAGCCGAGGTGGTCCCCGTCATAGCTAATGCAGATACTAAAACCGGTTGGTTATTACGGGCATAAACTATAAGGGCTTCCAACATTCTCGGATCAAATTGCAAAGGACTGTTCGTATTAATCAGCGTAATAAGAGCCGGATTTTTACGCAACTTATCTAAACCACCAAAAACTATTCCGGCCATCTCCAAAGTTTCCTGAGCTTTTTTTTCTCCCATGGAACTGCCCATTAAACACTTATCAGTATGCTTAACCGCGGCCTGGAACATCTTCGCATGCCTTATGTAATCCGGAATGTCACAGGGCTCAACAAGCACACCTCCAACAACATCAATGTTATTGCTATTTCCACAAAGCTTGGTAAATGCAATATAATCCTCATACCCGGCAACTTTCCGCTGATTTTCATAATAATCCATTACATAAGGTGACCCGTAACCGGGTGCATGAACCGTGTTCTTGCCACCGATAATTACACTGTTTTCCGGATTGCGAGCATGCAGATTAAATTCATTAGGGGCTAAGCCTACCTGTTCCATGACCAATTCAGGTGGGAAAAAGACTTTTTCTCCCTCAACTTTTGCCCCACCCTTTTGCAAAAAATCTCGCGCTTCCTGGCAGTGAAACTCCACACCGTTTTTTTCTAATAAAGTCAGACTGGCTTGATGAATTTTTTCCAGGTCACTTTCCTTTAGGAAATCCAAAGGCTCAAAATCACGACTAACCAAATTAATCTCCTCCTTCGCTTGCAGAACCTCTCTACTACAATATTACATACACAAAAATTCTTGCCTGGTTTGCCTGTACATAAAAAACCCGCCTTTTTCTTATCCAGCTGAAAAGCAATTATTGCTTCAGATTATCCTTTACAATCACCTACAATCACCCCAATCAAGAGTTCCGACAAGATGAGGATTTATAACACTCTGCATTAAGCCTGTTGATCTGTGCGGGGTAATAAACTTTAATTGGAGCCTCAAAAACACCCGGTGAAGCTTCAAACTGAGCAATAATTAAATATTTATCAGGCAGCCAAAATATCAAACATCTAATTCTACTTAGCAATGGTTGTAGCAAGCTGAAACTATACACTTTTTACATCCTGGGTACATCCCTACTTACCATCCCCTTGTATCACTAAAAGACGCAAACCTTCTTTACTACAACCAATATTATAGACAGCAAATAACATGCCAACAATATTGTAACAAAAAAAACAGCACCCTTTTCCTATAACCATGGTTTTTCACTCCTCAACCGCCAAATAACGAAGATATAGATAATTATCAATTTAAGAAATGTAGTTTTGCAAATGCTTTAAAAGCTTGAATTAAATAAGGCAGCTTTCAATCTCATTATGAGCATTATTTCTCATATATAGAATAAAGGTGTTTATAGTTTAATCATTTTAGTCCTGGAAATAATTCTTTTTCAATCTTTAATCTTATTGTTACTCTTTTTTTAGGAAATTTTCAAGGAAGCGCATAATATTTCATAGCAGCCTTGAACATTTTAACAATCACTGGTGTGCTGAAGCCATTTTGTCCACCAGGTGCGAGGGGACAAAATAACCGGCCGTTAAAATCAAGGCTGCAGCTATCACAGCGCCAATCGAACTAAACTGTATGGCAGCGCTCAAGCCGATAAAACCCGATAAATATCCAGTAAAATAAGGGCCAAGGCTGTAGATGGCCGTATAGGCGGTGCAAAAGAGGCCAAACCCTGCCCCCTGATATTTAGGTGGCATAAAACGCAGGACATATGAATTAATCAGGGTATTGGTATTCAAGCAGCTCGCCCCAAGGAGAGCCAGGATAACCAGGATTTGATAATGTCCCACGGTAAGGGTTAAAGCTACAAACAATACCACGCTTAATACCAGGTTAAAGAACAGCACAAGATTATTACCAAAACGATCCGCCAGCCAGCCAGTACCAATCTTAGCCGCCAGCCCGGCAACAGCAACTGTGATGTACATCTGATTGGCGATATCATAACTATAACCTCGCTCTTCAACCAGGAAAGTTGGAATAAAAGAATTTATGCCGGTCCAGGAAAGCGCTCCCAATCCCCCAACCAGGGTGCTCCAAATTATAAAACGCCTGATAAAGGGATCTTTAAAAATAACTGTTGAAGATTTAATTTTATTAAAAAATTCACTGATCGCGCTTTTGGACCACTTTTTCCTTAAGCTAAAACTACTTTTTCCCGGTGCAAAAGCACCAGTGCCATTTTGCTCGGCATAACTTGCTTCAAAACTATCAGCCTGATCCCTTTTTAAGAAAAACAACGAGGTAACCGCAATCAAAGTTATTCCCGTAACCGCAAAGAGCAGCTGCCAGCTGAAAAATAATACAAACAAGGTTACCAGGACCGGTGAAGATATCCCTGCGATTATGCCAAAAGATTCAAATGCAGCAGTAGCGATGGCGGCTTTTTCCCGGGAACCAATGACAACGGCCAGGGTGTAACCGGCCGTGACATATATTCCGCTGCTTACTCCTAATATAAAAGTCATAACCACCATAACCGGGTAACTTGCTGAAACAGCCACACCCAAAAATGACAAGGCCATTGCCGCTCCACCGATCAGCACAGTCCTGGTACAACCGATCTGATCCGCTATTACTCCTGAAGGATACCGGGCCAGCGCATAACCAAAAAAGACCAGGGTAACCAAAAGCCCCGCCTGAGCGTGGTCAATCATAAAAGCTTCTCGCAAAGGCAGAAGCAAGGGCGGAAACAGGTTTTTAGTTAAAGCCTGAAAAAAAAAGATTCCACCGTTTAGGATAAATACCACGCTGGTCAGCAGGCCAAATAATTTATTAGTGCTGCCTGAAAAATTATTCACGGTTAGACATACAGCCTTTCAGTTAAGAGTCATA
Source organism: Bacillota bacterium (assembly GCA_046483445.1). Lineage (GTDB taxonomy): Bacteria > Bacillota > Dethiobacteria > DTU022 > DTU022 > B1SED10-74M. The sequence goes on along the minus strand of JAWODD010000052.1, from coordinate 218 downwards.
GCGCTGTTAAAGTAAAACCCACTTGTTCACCCGGTTATTATAACATTAAACCGCAAAACCAGGCACTATAAGATGCTATGATAAATGTCAAGCTTTGCTGTGGATAACTTAAAAGCACAATACGGCATAGATCCCGACAAAATAGTAAATTTTGTCAGCGAACAACCCGAGGACCCTTTAAACAGCCTTACCGGTTAAAGTTAGCGCAAAGTCAGCAG